>NZ_NIBE01000059.1:0-60561 GCF_002205115.1 Pseudomonas sp. DrBHI1
ACACCGGCAGCGCCACGACGAACCAGACGTCTCGGGCACCGAAGAGAAACAGCCGTGCGGCCGAGAGGATGTTGATGGTTCGGCTCTTGGCCAGCATCTCGCGTAACTTGGGTTTGGCCTTGGCTTTGCCCAAGTCCTTTTTCAGCAGCACCAGACTGCCGATCCAGATCAGGGCCAGTACTGCCGCCATGGCCAGCACCGCCAGGGTAAAACCGAGCAACGCGAGCAGTGCTCCGCCGAGGAAAAAACCACACCTTGTAAGCGCGTTCTTCGAGCCCGTCAGGATGGTCACCCATTTGTAGAGGGTGCCTTGCTGGCTGTCCGGCACCAGGAGCTTGATGGAGCTCCTGGCGCTCATCTTGTTCAAGTCCTTACCTCGAAACACTGAAAAAGTGTTGGATCAGGACTACACTTAGGGCTCATCCATGTAGTCCCCTTGGCCGCCTTCGGGCGGTTTTTTTCGCCCGTCCGAACTCCTTCCAATCGGCCCGCTCAGTGGGCTGGCTGGCCATCTACGGGCAGCTTCGATTGAGATAACCTTGTTTCAGCGCTTAGTGGCCCATCAAACTATCGATACCATCGGGTTTATCGTGTACGCCAAAGCGATCTACCAGTGTGGCTGTCGCCCGATTCATTCCGATTACGTCCACCGCAATGCCGTTGCGGCGCAGCTTCAAGACCACCCTATCCAGGGCACCTACTGCCGTGATATCCCAGAAATGAGCTTCGCGCAGGTCGATGGTCACGGTGTCCATTTCCTCACGGAGGTCGAAGGCGTTGGTAAAGCGCTCTGCAGAGCCGAAGAAGACCTGGCCGACCACGTAGTAGGTCCGGTGCTTATGCTCTGGATCGACCTTGGAAGTAATGTCAAGGTAATGGGCAATCTTGTTGGCGAAGAACATGGCGGCCAACAACGTGCCGGCGATGACGCCAAACGCCAGGTTGTGGGTGGCGACCACGACCACCACAGTTACGACCATCACAATGTTGGTCGATAGCGGGTACTGCTTCAGGTTGCGGATCGACTGCCAGCTGAAGGTGCTGATGGACACCATGATCATCACCGCCACCAGTGCCGCCATTGGGATGCTGGCCAGCCAATCGCCAAGGAACAGCATCATCGCCAGCAGTAGCACTCCGGCACTTAAAGTGGACAGACGTGTGCGACCACCCGATTTCACGTTGATCATCGACTGGCCGATCATCGCGCAGCCGGCCATCCCGCCAAGCAGCCCTGCTGTGATGTTCGCGATGCCTTGTCCTTTGCACTCGCGGTTCTTGTCGCTGTCCGTTTCCGTCAGATCATCCACGATGGTGGCAGTCATCATCGACTCCAGCAGTCCAACGACAGCCAGCGCCGCCGAGTAAGGCAGGATGATGAGCAAGGTCTGCAGGTTCAGCGGGACTTCCGGCCACAGGAAGATGGGCAGGCTATCCGGCAGCGAGCCCATGTCGCCTACGGTGCGGATATCCAGGCCGAGGTACATCGCGATCGCCGTCAGTACCAGAATGCAGACCAGTGGTGAGGGCAACAGCTTGCCCAGAACAGGTACGTACGGGAATAGGTAGATGATCCCGAGCCCGGCAGCGGTCATGGCGTAGACCGGCCAGGTCACATTGGTCAGTTCAGGGAGCTGGGCCATGAAGATCAGGATGGCCAGCGCGTTGACGAAACCGGTCACGACGGAGCGTGAGACGAAGCGCATCAACTCACCCAGGCGCAGATATCCGGCGAGGATCTGCAGAACGCCGCACAGCAGCGTTGCAGCGAGCAGGTATTGCAGGCCGTGATCTTTGACCAAATTGACCATGAGCAACGCCATGGCTCCTGTAGCAGCGGAGATCATGGCGGGTCTGCCACCGACGAATGCGATGACCACGCAGATGCAGAAGGAAGCGTAGAGACCTACTTTCGGATCGACGCCGGCGATGATGGAGAAGGCTATGGCTTCAGGAATCAGGGCAAGTGCGACAACAAGGCCTGCGAGTACATCCGCACGGATATTTGATAGCCACGTGGCTTTAAGCTTTTCGAGCATGAATTCACCCAAGGCAAGGCGCATGCAGCCCGGACGGCAAACGTCAGGCAAGCATGAGCGTGCATTTCAATTGAGTTGTGAGATGGCTTTGGCTGCGAATATTTTTCAGGCGCAGCCGAGTACGACCGCAGCTAGAAGGCGGTCAGGTGTTGCGAGGGGGCGGGAAACTAAGGCGGCGTAGGCAGCCAGTTAGTACGAATCAAGGTTTTTCCCAGAGGTTGTCTGAAGATAGACCGGCAGCATGGTAGAGGATTTTGTCCGAGCGGATCAACCGCAGCCGCCCGGATGAGCGACCGCACTCTCGGCGCACCAGGGCAACCTGCCGGAGCTTCAATGTCCGACAGGTCGGTATACGAGGCTTGAGTTAGGCTGCTTCCGCTGAGCTGCCAGGGTGCGTCCGACGCACTTTCAGCATTCCCCAAGCAATGCCGATGACAGCAGAAATCACCGATCCGGACAGTACTCCGACCTTAGCCGCGCCGAGCAAGCTGGCGTCGGCGAACGCCAATGTGGCAATGAAGATCGACATGGTGAAGCCGATGCCGGCCAGCAAGCCGATCAAGGTAATGCCGCTCCAGCTAACTCCCGCCGGCAGTGTGCACCATCCCAGGCGGACCATCAGCCAGCTTGCACTCAAAACGCCTAGCGGCTTGCCCGCCACCAATGCAATACCGATGCCGAGCATCACCCAATGAGGCGCCTCGCTCGACAGATCGATCCCGCCCAAATTTACTCCCGCATTGGCCAGGGCGAACAACGGCATGATGGCGTACGCCACCCAGGGGTGTAGCGCACTTTGCACCCGAACCACCGGGGGCAGGAGCTCACGCTGGGCCAGGCGCAGTCGCTTCAGCGGGTCCATCAAATCAGTGGCATCTTGCTCCGTGGCCTTGGCACGACCTATCAACTCACCTGAGAACCGTGCAATGGCATCCAGCGGGCGCTCGCGCATGGGTATCGCGACGACTGGCGTCATCATCCCGAGAATCACACCTGCCAGCGTAGGGTGGGCTCCTGTCATCAGTATCCCGATCCAAGTGATGGCTCCGGGGATGACATAGGCATAGGCGGAACCAATCCCAATCTTCTGCAGACCGATAACCAGCAAGAGGCCTACCGCTGCGACCGCAAAACCTGAGTAGTCCAGACCGCCCGAATAGAAGAAGGCGATGATCAAAACAGCAATGATGTCGTCGATGATCGCGAGGGCCAGAAGGAATACACGGATGTTCGACGGAATCGACTTGCCCAGTAGAGCCAGTACACCGACGGCGAACGCAATGTCTGTGGCGGTTGGCACCGCCCAGCCGTTTTGTTGCGGTGCCTGGTGATTGAAAACGAGGTAGAGCAGCGCTGGTACGGCAACGCCACCAAGCGCCGCAGCCATTGGTAACGTCGCCTGACGTAGGCTGGACAATGCCCCTTCATGGATCTCGCGGCGAATTTCCATCCCTACCACCAGGAAGAAGATGGTCATCAGACCGTCGTTGATCCAGAAGTGCAGGGATTGCGATACGACGTACGTTCCAAAGCCGAATGACAATGGGGTATGCCAGAGCGCCTCGTAGCTGTCTGCGGCTGGGGAATTGGCCCAGATCAGTGCGCAAACGGCGACGACCAAAAGGACGATGCCACTGACGGCTTCGATATGTAGGAAACGTTCCAGGTTGGCAAAGGCACGCTCGGCCATTTGCTGGGCGCGGGGGAGCTCAGGTGTCTGCATCGGCACAGTTACTCGCGCGCGGCGGCCCGACCGGCGTTGCTTTTAACCTGCCTCACCGCCCTATGCGGCTAGCACCCAAGTGAGAGTCTACTGGAATCGCTTGGGTAGGGCTAACCGCGGACTGACGTCAAAAAAGTGCTGACTTGCCACTCATCGTTTGAACGAGCAATCTGCCTGTACTCCCGTGCCAGGTGCCGCTAGTACTGAAATAGAGAATCGACTGGGGAGGCGCCAAAATGCTACCAAGATTCGTCATCGTTCCAGCTGTTCCCGCTGAAAGCGGGCGCGTAGGCACTCGTTTCTATGCAGAGACCATTTCTGGTGGTTTCGATATATACGACAACAAGGAAAAGCAACGCCTAAAACCGAGTTATTTATCTAGGCATGAGGCAGACTATGCGTGTCAAAAAATGAACATCGAGTGGGAGGAGCCCGATTGCTACGGTGAACCACGGGCCAGATGAACATTTAGAGCTCTTATAGAACTAAGTGTAGCGATACACACGTTGCTTTCCTCAATTGGGTCCTCATCACGTAGGTCTGAGGTGAAGGGCTGAAACAGGTGAGTTGGGCAGGACATGGACGGCTGGTGCTCATCAGTTCTTCACTCATGGCATCAGAGGTAAATTGCCTGATGGCGGTAGGAGTAGGCAGCGTTATGGGCAGCGGGCGTTTCAACCAGGAGCAGTCTTCGGTAAGTCTGAAAGTGGCGCTGCGCATCATTGCCGGCTGGCAGGCCTCCCCGGCCCAAGCCTGCAGAATTCTGCGCATATCGCACTCTACATACCGTCGCGCTTCTCATGATTGCGGTGCTGGCCGAAGGCTCGATCAAGATCAGCAGCAGCGTATAGGCCTGGTGCTGGCCATCCACGCATCGTTGCGGACCACGTTTGCCAATCAGGCTAACGTCAAAGGATTCCCTGGGTTCAAAAACGAGAATGAATTCTTCGGGGGCCGCTCTCCTTTGGAGATCATGGCGCAAGGCGACATGATCTCGCTCTATGAAACCTACAAGCGCATTGATCAGTTACCGCGGATCGGCGTAGGTACGACAGCCCTCTGAAATTCCACAGTTCAGCGCAGCCGGCTGGCTGTTCACAGAGCGTTTGTAATTTCTCGATATCGACAGCTATGGGTGGGCAAGCCCGTGCAACCGCTCAGGCTTGGTCGCCGCTGGAATGAGTCTCGGTGCTGATTGCATTGATCTGGCCTTTTTCCGGTAATCAGTCGTCTTCGATCTCAGTTTTCCCCTTCTGGACCATCGAGATGGGAGGCAAGAAAAACATGGACCGCTGCGCCGCAGGCATCAAGATATCGGAGGATTTGATGCTGCTGCCTTTGCGCCGCCTGGTACCACTGTCCTTGTCGAAAACCTCTATGTCCTTGCACAGAATTGGCATGTGAAGGGCTTCACGAACGATGCTCTCGTTGGCCATCGTGCCGTTGGCCATGCTCCTCATCATCGAGCCGAACGTTTGGACAGGCTGTTGGTAGATCTGTCGGGGCAGTAGCTCTGAGAGCTCAGTCTCGATGCGTTTTCCGGTGACGCTGTCGAAGAAGTGCTCTTCACCAAAGCCAAGGTTGTGTTGATCTGTAATCTGGATATCGCGCTTGGTGTCGTAACCCACAAATAACGCGGGCGTCATGGAGTGCGAGAAGTGGTTACCGTACTTCCAATGAATTTCCTTCATCACGGCATTTGCGCGATAGCTCTTGGCGAGATGAATAAACCAGTAGGTCCTAGGGTTAGCGCCATATGGCGTTATGAAAAATACCGTCATGAACTCTGCGCCGCTTTCTTTCAGTATGCCCTCTGCTAGAAAACGTTGAATGAGGTGCTGCCATTCATGGCGCATCGTAGCTTTGAAAGAGGGGAGCTTTTCCCAAGGAATGTATTTTTCAAGGTCGATGTTCTGGAGCGCCTTACGGTTTTCCTCGCGCTCGGAAAGATAGTCAATCAGGCTGTCAACGTTGAATGTTAGCAAAACCTCCGCGTTTCCCACCTCCTGAAAGATGGTACGGATGCTGGAAAAAGGAACATCTTTGTAAGCGTATTGATCCAGCAAGAATAGTGCGCGCTCGGAGAATTTGAATTTTTTGATTTGACTGATTAGCGCCGGAAGAGCGTTGGTGAAGCGTGACTTTAGGGGGAATATGTCCTTATTTATTAAGTGAGAATAGCCCTTCTCGTTGAGTATCGCGTTCAGGTAATTGATGTTGTCTTTCTTGATGTCTATGAAGTAATACTTCGCGACCACTTCGCGGGCGAGCTTTCTCAGAATGTTAATTTCCGCAACTGTCTGGCGCACAGTGTCCAGTGCGATGATCGGCGATCCATAATGAACGCCTACGCCGTCATCGTCTTTGTAAACGCCACCTCCGCAGAAGCCATCAATTATGTTGATCCCGATTCGAGGGATCATCTGGTTGCTCATCAATACCGTAATGTAGGACCGAATATAGTCCTGAATGATCTTGTGCTTGACCTTGCTGTGTGGGTCGATCTGAGGATATGTCCCGGTGGAAATATTCCATTTGTACTTTTCATCCTTTGCCATCCGGTAAATCCTTTAACTCAGGCTAAATTCAACAGAGGTATCTCATCCCAGGTCTGGCCGTTCAGCAGCCGCCCGTTTGCTTTTTTAGAGCGCTTGACGCCATCCGCCCCCCATCCGCCCCATTGCTTGAAGAAGAATGCGGAACCGGAGATATCGCACTGGCGATGAATGTTGTCGACCCACTCTTGCTGCATGGGACGCGCCTTTGCACCTGACTCGCCTCCAACAATCACCCAGTGGATATCGGTCAGATCTATTTCACCGAGATCTTCGAGCAGCGGTTCTGCCGAGAGGAAGCGGATTGTGGCGTTCACACGACGCAAGCAATCGATACGAGGAACGCCATAGGCCTTGTCTTCGACCGATACGCCAAGCCAGGCGTTGGTAGGTGGAACGCGCTTGCTGAAGTAATCAGCCAACCGTTCCGCGCGCTTGGTCAGGATTTGAAAGGTATGTTGCGTCGCCTCACGAATGACGTCAAAAACCTGATCGATGTAGTGATCCGGGACTTTTTCGTGAAATAGATCCGACATTGAGTTTACAAAATAAATGGTCGGTTTTTTTCGCTGAAGTGGTTCGCGTAGTTTCTCCGGGCGCAAGCTAAGCTTGAAACCATTTTCATAGCCTGGAGTGCCCATGGCCTGCAGCCGGTGAGCCATGTTTTCGGCATAACAATGCTTGCAGCCCGGCGATACCTTGGTGCACCCCACGATGGGGTTCCAAGTCATTTCGGTCCATTCTATGCTCGTCTGGGTACTCATTGCACTGTAACTCCTGTCGTGCACGATGCTCATGTAAACCGGGCGCGACTCAAATGACTATCACCTTGGTGCTTTGCATTTCTGTTCGTGGCCCTGCCAAGTTAGAAGCATAACACACATACCCTATAAGCTCAGCTAAATATGGCTCTGTTGATATATTATTTGGCTAGTAATTTGGTGTGTGTTCAAACTTTCTTGTCGTAGGCTGATTTTGAGGTTTCTGATAAATGCAAACAAGTGATTTTTGGAGAAGGTGATTCTGCACAGAGTACCCATCGTTCACTTTTGCTTGGCCAGTTTGGCCTTACCGGATTCTTTGTCCGCCTTCGAACATTTGCATCCAGGTTTATGACTTTCTCTTCTTTGATGAGGTCTTTAAAAGCCAATTGCAGGTCTGTTGGATAGAGTTCAGTTTCCACAAGGAAGTTTGCCCAGCAATCATTGTCCACCAGCAACGGTGTGCTAGAAAGACGTGTTAGCAAATACTTTCTTGCGAGCATCCTGTTGTCCCGAACGTTGACTGGCTCGGGCTGATCTTCAGGTGAGGAGAAGAGGTCATAAACAGGGAGCCTCTTGCTCGCTTGCTGCCTGAGCTTGGTCTCGAACTGACTGACGCGCTGAACCATTTCCATCTGCTCGGCGGCCTCTTTGAAGACAATGAGCCCTTTGGAATGTCGAGTGAGGTAGATCAGGAAGTACAGGACGCGGTCCATGCCCGGCCGCTCAACGGTGACGTGCGCAGTTCTGCCGTTGTACAGATCCCCAACCACCTGGCGGTACTGGGAAACAATGATGTGCTGCCGTTCGGTTGCGGTCTCCTTGCCTGAGAACGTGATTGGCTTACCAAGTAATTCCTCAACGTTCGCTTGCTGAGCCGTCATCGACATCGCTCGGTTGAGGAAGTCGTACATCAAGTTGATGAGAAACTCGGTTCTGTTCAACGCCAATAGAGGCGCCAGTACCGGCGCATTGATGACCTTCCGCCAGCCTTTGGGGTCAATGAAGAAGAAGGTAAACCCAAGTTTTGCCCAGCTCGCGATATCATCGATTTTCGTCGTGTAGTCGCCGTGGATGCAACTAGCGTCTACGACGCTGCCCGTGTTGTTGGACAGAAATTTTTGCAGCTTAGCAAAAGCCTCATCATTCTTCTCGATATACAGGGCGCGAAACTTCACCTTTGCGCCATGCCGCTCCTCAAGCGACTTTGCACAATCTTTCATCAGGCTCAACGAGATACCAATGGAGGTGTCGCGCAAGTCATCAGACTCTTCCGACCAGGGGCCAGCGAAGCAGTCGACATAATTGATCACCTGCTCACTGCGGCCGATGATCATGATCAGCCGCTGCAAGTAAGTTCTCAGAATGGTGTGCTTGACGTACGCCTGCTCTCTACCCAGATATTCCATTGGTATCAAAGACATTTCACTTCCTTGTTGACCCATCTTGGTCGCCTACCACGGATCGGCTAATCACGTTGAGCGGCGTCTTAGTGGCGATACGATATCTTAGCCTGGGTTAGGTGGCTACGGCCGGTTCCCGCGGTGCGCCGGGAGGTCGATTGCTGCCGTTGATCGTCACCAAAATAGCAGGGCCCAACCTGTGTGATGGCTGGATCAGCGATCCTTATCGGAGCACTGGTGGAATCCCTCGCGACACAGCGTGTAATCGAGTGATTGAGATAAGTGGGCGCGAGGCTACTGCGGCTGCACTGCGGAGAGTAAGGCCTGAAGAATCTCTGACGACGGCTGTAGTAGTGAGGTCGCTGTTCATGGATCGTTTGCGCGCGCAACTACCTATAGCCCACCGCCACAGGCAGCTACGGGGCGATTGCGGTCGCAGCTTCCCGGATGAGCTCGCCAGCTACCGTTAGACTCTATACTGTTCTAGTCAAACCACGAGGGCAGCGGCGTGAAGAGAACCATCGAGGGAATGGTTGCAGCAGGTGAAGAGCTGATTCAGAAAGCGATCGATGCGCAGCGACGTCTTCGACAAGCGGAGGAAGATGGCGCCTCGCCTGACGAGCTCGAACTTTTCAGAGAGGTTTCGTATTTGCGCTTTCGATTGGTGACTGAATACCAGCTCATCAACTGCGGCAAAGCTCCGCACATCCTGCATTGACGCCCAGGAGAGTGATTCGTGAAGCGAGATGTGACGAAAGTTCTGCTTCCAGATCACCAAGCCTTCTCCGATGCGATAGAGGCCATGAAGTGCTACCAGGAAGCAAAGGATGCTGGGGCGTCACCTGAAGAGGTTGAACACCTCAAGATCCTGGCCGAGTCACTGTTCCAAGCCATCAACCACTACCAGTTGCGAGTGCTCGGCGGCCCTGACTACACGAACCATTGACTGCTACCCGCTGATCGGGCGTTACCTGGGAGGTCGCTGGCCTGCGGATACTGCCGCTGCCAGAGGCTAGGCAGCCCATCGCGCGGCCATGGTGCTCTTATGGGCCGCCACCTACCTACCGCACTGATCACTATTCACCGGATAGTACTTGCGTGCAGCGAGTCGCATCAATTTCGAAAATTTCGCATTTATTTCGAAAGCCTACAGCCCCCGCCGACCAGCGCCGGACCTGAGGCCGAATGGTGCGGATGGCGGAACGGCCGCTGTGGCCAGCTATCGAGCGGGGCGTGGCCGCTGACCGAGCGGATCGCCGCCACCTCCAGTGCCTCGCGCTCGTCCAGCGGCGGCAGCAGCCCGGGCAGACGACTGGCAAGCAAGGTCTTGCCAGTGCCCGGGGGACCTGTGAACAACAGGTTGTGCGCACCGGCCGCGGCTACCAGCAGGGCGCGCTTGGCCGCGATCTGGCCCTGGACTTCGCTGAGGTCCGGATAGGGGCGTTGCTCCAGCAGCAGGCCATTGGCCGCGTAGGGAGACAGCGCGGGCTGGCCGTTCAGGTGGGCCACCAGCTCGCGCAGGTGCCCCATCGCATACACCACCAGGCCGCTGGCCAGGCTGGCCTCCTCGGCATTCTCCCGTGGCACCACCAGCGCCCGACCCGCATCCCGGGCCGCCAATGCCGCAGGCAGCACGCCCTGTACCGGGCGCAAGGCGCCCGACAGGGCCAGCTCACCCAGGCATTCGATATCGTCGAGGGTGGCCACCGGCACCTGGCCATTGGCGGCGAGGATGCCCAGGGCGATGGCCAGGTCGTAGCGGCCACCGTCCTTGGGCAGGTCGGCGGGGGCGAGGCTCTGGGTGATGCGCCGGGCCGGGTAGTCCAGGCCGGAGTTGACGATGGCGCTGCGTACCCGGTCCTTGCTCTCCTTGACCGTGGTTTCCGGCAGGCCGACCAGGGTAAGCGTGGGCAGGCCGTTGGCCAGGTGGGTTTCGACGCTGACGGCGGGGGCCTGCACACCCACCTGGGCGCGGCTGTGGACGAGGGCGAGGGACATGGGCACTCCGTGTTTGCGTGTAAGGGGCCGCGTCCTGCGGCCCGGCAAAGCTTAGTGGTGCTCCTGGGGAGGCGGACGAGAAGAGTGCATCGAGTTTTGTCCGGCCCGCCTCCATGGCTGTCGGCACCTGCCTGGTTTCATGAGGCAGGTCGCGCACTCATTCGAACACGCCGCGCAAGGTCAGCACGAAGTTGCGCGGCTCGCCGTAGTAGTTGCCGTACTCGGACGTGCCGACGCTGGCGTAGTACTTGCGGTCGAACAGGTTGTTGCCGTTCAGGGCCAGGGTCCAGTGATCGTCGACCTTATACTCGACCATGGCGTCGTAGACCGCGTAGCCGCTCTGGCTGAAATCGAACGGAGTTTCACCCACGGTGTTCCAGTTGGCGTCGAAGCGGTAGGCCTTGCCTTCGACGTAGCTGGCGCTCTGGGCGGTTACCCCGGCGCCGACGCGCCATGCCGACCAGTCGCCCGGCAGGGTGTAGACCGACCAGAGCTTGAACAGGTGCTTGGGCGTGACGGTGGTGTACAGCGTGTCCTCGCTCTTGTCGTCCATCAGGTTGAGGGTATAGCCGGCGATTACATCCCAGCCCGGCAGGACTTCGCCGGTGGCCTCCAGGTCGATACCCTTGCTGACCACCTTGCCCTGGCCGATGAAGCAGCAGGAGGCGCTGTAGCTGAACGGTGTGTCGGGGTAGGCGGGGTCCTTGATCGCCTGGTGTTCACGCTTGGTGTAGAACAGCGCGGCGCTGAGGTTGAGCGCGCCATCGAACAGCTCGCCCTTGATCCCGGTCTCGTAGGTCTTGCCGGTCATCGGGTCGAGGGAGGTGCCGGACTTTTCCGGGCCCTTGAGTTTCTGCGCCTGGGGTTTGTAGATCTCGGCGTAGCTGACGTAGGTCGACCACTGGTCGTCGAGCGCGTAGATCAGGCCACCGAATGGCACCAGGGTGGTCGGCTCGCTGTGCGAGACCTGGTCCTGGCGAGCCCAGTCCCCGGAGCCGTCGCGGTTGCGCGTGGCGTAGGCCTGCTCGAAGGTATAGCGCTGGGCGCGGGCGCCGATCACCAGCTTGAGCGGGTCGGTCAGCTGCAGGCGCAGGGTGGAGTAGAGACCGTACTGCTTGCGCTTGTTGGGGTAGTAGTCGCGGTAGAAGGCATGGTTGGTGGCCTCGGTCGGCAACGGTGTCGACTGCGGGTCCCACAGGTCGATCATGCCGCCCAGGCCGACCTTGCCCTGGGCCGCGCGCCAGCGGCTGGTGACCTCCTGGTAGTCGCCACCCACCAGCAGTTCGTGTTGGCGGCCGAAGGCGTCGAAGGTGCCGGAGAGGTTGACGTCGAACACCGACTGCTTGCTCCAGCTGGAGACATAGCTGCCCCACCAGTAGGGGCCGGTATTGCTGTTCTCGTCAACGGAGCCATAGGGGATCACGCCTTCGGTGGAGCCTTCGTTGTACGAATAGGTGTAGGAGGTGTTGAGCTTCCAGTCATCGGAGAAGCGATGGTCGAGCTTGGCGAACAGCTCGCGGGTGTAGCTGTCGTTCCAGGCGCTGTTGGTGGTGTACCAGGTGTGCCGCGGCAGTTTCAGGTCGCCGCCGGTGCTGTAGCGCGGCAGGCCGTCGCCCACGCCGTTTTCATGGACCTTGTCGTAGCTGCCGCCGAAAGTGAGCATGGTGTCGTCGCTGACGTCGGCCTCGAGCACACCATAGAAAAACGGCCGTTCGGTGCTGCGGTTGTCGAAGAAGTACTGGCGGTCCTGGTAGGCGACCACCATCCGTCCACGCAGCTTGCCGTCGAAGGCCAGGGGACCTGTGGCATCCACTTCGCTGCGGTAGTTGTCCCACGAGCCCGCCGAGGCTTCGAGCTTGAGCTGGTAGTGATCGAGCGGGCGCTTGCGCACCAGGTTGACGATGCCGCCCGGGTTGCCGGTGCCGCCGAGCAGGCCGCTGGCGCCGCGCAGCACTTCGACATGGTCATAGGCGGCCAGGTCGTACTTGCGCTGGCTGTAGAAGGTGCCCAGGCCGTTGCCGATGTCCATCGGTGCCGTGCCGTCGATCTGCAGGTTGTCGATCGCAAAGCCACGGGAGATGAATTCCTGGGTGTTGAAATTGACGTTGCGCAGGGTGATGCCGGGGGTGAATTTCATCGCGTCGTCAAGGCTGACCATGCGCCGGTCCTCGATCAGCTGGCGGCTGACCACCGATACCGACTGCGGGGTGTCCTTCAGGCTTGTCGGGGTCTTCGAACCGACGCTCACCAGCCCGGTGGTGTAGGAGCGCGTGCCCTCGGTGGCCTGGCCCATGCCTTGACCCTGAACCTGCGTGCTGCCGAGTTCCAGGGCGCCGCCACCGCTGGCGGCGAGCTGCAGCGCCCAGCTGCCGTCGGCGGCCTGCACGGCCTTGAGCCCGGTACCTTCGAGCATCAGGTACAACGCCATGTCGGTGGGCAACTGGCCGCGCACCGGCCTGGCCTGCTTGCCCTGCACCAGCTGCGGGTCGTACGGCAGGCTGATGCCGGCCTGCTCGGCGAAGCGGTTGAGTGCTTCGGCCAGTGGTGCGGCGGGCAGGTCGTAACGGCGCAGCGGCTGTTCGGCCAGCACGGGGTGGGCCAGGCCGATGCCGGCGCCAAGTAGCAGGGCCTGGGCGAGCAAGGTGGGGCGGTAGCGGGACAGCAGATCCATCGAAAGCTCCTGGGAATTGGCAGGTGTTTTTCCTGTTTGTCGAAGGAGCGGGGAAAACCCGTAAACGAGAATCGATTTTCTTTACGCCGGAAGGATGCGCACCCACAACGCGGTGCGCCATTGCAGGCGCACCGGCCAGGTGTGGGCCAGGCTGCGCAGGGCATTGTCGGTGTCGTCGAGCTGGAACACCCCGGAAACACGCAGGCCGGCCACCGCCGGGTCGCAGCCGACCCAGCCTTCGCGCTGGCGGGCCAGGGTATCGGCCAGTTCGGCCAGGGGCATGTCGTTGGCGATCAGCAGGCCACGGGTCCAGGCCGAGCCCTGGGCCTGGGGATTGGCCAGGGGCTGCGCGCCATGGTGGTCGATGCGGTACTGCTCGCCGGCCTTGGCCAGTTGCTGGGCTCGCCCGGGCACCTGGATCGCGACCTGGCCCTGGTCGATGGCCAGGCGCGTGTTGCCGCGCGCCTGGCAGACATCGAACGCCGCGTCGAACGTCCACAGGCTGGCCTCGGCGCTGGTCACACACAGGGGGCGTTGCCGGGTGTCGCCCTGCACGCGGACATAGACCTGCCCTTCAAGCAGTTCGACCCGGCGTTCGGTCGCGCTGAAGCGCACGTTGACCGCGCTGCGGCTGTTGAGCTGCAGCTCGCTGCCATCGGCCAGCTGGACATGGCGGCGTTCTGCGGTATGGGTGCTGTAGTCGGCCAGGCTCAGGCGCCAGGGTGAGTGTTGCAGTGCCGTACCGCTGAGGCCCAGCCCCAGCAGGCCGAGGGTGAGCAGCTTGAGGGCCTGCCGGCGATCCGCCCGCTCGGGCGCCGTCAACGCACGCAGGGCAACGCCCTCGGGCAGCTCGCGGGCCTGGCTGAAGCAGGCCTGGGCTTCCTGTAGGGCCTGCCAGGTGGCTTCATGGCGCGGGTCGCTCTGGCGCCAGACCAGGCAGGCGGCACAGAGTGCCGGCGCATGCTGCGCCGACTCGAGCCTGACCAGCCAGCCGATGGCCTGGTCGAGCACGTCGTCGCTCATGGTTCCAGCCTTGCCAGGTAGCAGTGGCGGATGGCCTTGACCATGTACTTCTCGACACTGCTCAGGCTGATCCCCAGGTGATGGGCGATTTCCTGGTAGCTCATGCCTTCCAGGCGCGACAGCAGGAAGGCCATGCGCACCTTCGCCGGCAGGCCATCGAGCATGGCGTCGATCTGCATCAGCGTCTGGAGCAGGATCAGCTGGCGCTCGGCCGAGGGCGCCTCGGGCTCCGGCAGGCTGGCCAGCGCCTGCAAGTACGCGATCTCCAGCTTGTGCCGGCGCTGGCGGTCGATCATCAATCCTTTGGCCACGCTGCTGAGCCAGGCCCGCGGTTGGCGCAGCGTCGGGATCAGCTCCGGCCGGCCGAGCAGTTGCACGAAGGTGTCGTGGGCCAGGTCGGCGGCGTTGTCGGCATGTTGCAGGCGTCGCCGCAGCCAGCCCAGCAGCCAGGCGTGGTGATCCTGGTACAGCGCATCCATGGCCTGGCGCGGCGGCGGAAGTGAGGGTGAGGGCACGACGAGCCTCTCCTGCAAAAGGAATGAGCGAGATGCAGATGGGAATCGCTCTCAATCCTACGGGGTTTGCAGTCGTGTGCTCAAGAGGTAGTCAGTCCTTTGTGGGCTTGTCCCGCGAGGCAATCACCGCGTTGCATGGCACCGGCATTGCCGGTGTTCGCGGGGTAAGCCCGCTCCCACGTGTACAGTCCTGGCCCCCAGAGCGAGAGGGTGCCGATCGTCAGGTCAGTGTGACCGTGGCTGCCTGCCACAGATCACCGGAATCCCCGAACCCCGCGCCCGTGTCAGCAGCTCCTCGGTATCGTCCCCGCCCGGCAGCGCCAGCACCAGGTCGGGCCGGCTGTCGCGCAGCATGAAGACGTTGCGCAGGCGCTCGGCCAGCTTGCCGTGCAGCTGCCAGTTGGGCGGGTAGCGCACGATGTCGGCGCCCTGTTCGCGGGCCCAGCCTTCGATCTCGCCACCCAGGTGCTGGCTGCCGCCGTGGATCAGCACCCGGATCGGTTGCTGGCGCTGGAGGGCGTCCAGCGCCTGGCGGCAGCGTTGGCTGTCGGCGTAGTTGCGCCCCGCGCAGATCAGTACGCGCATGCTCACCCCCTCAGAACCACTGGCCGAAGCGGCGGATGTACAGGGTCTTCATGCCCTGGGCCACCAGGCAGTAGCCCAGCAGGGTGGCGGCCAGCCACGGGAAGTATTCCCACGGCAGTGGCACCAGCCCGACCATCGCCCCCAGCGGCGAGAACGGGATGTAGATGCCCAGGCACATGACCAGGCCGGTGGCCAGGATCACCGGCAGCGCCGCGGTGCTCTGGAAGAACGGCACCTTGCGGGTGCGCAGCATGTGCACCACCAGCGTTTGCGACAGCAACCCCTCGATGAACCAGCCGGACTGGAACAGCGCCTGCATTTCCACGCTGTTGGCGGCGAACACGTACCACATCAGGGCAAAGGTGGTGATGTCGAAAATCGACGAAGTGGGGCCGATCCACAGCATGAAACGACCGATGTTGCGAGCATCCCACTTGCGTGGCTCACGCAGGAATTCCTTGTCCATGCGATCCCACGGTAGCGACAGCTGGGAGAAGTCGTACATCAGGTTCTGCAGCAGCAGGTGGATCGCCAGCATCGGCATGAACGGGATGAACGCGCTGGCCACCAGCACCGAGAACACGTTGCCGAAGTTGGAGCTGGCGGTCATGCACAGGTACTTCATGATGTTGCCGAAGGTTTCGCGGCCCTTGAGCACGCCTTCTTCCAGCACCATCAGGCTCTTTTCCAGAAGGATGATGTCGGCCGACTCCTTGGCAATGTCGGTGCCGCTGTCCACCGAGATGCCCACGTCGGCATCGCGCAGCGCCGGGGCGTCGTTGATGCCGTCGCCGAGGAAGCCCACGGTGTGGCCGTTGGCCTGCAGCGCCTTGAGCACCCGCGATTTCTGCAACGGAGTGAGCTTGGCGAACACCGTGCGCTCTTCGACCAGCGCCTTGAGCTGGATGTCGTCCAGGCGCTCGATGTCCTGGCCGAGCAGCGGCTGGCCGGGTTCCAGGCCCACTTCGCGGCAGACCTTGCAGGTGACCACCGGGTTATCGCCGGTCAGCACCTTGACCTTCACCCCCATCTCGCGCAGGGCAGCGATGGCCGGGCCGGCGGTTTCCTTGGGCGGATCGAGGAAGGTCAGGAAGCCGCGTATCACCAGCTCGCGCTCGTCATCGGTGTGGTACTGGGGCTTGCCGGCGGCGGCCGGAATGTCGCGGGTGCCGACCAGCAGCACGCGAAAACCGTCCTGGTTGTAGGCGCTCGCGGTGGCCAGCAGCTGCTGGCGTCGCCCGGCGTCCAGGGCGACCCGCTGGCCGGCTTCTTCCACATGGGTGGCGATGGCCAGCATTTCCTCGACGGCGCCCTTGCTCACCAGCAAATGATCGCCCAGGGCATCCTGGACGATAACCGACAGGCGCCGGCGGATGAAGTCGAAGGGCAGCTCGTCGACCTTGGCGTAGGCATAGGGTGGTTGGAAACCCTGGTCTGCGCCGGCAAAACGCAGCACGGCCTGGTCCATCAGGTTCTTCACGCCGCTCTGGTGGTGGCTGTTGAGCCAGGCCAGTTCCAGCAGGCGCGGGTCCTTGTGGCCGCTGGGGTCGACGTGGTGCTCGAGGATGATGCGGTCCTGGGTCAGGGTGCCGGTCTTGTCGGTGCACAGCACGTCCATCGAACCGAAGTTCTGGATGGCGTTCAGGCGCTTGACCACCACCTTGCGCCGGGCCATGGCCACGGCGCCCTTGGCCAGGTTGGCGCTGACGATCATCGGCAGCATTTCCGGGGTCAGGCCCACGGCCACGGCCAGGGCGAACAGGAAGGCGTCGCTCCAGTCGCCCTTGACCACGCCGTTGAGCATGAACACCACTGGCACCATCACCAGCATGAAGCGGATCAACAGGCGGCTGACGCTGTTCACCCCGCGGTCGAAGGCGGTCTGGCTGCGCGAGCCGACGATGGCCTTGGCCAGCGAACCGAAGTAGGTGCGCTTGCCGGTGGCCACCACCACGGCGCGGGCGCGGCCGCTGACCACGTTGGTACCCATGAAGCCGATGTTGGGCAGATCCAGCAGGCCGCTTTCATCGTTGGCGTTGTCGGCTGCGGACTTCTGCGCGACGTGACCGAGGGTGTCGTACTTCTCCACCGGCAGCGCTTCGCCAGTCAGCACGGCCTGGCTGATGAACAGGTCGCGGGACTCGATCAGGCGGATATCGGCGGGGATCATGTCGCCGGCGGCCAGTTGCACGATATCGCCGGCCACCAGTTCGTTCATCGGCACTTCGCGCAGGCGCGCCGGCTGGTCGTGGCGCTCGCGGCGCAGCACGGTGGCGGTGGTGCGGACCATGGCCTTGAGCGCATCGGCAGCCTTGCCCGAGCGGTACTCCTGCCAGAAGCGCAGCAGGCTGCTGAGGCTGACCATGGTCATGATGATGATGACCTTGGTCAGGTCCGCTTCTTCCAGGTCGCCTGCGCGTACCGGCAGCCAGTAGTCGGTGACGAAGCTGATGCCGGCGAGGGTGAGCAGCACGTAGATGAAGGGGTTGTGCAGGGCCTTGAGCAGTTGCACCAGGGCCGGTTGCGGCTTGTCATGGGCAACCTGGTTGGCGCCGTCGCGCTGCAGGCGCTTGGCGGCTTCGTGCTCAGTCAGGCCCAGCTCGCTGGCGTCGAGGTTGGCCAGGGTCACGGCCAGGCCGTTGCGTGCCTCGCGGGCGGCGCGCATCGACAGGCGGGCATCGTCGCCGGCTTTGCTGCGGGTGTTGCGGTCTTTTACGGTCATTTGGCTGTGCTCCTGCCGCAGGAGGCGGCACGACACACAGTCGACTCACGGTAGGGAAGGTGAGTGAACGTGTCCCGTGTCGCAATGATTCAAACAATGAAAAACGTGGTTTTTCCGACGTTTACGTGTTCGCTGGCGAATGCCGGAAATTAGATCGGCAGCGAACTTTCGACTGGCTGATTCCATGGTCGGTTAATTCCTTTGCTAAATGGCGGGCAATAGAACGCCAACAAACTTTAATTATTTAAAGTTCGGAAGTTTCTGACGATCTATATGGCGTCAGTTCAGCGAACGGACAGCATCGCGCGCGTCACTGAAGGCAGTAACGGGCGCGCTATCGACTGGGCGGTTCCAGGGACGAGGACAGGCCCCAGCCGAGGACAGGACGGTGCGGGGCCTTGGGCACACAGGTGCGCAGGCGAGGGGTGGCGATATCGAGGTTCATGAGCTTGCCTCCGACCGGGCGGGCACCCGGGGCGGCAAGCTACGGCGGAGCAGCAGGCTCTGGCGCGGCTTGCCCGACCTAGGGGCGGGCCCGGAGTTCCGGTTCAAGTGCCTGGCGGCCAAAGGCTGCCAGACAGCGACTAGATACTGTGTCCATTGAATTCTTCGTGAGTTGAAATAAAGGCCCGCTTTTCGGGGCGGGTGAACTTTATGCAAAGCATAGCGGGGAAGTCAACCGGGAAGGCGTAACTTAAATATGTTTCATCTGCTGGGCGGGGAATTAATGCAATACCTTGCGCAAGTGTTATCGCAGGGCAAGCCCGCTCCTGCCTGGTCAAGGCAGAAGCGGGCATTCGATCAAGGCTTGGCGCCCAGGATGATGTGCGAGGCCTTGACCAGCGCCACGGCCTGCTTGCCGACGTTGATGTTGAGGTTGTGCAGGCTGGCCATGGTGACCACCGCGACCAGCTTCTCGCCGCCGCCCAGGGTCAGTTCGACCTCGGCATTCACCGCGCCTGGCTTGATGGCGCTGACCGAACCTTCAAAGACATTCCGGGCACTGACTTTCATGGCTAACACTCCCTGTATCGATTGTTAGTCTGCGGCGGGCGGCGCCATCCGTGCTTCCAGCTCGGCAACCTGCTTTTCCAGGGCCTCCAGGCGGGCGCGGGTGCGGGCCAGCACCACCATCTGGCTGTCGAACTCCTCGCGGCTGACCAGGTCGAGCTTGCTGAAGGCACCCTGCATCAGCACCTTGAACTGGCTTTCCAGTTCGGCGCGGGGCGCGGCGGTGTCACCGCTGAACAGGCGCGAGGCCTGGTCGCTCAGGGCATCGAGGAAGGCTTTGGGCGCGAGCATGTCTGGTATCCGCTGATCACTGAAAGGGCAGCAGTGTAGCACGGGGCTCCGGGCCACTTGCGCTGCACGCTTTTCGCGCAGGGCGGCCAAAGGTAGCGCACCGATTTTGTGCGCTTTTTCCTTGCTGGCGATTGGCCAATCCCTGCCGGTTCACGCAACTACCTGTTTTCCCGTGACTTACGCTAACTGGCAAGGTTTCTGCAAAGACCTGAGCGAGCCATGCACTGATGCAGTCCCTTGTGACCAGGCAGTGCGCAGGCGGAGCCGGAAGGTTCTTCGTCACAGCCGGATCGTGCGTCGGCGGGGAGGATGGAGCCGACGACGCGTTACAAAGCCAGGCGCTGCGCTTAGACTTGAGACGGGTTTGTTTTCCTGGGGCAAGTCCACCAAATCGGGAGAGAGTTTCATGAAGCTAGTCACTGCCATCATCAAGCCGTTCAAGCTGGACGACGTGCGCGAGTCGCTGTCGGAAATCGGCGTGCAGGGCATCACCGTGACCGAAGTCAAAGGCTTCGGCCGGCAGAAGGGTCACACCGAGCTGTATCGCGGCGCTGAATATGTGGTCGATTTCCTGCCCAAGGTGAAGATCGATGTCGCCATCGACGACAAGGACCTCGATCGGGTGATCGAAGCCATCACCAAGGCGGCCAACACCGGCAAGATCGGCGACGGCAAGATCTTCGTGGTCAATCTGGAGCAGGCGATCCGCATCCGTACCGGCGAGACCGATACCGACGCGATCTAAGCGCCAAACCAAGCCTCACCAAACCCAACGCCCCAGGAGAAAACAACATGACTCTGCGCAAGATCGCAGGGCTAGGAGCCCTATTGTCCCTCGTAATGCCAGGGCTGGCCCTGGCCGAGGAAACTGCCGCCCCCGTGCTGAACTCCGGCGACACCGCCTGGATGCTCACCTCGACGGCACTGGTCCTGTTCATGACCATCCCGGGCCTGGCCCTGTTCTACGGCGGCATGGTGCGCTCGAAGAACGTGCTGTCGGTGATGATGCAGTGTTTCGCCATCACCGGGTTGATCAGCATCCTGTGGGTCATCTACGGCTACAGCCTGGCTTTCGATACCGCTGGTATGGAAAAGGGCGTGCTCAACTTCAATTCCTTCATCGGTGGCTTCTCCAAGGCCTTCCTCAACGGCGTCACGCCGTCGGGCCTGACCTCGGCCACCGCGCTGTTCCCCGAGGCGGTGTTCATCACCTTCCAGATGACCTTCGCCATCATCACCCCGGCGCTGATCGTCGGTGCCTTCGCCGAGCGCATGAAGTTCTCGGCAATGCTGATCTTCATGGGCGTGTGGTTCACCCTGGTCTATGCGCCGATCGCGCACATGGTCTGGAGCGGTGACGGCGCGCTGATGTGGGACTGGGGCGTGCTGGACTTCGCCGGCGGCACCGTGGTGCACATCAACGCCGGTATCGCCGGCCTGGTCTGCTGCCTGGTGCTGGGCAAGCGCAAGGGCTACCCGACCACGCCGATGGCCCCCCACAACCTGGGCTACACCCTGATGGGCGCGGCCATGCTGTGGATCGGCTGGTTCGGCTTCAACGCAGGTTCCGCCGCCGCGGCCAACGGTACCGCCGGCATGGCCATGCTGGTGACCCAGATCGCCACCGCCGCCGCCGCCCTGGGCTGGATGTTCGCCGAGTGGATCTTCCACGGCAAGCCAAGCGCACTGGGCATTGCCTCGGGCGTGGTCGCCGGCCTGGTCGCCATCACCCCGGCCGCCGGCACTGTCGGGCCGATGGGCGCCCTGGTGATCGGCCTGGTGTCCGGCGTGGTCTGCTACTTCTGCGCCACCAGCCTCAAGCGCAAGCTGGGCTATGACGACTCCCTGGACGCCTTCGGCGTGCACGGCATCGGCGGCATCATCGGTGCACTGCTCACCGGCGTGTTCGCGGCACCTGCCCTGGGCGGCTTCGGCGCGGTCACCGACATCGCCGCGCAGTTCTGGATCCAGGCCAAGGGCGTGATCTTCACCGTGGTCTACACCGCCATCGTCACCTACGTGATCCTCAAGGTCCTCGACCTGGTGATGGGCCTGCGGGTCAGCGAAGAAGAAGAGTCGGTCGGTCTCGACCTGGCTCAACACAACGAGCGCGGCTACAACCTGTAACCGCGATGCTGGAAAACTTGCCCGGTTCGCCGGGCATTTTTTTGCCTGTAATTTACCGTTTGGCCTGGGGCAAACGGTTTCCCTGCGCTGATCGCGACCCGGGGTTAAAACTTACAAGCCATCGGGTGTTTCTGGTGCTTTGCTTTTTCTGCGAGCGCGCTAGAATGCGCGCCGAAGGAAGCTGGACGAGTAGTCCACACACTTCGCTACCCTTTGCTAGGCTTGCCAATAGCCTGTGGCCAGCAAGGGCTCAAACAATTTTGTCAGGCCTTGCCAGGAGCAGGGCCTGCAGGGTGCCGGGCCCCCCATGAGGGGGTGGACACCCAGGGCAGTGGCCAATCCACGGCCAGTTGAATTTTCACTGGAGGCTGCCGGTCTACGGCTGCACCGGTCTATAACTAACCTGCTTTTCGCAAGTCATGAGGTAGAACATGAGCGACGACGATCTGGAAAATGATGACCTCGAAGTAGGCGACGAAGACGAGGCTGATGACGGCCTTGAAGCGGCCGCTGACGACGGCGCGGAAGACGCCGGCGACGATGACAGCAGCCCGGCTCCTGCGGCCAAGGGCAAGTCCAAGGCGGCGGTCTCGGTAGACGAGATGCCGAGCATGGAAGCCAAGCAGAAAGAGCGCGATGCGCTGGCCAAGGCGATGGAAGAGTTCCTGTCGCGCGGTGGCAAGGTGCAGGAAGTGGAGGCCAACGTGGTCGCCGATCCGCCCAAGAAGCCGGACAACAAGTACGGCAGCCGCCCTATCTGAGTGGCTGAACGCAAAAAAGCCCGCCGTCGCTGCGGGCTTTTTTGTGCCTGTCAGGTTGGCACGGTCTCTGTAGGAGCATTGCCTGAAGATGTGGGATGGGGAATGTGAAGCCAGTCAGCGCCAGCGCGACAGCACGTCGGGCAACTGCGACAGCCGCTGAATCTCCGCATCCGGCGCCTGTTCGCCGCTCCAGGGCTTGTGCTGCGGGTTGAACCATACCGCCCGCAGCCCGGCGCGCTGGGCGCCGGCGATGTCGTCACCCGGATGGTCGCCGACGTGCACCGCCGCCCCTGCGTCCACCTCACCGCGCTTCAGCGCTTCGAGGAACGGTGCCGGGTCCGGCTTGCCTATCCCTAGGTCCTCCGCGCACAGCGCGAAGCGGAAGTAGTCCGCCAGGCCGAGCCTGCGCACGTCGGCATTGCCGTTGGTGACCACGCCGAGGGTGTAGTGATGGCGCAGGATCTCCAGCACCGGTTGCACCTCGGGGAACACCTCGACCTGGTGCCGGGCATGCAGGAACACCTCGAAGCCCTCGTTGGCCAGCTCCCGGGCGTGCTGTTCGCTGTAGCCGACCTCTTCCAGGGCGTGGAACAGCACCCGTCGGCGCAGGGCGCTGATGCGGTGCTTGAGGCCCGGTTCGGCCTGCACCAGGCGTTCGCGGATGGCGAACAGGTGCTCGACCGGCACGCCGCCGAGGATCGGCGCGTTGGCTTCGAGCCAGTCGCGCAGGACGACTTCGGCGCTGGCGATGACCGGCGCGGTGTCCCAGAGGGTGTCGTCCAGGTCGAAGGTGATCAGCTTGATGCTCATGAGTCCGTGTCCTTGCTGCGTTTGGCCCGAGGGTGGGCGCTGTCGTACACCGCGGCCAGGTGCTGGAAGTCCAGGTGGGTGTAGATCTGCGTGGTGCTGATGTCGGCGTGGCCGAGCATCTCCTGCACCGCGCGCAGGTCCTGGGACGATTCCAGCAGGTGGCTGGCGAAGGAATGGCGAAGCATGTGCGGGTGCAGGTGCTGGCCGAGCTCGCGCTCGCCGGCGGCCTTGACCCGCAGCTGGATGGCGCGGGGGCCGAGGCGCTTGCCCTGGCGACTGAGGAACACCGCGCCGTCCCGCGGGCCGGCGATGCCGCGCAGCTTGAGCCACGCCTGCATCGCCTCGCGGGCCTTGCGGCCGACCGGCAGCACGCGGCTCTTGCCGCCCTTGCCGTGCACCTGTACCAGCCCGGCGGCCAGGTCCA
The DNA here is from genome assembly GCF_002205115.1 of Pseudomonas sp. DrBHI1. Lineage (NCBI taxonomy): Bacteria > Pseudomonadati > Pseudomonadota > Gammaproteobacteria > Pseudomonadales > Pseudomonadaceae > Pseudomonas > Pseudomonas sp. DrBHI1. The sequence goes on from NZ_NIBE01000059.1 coordinate 23,420, forward strand.
GGTGTTCGAGGTCGAGCCCGGTCAGCTCCGACAGGCGCAGGCCGGACGAGTAGAACAGTTCGAGGATCGCCTGGTCGCGACGGGCAATGAACTCGTCGTCGACGCCGCCATCGAGCAGTTGCAGGGCACGGTCGGTGTCCAGCACCTTGGGCAGGCGCCGTTCACCCTTGGGCGGCGCCAGGCCGTTGGCCGGATCGTGCTGGCAATGGCCTTCGCGGTTGAGGTAGCGGTACAGGCCGCGCACCGCCGAGAGCAAGCGCGCCAGGCTGCGCGAGGACTGGCCGTGATGGTGCTGACGGGCGACCAGCTGGCGCAACTGCTGGACCTGCAGGGCGCTCCAGCCGGCGATGCCCTGGGTGTTGCAGAATTCGATGACTTTCTCGAGGTCGCGGCGGTAGGCCAGCAGGGTGTGCTCGGACACCTGGCGCTCGTTGCGCAGGTGAGCGCAATAAGCCTCCAGCTGGCGTTCCATCAGCGTACCGAGCGCAGCGTCTGGGTGAAGCGCGGCACCACGCGGCCAAGCACTTCGGCGATGTAGCTGAGGAACAGGGTGCCGACGCTGCTCTTGTAGTGCTGCGGGTCGCGGCTGCCGATCGCCAGCACGCCGTGCAGGCCCTGGTACTCAAGGGTGGCCACGGCGCTGGAACCGACTTCCTTGTGCTGGGCATCGCCGAACAGGAAGGCCAGTTCATGCTCGCGCAGGCTGCCGCTGATGGTCTTGCCGCCGCCGATCAGCCCGCCGATGGCCTGCTGCGCCTCGGCCCCGGATACCCAGCGGCCCACGGGCGCGGCGTTCTCGCCGAACAGGATCAGGCTGACGAAGGGCACCTGGAATTCCTGGCGCAGGCTGTCCTCGACCGCCATCACCACCTCTTCGAGGGTACCGGCGTCGAGCAGGTCGAGGATCAGCCGGCGGGTCTTGTCGAACAGCCGGTCGTTGTCACGGGCCACGTCCATCAACTGCGACAGGCGATGGCGCATCTCGATGTTGCGGTCGCGCAGCAGCTTGAGCTGGCGCTCCACCAGCGACACGCTGTCGCCGCGCTGATGGGGGATGCGCTGTTCGAGCAGCAGCTCGTCGTGCTCGGCGAAGAAGGTCGGGTGGGCGCGCAGGTAGGCGACCACCGCTTCGGCATCGAGCTCTCGGGCCTGCGGGGATGCAACGTTAGGCTGATCGGTCATGGCGGATACTCGCTTAGAGACGAACTTGTCCTTCGAACACGCGGACGGCGGGGCCGGTCATCAGCACCGGCTTGCCGGGGCCGGCCCACTCGATGCTCAGGCGGCCGCCCGGCAGGTCGATGGTCACCGGCGAGTCCATCCAGCCCTGGCTGATCGCCGCCACGGCCGCGGCGCAGGCGCCGGTACCGCAGGCCTGGGTCTCGCCGGCGCCACGCTCCCATACCCGCAGGTTGGCGCGGTGGCGGTCGACCACCTGGATGAAGCCGGCATTGACCCGCTGCGGGAAGCGCGGGTGATGCTCGATCTTCGGGCCCAGCTCATGGACCGGCGCACTGCGCACGTCGTCGACGCGCAGTACCGAATGCGGGTTGCCCATGGACACCGCGGCGATCTGGTGCACCTGGCCATCGACTTCCAGCGCATAGCTGATGGCCTGCTCGTCGGCGATGAACGGGATCTCGGCCGGGGCGAAGCGTGGCGGCCCCATGTCGACGCAGATCTGGCCGTCGTTGCGCACATCGAGCTCGATGATGCCGCCCTTGGTCTCGACGCGAATGCGCTTCTTGGCCGTCAGGCGCTTGTCCAATACGAAGCGAGCGAAGCAGCGCGCGCCGTTGCCGCACTGCTCGACTTCGGAGCCGTCGGCATTGAAGATCCGGTAGCGGAAATCCACATCCGGGTTATTCGGCGCCTCGACGATCAGCAGTTGGTCGAAGCCGATACCGGTGTTGCGGTCGCCCCATTGCTTGGCGTGCTTGGGTTGGATGTGCGCGTGCTGGCTGACCAGGTCGAGGACCATGAAGTCGTTGCCCAGCCCGTGCATCTTGGTGAAACGCAGCAGCATGGGCTCACTCCGGCAGCAGGCTTTCGCCGGCGAACAATTCGGCGACGGTCTCGCGGCGACGCACTTCGAAGGCCAGGTCGCCATCGACCAGCACTTCGGCGCAACGGCCACGGGTGTTGTAGTTGGAGCTCATGACGAAACCATAGGCGCCCGCCGAGCGGACGGCCAGCAGGTCGCCCTCGGCCAGGTCCAGCACGCGGTCCTTGCCCAGGAAGTCGCCGGTTTCGCAGATCGGGCCGACCAGGTCGTAGGCCCGGCCTTCACCTTCGCGGGGCTTGACCGCGCTGACGTCCATCCAGGCCTGGTACAAGGCGGGACGGATCAGGTCGTTCATGGCCGCATCGATGATGGCGAAATCCTTGTGCTCGGTGTGCTTGAGGTATTCCACGCGGGTCAGCAGCACGCCGCCGTTGGCGACGATGTAGCGGCCCGGCTCGAACACCAGGGCCAGGTCGCGCTCGCCGACGCGCTCGCGAATGGCGGCGATGTAGTCGGCCAGCAGCGGTGGTTGCTCGTCGCGGTAGCGCACGCCGACACCGCCGCCGAGGTCCAGGTGGCGCAGGTGGATGCCGCACTCGGCCAGGCGGTCGACCAGCACCAGCAGGCGGTCGAGGGCGTCGAGGAAGGGCTCGACGGTGGTCAGTTGCGAGCCGATGTGGCAGTCGACGCCGACCACATCCAGGTTCGGCAACTGCGCGGCACGCACGTAGATAGCCTCGGCGTCGGCGATGGCGATGCCGAACTTGTTCTCTTTGAGACCGGTGGAAATGTACGGATGGGTGCCGGCGTCGACGTCCGGGTTCACGCGTAGCGAAACCGGGGCCGTCTTGCCCATTTCGGCGGCAACGACCTGGAGGCGCTCGAGCTCGTCGGTGGACTCGACGTTGAAGCAGTGCACGCCCACTTCCAGAGCGCGGCGCATGTCGTCACGGGTCTTGCCGACCCCGGAGAACACCACGCGATCGGCGCGCCCGCCGGCGGCCAGGACGCGCTCCAGCTCACCGCCGGAGACGATGTCGAAGCCTGCGCCGAGGCGCGCCAGCAGGTTCAGCACGCCCAGGTTGGAGTTGGCCTTGACCGCGAAGCAGACCAAGTGCTCGACCCCTTGCAGGGCGTCGGTATAGCTGCGGTACTGGGCCTCGATATGGGCGCGCGAGTACACGTAGGTGGGCGTGCCGAAGCGTTCGGCGATCGCCGTCAGGGCCACCCCTTCCGCGAACAGCTCGCCGCCGCGGTAGTTGAATGCGTCCATGGGATTTCCTTACTGCGCGGGCGACTCTTCTGGCTGCTCTTGCGGCTGCACCAGCACCGGTTGCGGCTGGACAGGCTTGGCATGCTGGTGCGATTTGCGCGGGCCTTTGCCGTCCTTGCCGTCTTCAGGCAGGTACAGGGGGCCTTTCTGACCGCAGGCCGAAACGAGGCAGGCAACCGCGACCAGCGCCGCGAGGGAGGAAATCAGGCGTTTCATGGGTGAAATCCTTGGAAATATGCAGTATTGCGCCCGAGTATACCGAGCGCCCACCTGATTGCCTATGCAAGGGTCAGCCCCGCTCGGCGGGCATGGGCGACCGAAGGACATGCGGCTTTTTCTTACCGCGATTAGCTTGTAGCTTGAGGCGTTCGCCCTTATCGTGCCCGGCTTGCGTGTGTACAGCCATTTTTCGAGGTCCCTGCAATGAGTTTGAGCGAAGCGCGTTTCCACGACCTGGTCGATGCGACCCAACAGGCCCTGGAAGACCTGTTCGATGAAAGCGGCATGGACCTGGACATGGAGAACTCCGCCGGCGTTCTCACCGTCAAGTTCGACAACGGCAGCCAGCTGATCTTCAGCCGCCAGGAGCCGCTGCGCCAGCTGTGGCTGGCGGACAAGTCCGGCGGCTTCCACTTCGACTACGACGAAGAGAGCGGCAAATGGGTCTGTGAGAAGAGCGAAGAACTGCTGGGCGAGATGCTCGAGCGCATCGTCTGGGAACGCGCCGGCGAGAAGCTGGACTTCGACGAGATCTGAGATGAGCGACCTGCCCCGGCCACCCAAGCCGCTCTACAGCAACGTGAGCCCGGCGGTGCCATCACCTTGTATCAGCATATGTCGGCTGGATGAGCACAAGGTCTGCACCGGCTGTCACCGCCATGTCGAGCATATCCGCGAGTGGCGCTCGGCCGATGACGAGCGGCGCCGGCAGATCTGCCGCGAGGCGCTGGCCCTGAAATCGCGAGCACCGGCATAGGCACAACGAAGGTGTGGGCTTGAGTATTTGCCCCGCTGTGGTAGTGTCAGGGTCTGCGTCGATGACGCCACAGTATTTTGCAAACCCCGCCCTTGGGCGGGGTTTTGCTTTATCTGCCTGTTGAAAATTGCCTGTTCAAAGGAGTCTGACTGGATCATGAGCACCAAGCCTTCCCTCATCCTCACCCGCTTGGACGTGCAGCGTCTCGAGCGCCTGCTCGACGACCTCGATGAAAGCACCCCAGGTGTGCTCGCCCTGCAGGACGAGCTGGACCGTGCCGAGCAGGTGGTCGGGCATGAAGAGGTGCCGGCCGGCGTGGTGACCATGAATTCGCGGGTGCACTGCCGAGAGAGTGCCAGCGGCAAGGATTACCACCTGACCCTGGTGTACCCGAAGGATGCCGGCCCCGAGGGCAACGTATCGATTCTTGCGCCGATCGGCTGCGCCCTGCTCGGCCTGTCGGTGGGCGACCAGATCGACTGGCCGGCGCCGGGCGGCAAGACCCTCAAGCTGGAGCTGCTGGCGGTCGAGTACCAGCCGGAGGCGGCAGGGGATTTCGATCTCTGATACTGCGCATTCCCCTGTAGGAGCGGCCCGTCAACGCCGAGAGAGTCAGGGCTCCAGCCGCGCCTGCAACTGTTCCAGCCCATCGTTGAGCGCCTGCTCCAGCTCGCGCTTGTAGCGCAGGTACAGGCTGGTGGACCCCTGCTCGTCCTCCAGCAGCTCGGACAGGTCGAGGTCGGTGATGTAGCAGCGGTAACGGCCGCTGCTGCGCCGCTGGCCCAGGATCTGCCGGGCGACCACGGCATACAGCTGGTCGCCATGCTCCAGTTCGGAAAACTCCTGCTGGTCGCAGTAGAGCGTGACATGCACCCCGTCGCCGGTACCCGCCTGGAGGATCGCCTGGACCTCGTAGTAGGCCTGGTTCTGGCTGTCCATTGGCGTCTGTCGCGGCTCCAGGCTGCGTGCCTTGCCGAGGCCGGATGGCAGCAACTGGTAGTAGAGGATATCCAGCGACGCCAGCGGCAGGCTGTCCAGGGGCAGTTGGGCATCGCGGCGCATCAGCATCGATTGCAGGAAGCGTTGCAGCGGCAGCAGCAGGTGCTGCTCGTCCTGCAGCGGCAGCCGTTGCTGCCAGAGCGCGTTGTGCTCGTCGAGCACATACAGGTCGGCCCAGCCTTCGAACAGCCGGTAGAACACCTGGATACAGCCGGGGCGGCCCTGGGCCAGGACCAGCGGCAGGTCATGGTCCTGCAGGGCATGGGCGTCCAGGTGCAGCGGGCTGTAGCGGCTGCGTTCCTCGCCGAGGGCCGCCAGCACCGCGTCGTGGTCGGCGAGGCTGGCCAGGGTGATCTGCCCGGGCTGCAGGTCGAGGATGTGGGTGTGCTGGGCCACCTGCAGCAGGTAGCGGTGATTCAGGCCCTGGTCGAGCAGCAGCTGCACGGTGTCGAAGATGTCCTCGACCCGTTGGCTGATAGCCTGGGCGCGGTTGTGGCAGTAGCAGCGCACCCGCACCCGCGGGCGGTGGCTGCGCAGGCCCAGGCTGTTGAGGAAGTCGCGCAGGCAGCGCACCAGCGCATGCTCGCCATCGTAGCGCTGCACCAGGACCTCGTTCCAGCTGTTGAGGGTGATCTGGTCGAGGGTCAGCACCAGGTTCTCGCGCACCCCGGCGTAGCTCAGCGAGTCGGTGCGCTCGGTGGTCATCAGGATGTTCAGGTCGCGGTGATGGCGCAGCGGATCGACCCCGACATTCACCAGCAGCAGGATCTCGTCGGCCACGCTCGGTTGCAGCAGGCGCACCTCGCTGACCGTTTCCAGGGGCAGGGGGATGCTCTGTTGCAGGCTGCCGATCAGGTTGAACAGCTCGAACTCGCTCAGGTCGCTGGCGCCAGGGTGCAGGGCCAGGCGTGTGCCGCTGTCGATCACGCCGTTGCGATGGGCCCAGGTGAGCAGCTCGAGCAGTTCGCGGCAGCGCTTGATCGGGCTGAAGTGCTCCCACTCGTGCACGCCGAGGTTGCCGTTGTACAGGCCCCAGTGGTGGGTGCCCGGCTCCTTGCGGTTGGGCGAGTGCACCAGGGTCAGGGTGTCTTCGGCCAGGTCCGGGGCGATGCCCGGGTTGATCACCTCGATCTTGCCGGCCCGTCGCTCGAAGGCGGCGTACAGGCGCCGGCCGAGGACGTTGAGGTCGCGCTGGTCGGCGCGGCTGTTGGCGTTCTGCTGGCGGGCGAACTGGGTCAGGAAGCGGTAGCTGTGGTTCAGCTCGGCCACCAGCTCGCGGCGCTCGACGGCCACCTGGCGCACTTTCCACTGGCTGCGGCTGTCGAGCAACGCCAGCTGGCGCTCGTCCCAGCCCCATTCCTCGGTCAGGCGCCCGAGCAGCTGGCGCTGCCAGCCGCCGCTGCGGGTGCGGCCCAGGTCGCTTAGCTTCTTGTTCACTTTCAGGTACAGGCTGCGCCGCACCAGCTCCAGGCGCGCCGATTCGCCACGCTGAAGCAGGTAGCGTTCGATGCGCCGGTAGACCATGACGTAGGGGTCGAGCTCGTCCAGGTCCAGCTGGTTGGCGAACACGGCCTGCTTGTAATCCAGGCTCAGGCAGCGCACCTGCGGGTGTTCGCTGGCGTAAGCTTCGGTGAGCAGCAGCTTGAGCAGCGATTTGTAGGGCGAGTCGATGCCCTTGAACAGCTGCCACAGCCCGGCACCGACATACTCGCCAGGCGGTATGTGCGCCAGGTTGCCGAGGTCCAGGGCGTCGGTGATGCGGATGAAGCGCTTGGCCAGCAGGGTCTGGGTAAAGTCGCGGTAGTTATGCTCCTGGTACACCGGCACCAGCCACCACAGCGGCGTACGCCCGGCCAGCCAGATGGCGGTGCGGTAGAACTCGTCGAGCAGCAGGTAGTGCTGGGTGGTGCCGCAGTCGTCGGAGCTGAGCTGGCTGTCGCGCTCGCCCCGGACGAAGCCGCGTGGCTCGATCAGGAACAGGTGCGCCTCGGCGCCCTGGCTGGCGGCCCAGGCTTCGAGCAGCTGGCATTTGCGGCGCAGGTCGGCCAGGGCCTGCTCGTCCAGGTCGGGGGCGTGGCAGACCCAAAGGTCCATGTCACTCTGCTCGGCCTGAGCCAGGGTGCCCAGGCTGCCCATCAGGAACAGGCCGTGGATTGGTTGCTGCGGCTTGCCGTGGCGTGGTTTGTAGGTGAACGAGCGGGTCAGGCGCTGGGCCTCGGCTAGCAGGTCGCTGTCGGGCTCGAAGCCGGATACGCCGGCGGGGGTGGTGCCCGACACATAGCCCGGCAACAGCGGGTGATTGACGTGGAAGAACAGCGGCAACAGGGTGAGGACCAGTTGCTGGCGCGTGGACAGCCCTTCCATGGCCCGTGCCAGGCGGCCCTGGTTGATCTTCAGGAAGCGCGCGCGCAGCTTGGACAGCTCCTTGCGGTCGATGCCTTGGTCGAGATCGGGGCGGATTTCATGGGGGTGGTACATTGCGCACTCAGGCAGGCCGGGGGAGCACTGGCGAGTTTAGCCTGAGTGGGGCGCTCGGATAAGGGGTTGCTGGGTTTTTGACGTCAGATTTGCAGCGCCTGTGCAAGCCATCGACGGTAAGCCCGCTCCTGCAGGTCTGCCGAGCTGCAGGAGCGGGAGCAGGGGTTCAGGCCGGCTGGGCGGATTTTGATTTGAGGATGGTCAGCAAAAGCCGGACGCTCTCAGCAGCATCGTTACCAAGGCTGGTGAGGTAACCGCCATCGGGTTGGTCGGTGAGCCCTTTGTCATGCAAGCGCTTGGCAGCGGCGACCAGGGCGGGGGAGGCGTCGCTGCTAACCTTGATGCCTTCCTGGTGGTTATCCAGGTTGAACTGAGAAAGGACTTCCAGTTCGGCGATCAGTTCGGGGGTAAAAGGCATGGGCAACTCCTGACTTCGAGACAAGGATGGAAGTCAGGAGTGTAGTCAGGCTTATTCGATGTCGCCTTGATCCGCCTCAGGTGGCAGCTCCGGCAGGGCCCGCAGGGCGGTTTCATACCATTCGGTGTTGAACGGACGGTCTTCGTCGAGCATGGCGTCGATTTCGATGGCCAGCACATGGGCCATGAGATTGAGGATGTCCTCGCGCTCGTAGCCGACCAGGGTCAGCTTGTTGAAGGTGGCCTTGGCCGCCGCGGGTTCGCCGCTTTCGATCTGGTTCTCGATGGCCTGGGTGAGGGTAGCCTCGGTGAAGGCTTCTTCGTCGTTGCCGTCGATCTCGTCGTGCTCGCTCATGGCGGTACTCCTGTGGTGAAGCGCATAGTGTGCCATGTCTGGGTTGGCAATGCCCGGCCATCAACGCCGAGCATGCCACTGGTCAAGGGCCGGGCAGGGGGCTATAACAGCCGGGCCAACCCCATACGGCCTTGGAGGCTGTCTCAATGCTCAAGCTTCATGGATTCGCAGTCAGCAACTACTACAACATGGTCAAGCTGGCCTTGCTGGAGAAGGGCGTGCCCTTCGAGGAGGTGCCGTTCTTCGGTGGTCAGTTGCCTCAAGCCCTGGCCGTCAGCCCTCGCGGCAAGGTGCCGGTGCTGGAGACCGAGCACGGTTTCATCAGCGAAACCGGGGTCATCCTCGACTACATCGAACAGACCCAGCCGGGCAAGGCGCTGCTGCCGGCCGATGCCTTCGGGCAGGCCAAGGTGCGCGAGCTGCTGCGGGAAATCGAGCTGTATATCGAGCTGCCGGCGCGTACCTGCTACGCCGAGGCGTTCTTCGGCACGGCGGTGGAGCCGCTGATCAAGGAGCGGGCGCGGGCGGACCTGCTGGCGGGCTTCGCCACCCTCAAGCGCAACGGGCGGTTCCAGCCATACGTGGCCGGTGAGCAACTGACCATCGCCGACCTGATGTTCTGCTTCTCGGTAGACCTGGCCTGCGCGGTGGGCAAGAAGGTGCTCAGTATCGACTTCCTGGCGGATTTCCCGCAAGCGAAGGCGCTGTTGCAGTTGCTGGGCGAGCACCCACACATGGCGCGGATCGCGGCGGACAAGGACGCGGCGATGCCGGCGTTCCTGGAAATGATCAAGAGCAAGCGCTGACTGGCGTCGGGGCCTTTTGCTGGCAAGCCGGCTCCCACGGATACAGCGAAGCGCTGAGGGCTGTGTGATCGGAGTGGGAGCCGGCTTGCCGGCGAAAGGGCCGCAAAGCGGCCCCTGACTGCTTAGCGAGAAGCCAGCAAGGCCTTGCCGCGCGCGACGGCCGCGCGCACCTGGGCCGGCGCGGTGCCGCCGATGTGGTTGCGGGCGTTGACCGAACCTTCCAGGGTCAGCACTGCAAACACGTCCTGCTCGATCTGGTCGCTGAACTGGCGCAGTTCGTCCAGGCTCATCTCGGCCAGGTCCTTGCCGGTATCGACACCGTACTTCACCGCATGGCCGACGATCTCGTGGCAATCACGGAACGGCAGGCCGCGGCGCACCAGGTAGTCGGCCAGGTCCGTGGCGGTGGAGAAGCCGCGCAGGGCCGCTTCGCGCATGATCGCGTGCTTGGGCTTGATCGCCGGGATCATGTCGGCAAAGGCACGCAGTGAGTCGCGCAGGGTGTCGGCGGCGTCGAACAGCGGCTCTTTATCTTCCTGGTTGTCCTTGTTGTAGGCCAGCGGCTGGCCTTTCATCAGGGTCAGCAGGCCGGTCAGGGCGCCGAACACGCGGCCGCTCTTGCCGCGCACCAGCTCCGGCACGTCTGGGTTCTTCTTCTGCGGCATGATCGAGCTGCCGGTGCAGAAACGATCAGGCAGGTCGACGAACTGGAACTGGGCGCTAGTCCACAGCACCAGCTCTTCGGAGAAGCGCGACAGGTGCATCATCGCGATGCTCGCCGCCGAGCAGAATTCGATGGCGAAGTCGCGGTCCGAGACGCTGTCCAGCGAGTTGCCGCCCACGGCCTCGAAGCCCAGCAGCTTGCAGGTCAGTTCGCGGTCGATCGGGTAGGTGGTGCCGGCCAGGGCGGCGCTGCCCAGGGGCATGCGGTTGGCGCGCTTGCGGCAGTCCACCAGGCGCTCGTAGTCACGGCTGAGCATCTCGAACCAGGCCAGCAGGTGGTGGCCGAAGGTCACCGGCTGCGCGGTCTGCAGGTGGGTGAAGCCGGGCATGATGGTCTCGGCCTCGCGCTCGGCCTGCTCCAGCAAGCCCTGCTGCAGGCGGGTGATCTCGGCCAGGATCAGGTCGATCTCGTCGCGCAGCCACAGGCGGATGTCGGTGGCCACCTGGTCGTTGCGGCTGCGGCCGGTGTGCAGCTTCTTGCCGGTGATACCGATGCGGTCGGTCAGGCGCGCTTCGATGTTCATGTGCACGTCTTCGAGGTCGACGCGCCAGTCGAAGGAGCCGGCCTCGATTTCGCCCTGGATGGTCTTCAGGCCATCGATGATGGTGTCGCGCTCGGCATCGGTGAGGACGCCGACCTGCGCCAGCATGGTGGCGTGGGCGATCGAACCCATGATGTCGTGGCGGTACAGGCGCTTGTCGAAATCGACCGAGGCGGTGAAGCGGGCGACGAAGGCGTCGACGGGCTCACTGAAGCGGCCGCCCCAGGACTGATTGGTCTTGTCGGTGCTCATGGATTCACTCGTTGAAGGCGTGAACGGAAAAAGTGCGCCGATCATAGCAGGGTTGCGCCCGCCGCCGCAGGGCGCTGGTCGCGAGAATCGTCCCGTTACAAGGGGGTGCGGCATATTCAACGATTGAACGGCAGTGTTCCACGGAGCGTCTACAGTTGGACAAAGGACTGGCGGTGAATCTGCCAGACCAGTGAATCTTTGGCCTTCGCACCGGTCTGTAGCGTGACCGCGTTTCGGTCGCCCCACACTTGTCTACGCTATACCCGTGCGAGACTCACTCAGGAATCCAGCGCAATTATGAATGTCCTGATCGTTGATGATGAACCCCTGGCCCGCGAGCGCCTGAGCCGGCTGCTTGGCGAGCTGGAGGGGTACACCGTGATGGAGCCCAGCGCCACCAACGGCGAGGAGGCCCTGACCCTGATCGAAAGCCTCAAGCCCGATGTGGTGCTGCTGGATATCGGCATGCCGGGCCTCGATGGCCTGCAGGTCGCCGCCCGGCTGTGCGAACGCGAGTCGCCGCCGGCGGTGGTGTTCTGCACCGGCGACGATGAGTACGGCAGCGAAGCTTTCAGGGACAGCACCCTGAGCCATGTCGACAAGCCCATCCAGCCGCAGGCCCTGCGCGACGCCCTGCGCCGGGCAGAAAAACCCAACCGGGCCCAACTGGCCGCGCTGACCCGCCCCGCCAGCGATGCCGGTGGTGGCCCGCGCAGCCATATCAGTGCCCGTACCCGCAAAGGCATCGAGTTGATCCCCATTCCCCAGGTCATCTACTTCATCGCCGACCACAAGTACGTCACCCTGCGCCATGAGGCGGGCGAAGTGCTGCTTGACGAGCCGCTCAAGGCCCTGGAGGACGAGTTTGGCGAGCGTTTCGTGCGCATCCACCGCAACGCGCTGGTTGCCCGTGAGCGCATCGAGCGCCTGCAGCGCACGCCGCTGGGGCATTTCCAGCTCTATCTCAAGGGCCTGGACGGCGACGCCCTGACCGTCAGCCGCCGCCATGTGGCGGGGGTGCGCAAGATGATGCAGTCCTTGCACTGAATACCTGTTCGTAGCGTGGGAGCGGGCTTGCCCCGCGATGAGGTGTTGCCCGCCATCGCAATCGCGGGTCATGCCCGCTCCCGCGTGGCGCTTTGCTGATCTGAATCTGCGGGCACACCCAGAGGAGCTGTTATCATCGACCGCATTTCTCTGGATCGGTGCGCTTCATGTCCACTCGCGAAATCCGCATTGCCACCCGTAAAAGTGCCTTGGCCCTGTGGCAGGCCGAATACGTCAAAGCCCGCCTGGAGCAGGCGCATCCTGGTCTTCTGGTGACCCTGGTGCCGATGGTCAGCCGCGGCGACAAGCTGCTCGACGCGCCGCTGGCGAAGATCGGCGGCAAGGGCCTGTTCGTCAAGGAGCTGGAAACCGCCCTGCTCGACAACGAGGCCGACATCGCCGTGCACTCGATGAAGGACGTCCCCATGGACTTCCCCGAGGGCCTGGGCCTGTACTGCATCTGCGAGCGTGAAGACCCGCGCGACGCCTTCGTTTCCAACACCTTCGCCAGCCTCGAGGCCTTGCCGGCCGGCAGCATCGTCGGCACTTCCAGCCTGCGCCGCCAGGCCCAGTTGCTGGCGCGCCGGCCCGACCTCGAGATCCGTTTCCTGCGCGGCAACGTCAACACCCGCCTGGCCAAGCTCGATGCCGGCGAGTACGACGCCATCATCCTCGCCGCCGCCGGCCTGATTCGCCTCGGCTTCGAGGACCGCATCACTGCCTCCATCAGCGTCGATGACAGCCTGCCGGCGGGCGGCCAGGGCGCGGTGGGCATCGAATGCCGCAGCGCCGACGCCCAGATCCATGCCTTGCTGGCGCCGTTGCACCATGCCGACACCGCCGATCGGGTGGTGGCCGAGCGCGCCCTGAACAAGCGCCTCAATGGCGGCTGCCAGGTGCCGATCGCCTGCTACGCGGTGCTCGAAGGCGAGCAGCTGTGGCTGCGCGGCCTGGTTGGCCAGCCCTCCGGCGGCACCTTGCTGGTGGCCGAGGCCCGGGCGCCGCGTGCCGATGCCGAGCGCCTGGGTGTGCAGGTCGCTGAAGACCTGCTCGGGCAGGGGGCCGAGGCGATCCTCAAGGAAGTCTACGGCGAGGCCGGCCACCCGTGAGCCCCTGGCGCCTGCTGCTGACCCGCCCTGAAGAGGACTGTGCGGCGCTGGCGCAGACCCTGGCCGACGCGGGCATCGCCAGCGCCAGCCTGCCGTTGCTGGTGATCGAGGCGATCGCGCCGGCCCCTGAGCAGTTGCAGCGCCTGCGGGCGATCGCCGAGGCCCACGCCATCATCGTGGTCAGCAAACCGGCGGCCCGCCTGCTGCTGGAGCAACTCGCCCAAGCGGGAGTGACGCCGCCGTTCGCCGGCTGGTTCACGGTGGGCGAGGCAACCGCGCGGATCCTTCAGGAGCGCCGGTTGCAGGTGGCCTTCCCGGCTGTCGGCGACAACAGCGAAGCCTTGCTCGCATTGCCCGCCCTGCGCGAGGCTATCGCCGTGTCGGCACCCCGCGTCCTTATCGTGCGCGGCGTCGGAGGTCGTGAACTGCTGGCCGAGCGTCTTGCCGAGCAAGGTGCTAGTGTCGATTATCTGGAATTGTATCGCCGCTGCCTGCCGCACTACCCTGCCACGACCCTCGCCCAGCGCATCGATGGGGAACGCCTCAATGGCTTGGTGGTCAGCAGTGGGCAGGGTCTGGAACACTTGCAGCGACTGGCGGGTGCGGATTGGCCGCGGTTTTCCCGCTTGCCGCTGTTCGTGCCCAGCCCCCGGGTGGCCGAGCAGGCCCGAGCGCTCGGGGCGAAAGACATTGTGGATTGCCGTGGCGCCAGCGCCGCGGCCTTGCTGGCAGCCGTGCAGCGAACCGCTGCGCCTGCCCCTTAAGGCGCTAAGCTAGAGAGCTATGCGCCACCATGCAAAGGATGGATACGTGAGCGAAACTGTCTTGTCCAACACTGAACAGCCCGCGGCGCCCGAGGCGCCGCAATCCGCCACCGCCAAGCCCGCCCGACGCTCCGGCAACGGCCTGGCGCTGCTGGCCCTGCTGCTGGGCGCCGCCGGCGTCGCGGTCGGCGGCTGGAGCGTCTGGCAGGTCCGTCAGCTGCAAGGCAGCGAGCAAGGCCAGGGCGAACACCTGCAAGCCCTCAATCAACGCGCCGACGCGCTGCAGCAGCGCGAGCAGCAGCTCAGCGCGCAGCTGGCCAGCTTGCCGGCAGCCAGTGAGCTGGAAGACCGCCGGCGCCTTGTGGCGCAATTGCAGGGCGACCAGCAGCGCCTGAGCCAGCGCCTGGAAACCGTGCTCGGCGAAAGCCGCAAGGAGTGGCGCCTGGCCGAGGCCGAGCACCTGTTGCGCCTGGCCACCCTGCGCCTGTCGGCGCTGCAGGACATCACCAGCGCCAAGGCGCTGGTCGAAGGTGCCGATGAGATCCTCCGCGAGCAGAGCGACCCGGGCGCCTTCGCCGCCCGCGAGCAACTGGCCCGCAGCCTGGCGACGCTGTCCAGCACCGAGCAGCCGGATCGCACTGGGCTGTTCCTCAAGCTCGCCGCGCAGCGTGAGCTGGTGCAGCAGCTCAGCGCCCAGTCGCCGGAGTTCGACAGCAAAGCCGACGCCATGGGCGCGCTGACCGCCGATGGCGACGGCGCCAGCCGCTGGTCGCAGTGGTGGGCGGAGATCTCCAAGTACTTCCAGATCGAGTTCAATGCCGACGACAACGTCCGCCCGCTGCTGTCCGGGCAGTCGCTCAACCAGCTGCGCCTGGCCCTGAGCCTGACCATCGAGCAGGCGCAATGGGCGGCGCTCAACGGCGAGGCCAAGGTCTATGCCCAGGCCCTGGACGACGCGCGCAGCGTGTTGCTGGCCAACTTCAACCCGGACAACCCGCAAAGCAAGGCGATGCTCGACAGCTTCAACCAGCTGGCCGAACAGCCGGTGTCGGTGGTCACGCCTGACCTGAGCGAGAGCCTGGCCGCGGTGCAGGCCTACATCCAGCGTCGCCACCTACCGGCCGCCGCCGAGGGGGCCAAGCCATGAAGCGAGTGTACCTGCTGGCGGTGCTGGCGATCGTCGTTGCCGCGGCGCTGGGCATCGCGATTGCCAAGCATAGCGGCTACGTGCTGATCGCCTACGGCGGCTTCCGCTATCAGTCCGGGCTGTGGGCGGCGCTCGGCGCGCTGGTTGGCATCATCGTGCTGCTGTTGCTGCTGCGTTACCTGGTCGGCCTGGTGCTGACCTCGTCCGGGGTGGTCAACCCGTGGTCGCGGCGCAACCGCAGCCGCCGTACCCGCATCGCCGTCGAACAAGGCCAGCTGGACCTGGCCGAGGGGCGCTGGGCGAGTGCCCAGCGCCACTTGCAGCGTGCCGCCGAGTCCGACCGCCAGCCACTGCTCTACTACCTCGGTGCCGCTCGCGCCGCCAACGAACTGGGACGGGTGGAGGAGCGTGACAACCTGCTCGAACGTGCCCTGGAGCGCCAGCCCCAGGCGGAGCTCGCCGTTGCCCTGACCCATGCCCAGTTGCAGATGGACCGGGGCGAGAGCGAGGGTGCGCTGGAGGCCCTGCAGGCGATGCAGGAGCGTCACCCGCACAATGCCCAGGTGTTGCGCCTGCTGCAGCGCCTGCACTTGGAGCGCGGTGACTGGCCGGCGTTGATCCGCCTGCTGCCGGACTTGCGCAAGCACAAGGTGCTGCCCGCGGCGGAGCTTGCCGACCTGGAGCAGCGCGCCTGGGGCCAGAACCTGGGCCTGGCGGCGACTCGTGGCGAGGATCCGCAGACGGCGCGCCAGGCGCTCGAGCGCGCCTGGCAACAGCTGACCAATGCTCAGCGTCAAGAGCCGCAACTGGTGTCTGCCTATGCCGAACAGCTGCGTCAGGTCGGTGCCCAGGGCGAGGCCGAGCAGGTGCTTCGCGGCGCGCTCAAGCGCGGCTACGAAAGCCACCTGGCACGCCTGTACGGGCTGGTGCGCGGCGACGATCCGGCGCGCCAGTTGCAGACGGCCGAAGGCTGGCTGAAGGAGCATCCGCAGGACCCGAGCCTGCTGCTCACCCTCGGCCGGCTGAGCCTGCAGAACCGCTTGTGGGGCAAGGCGCGTGATTATCTGGAGAGCAGTCTGCGCATGGAGCGCAATCCGGAAACCTGCGCCGAGCTGGCACGCTTGCTGGCAGGGCTTGGCGAGACCGAGCGCAGCAATCAGCTGTTCCAGGAAGGGCTGGGGCTGCTGGATGAGCGCCTGCTGGCGTTGCCGCTGCCGGAGGGTGTTCGGGCCTGAGGGCTCACTGGCCACGTGACGTACTGTTGCGCATCGCGGGCATGCCTGCCGGTGCAGGTGCGATGTTTTGCCAGCGGCGTGTTGCATTTTCTGATGAGCGATGACTCAAGACGCGCCCTCTGCGGGGAGGGCGTTGAATCTTCCTTCCTTCGCGTCGGAATATTCCCACGCTCCACAAAAATGATTCTCTAGCCATTCAGCGACTTGTCTGCACTGTAGCGCCTTGATACAAAGCGCTCCTTTCCTCTACCGTTTCAAACCACTTCCTTCATTTTCGGATCACATCTACCCATGTCGCTGGCCTGCTTGCGCAGCTCGTTCCTTCCCGCCTTCCTGGCCGCCGTAGTGGTGCTGGTTGCGTCGTTCCGTCTCGAGAACGTGGTTGGCCTGGATCCCTGCGCGTTGTGTTTCAGCCAGCGCCTGATGCTGGGCTGTTTTGCGCTGACCTGCCTGGTCGCCACGCTACACACCGGCGCCCGCCGCTGGCATGCCCGGCTGGCGCTGCTGTTCGCGTCGGCTGGCGCCTTGCTGGCGGGGCGGCATGTCTGGCTGCAGGCCGAGCCGCTGCCGGTCAGCGGTTGCCACCTGCCCCTGGCGCACCTGGTCGAACGCCCGTGGAGCGAGATTCTGCAGGCGTTCCTGCTGGGCAGCCCGGACTGCGTGTCGGTCAACTGGAGCTTCCTCGATCTGACCCTGCCGGAATGGAGCCTGCTGGCCTTCCTGTTGCTGGCGGCGGTGCCGTTGTCGTGGCTGGTGCTGTATCGATTACGCCAGGACGCGGCGGGTTGATCCACGGCAATGCACCGGGCATTGCGCGACCAGCGGTGGCCGGCAACGGGATTAAACGCTTGTATGAACTTTGTCTGCTGCGTACCTTGAAGGGCAGGTCGCGCGGGAATAATCTCGCAGCACGCTTACCGAAAATACAACTGCTCGATGCCGTTTGCTGACGTCACCTTTGTGCCACGGTGTTGTGTCGCGAGGTGCAGCGGCATCTACCCAGAAGGGAAGAGATCGCCATGCTCGATAGTTGCCAGAACGCCCAGGAACGCTGGGGCGGTGTTCACAAGCTGATCGATCGTTGGCTGGAGGAGCGCCAGGAACTGGTGCAGGCCTTCCGCGCGTTGCGCGATGCCAAGCCGGCCTTTGCCGACAAGCACCACAACGGCGGATTCTGCGAGGTCCTCGTCGACTACGTCTCGGCGTGGCACTTCGAGGTGTGCGAACAGCTCATCAGCGAGGCCAAGGCTTTTGGCGACGAGCGTGCGCTGGAGCTGGCCGAGGAAATCAACCCGCGGATCAACGACATCACCCAGATCGCCCTGGCCTTCAACGACCACTGCGCCAAGGGCGAATGCACCGACACCGAACGCTTCGCGGAAAAGCTGGGCAAGCTCGGAAGCCTGTTGCACGAGCGTTTCGAGCTGGAAGACTGCCTGATCGAAGTGCTGCACAACGCCCACAAGCAAGAGGACGCGGTGCAGGCCTGATTCAGTCGGCCACGTCCAGCAGTTCGATCTCGAACACCAGTGGGGTATAGGGTGCGATCAGGTCACCCGCACCGTCGGCGCCGTAGGCTTGCGCCGACGGGATCACCAGGCGCCATTTCGCCCCCGCCTTCATGCGTGGCAGCGCCACCTGCCAGCCCTCGATCACCGAGTCCAGCTTGAACCATTGCGGTTGCAGGTTCTGGTCGAACACCGTGCCATCCGGCAATTTCCCTACATAGCGCACCTGCACGCGACCGCTGGCCTTGGGTTGTGCGCCGCTGCCGCTGGCCAGCTCGCTGTAGAGGATGCCCTCAGGCAGTTCGCGTACCCCGGCCTTGGCCCGTTCGCCGGCGATGAAGCGTTTTTCCGCTTCCACCAGCTTGTCCACCTGGGCCTGTTCGGCGGCGGCGTTGGCTTGCGTCTCGTGCTGTTCGAGGATGGCCTGCATGCGTGACTTGGCAATGCGGGGCGGCTGGCCCTGATAGGCCTGGCGCAGGCCTTCGACCAGGGCGTCGAGCTGCAGGCCGGGGACTTCCTGGCGCAGGCGCTCGCCCAGGCTGGCACCGAGGCTGTAGGCCAGGTCGCTGTCGTTGGCGGGGGCGGTTTCGGCGTTGGCCAGGGCGAGTGGCATCACCAGGCACAGGCCCAGAGTCAGATAACGAGGCATGAACGGTTCCTGCGGCAAAGAGCGCAAAGTATGCCAGCGTTGTTGGGCGAAGATGTGTAAATATCGGCAGTGCACTAATGGGCAACTACACTTGTTTCCAGCTGCAAGACAACAACTTTGCCCAGGCATGCAACGCGGCGCTACTGAGACTGTCAACATGCCCTAGCGGCGGTAGCAGCAGAAGCATAGTATGAGCCGCACTCTCGTCAGCCAGGAGGTAAACCATGTCGGCCAAGAAGAAAGCAGTCAGTACGCCGTTGCACCTGCTCCAGCAACTTTCCGGTAGCTTGCTCGAACATTTGGAAGATGCCTGCTCCCAAGCGCTGGCGGATGCCGAGAAACTGTTGGCCAAGTTGGAAAAACAACGTGGCAAGGCCCAAGAGAAACTGCACAACGCTCGTTTGAAGTTGCAGGACGCCGCCAAGGCCGGTAAAGCCAAGGCTCAGGGCAAGGCGCAAAAAGTCGCCGGAGAACTTGAGGACTTGCTCGATTCGCTCAAGGATCGCCAAGCGCAAACCCGTACTTATATCCAGCAACTCAAGCGCGATGCCCAGGAAAGCCTGAAGCTGGCCCAGGGTGTCGGCAAGGTGCGTGAGGCCGCCGCCAAGGCCTTGGACTCGCGTACTGCGGCACCGAAAGCCGCCGCGAAAGCTGCAGCCAAACCAGCGGCCAAGCCTGCTGCCGCCAAGGCACCGGCGAGGACTGCTGCCGCTAAACCTGCCGCCAAGCCAGCGGCCAAACCGGCTGCCGCCAAGGCACCGGCGAGGACTGCAGCCGCAAAACCTGCCGCCAAGCCAGCGGCCAAACCGGCTGCTGCCAAGGCCCCGGCGAAGACTGCAGCCGCAAAACCTGCCGCCAAGCCAGCGGCCAAACCGGCTGCCGCCAAGGCCCCGGCGAAGACTGCAGCCGCGAAACCTGCCGCCAAGCCAGCGGCCAAGCCTGCTACCGCCAAGGCCCCGGCGAAGACCGCCGCCGCGAAACCTGCTGCCAAGCCAGCGGCTAAACCAGCTGCTGCCAAGGCACCGGCAAAGACCGCTGCAGCGAAACCAGCAGCCAAATCAGCGGCCAAGTCTGCTGCCGCCAAGGCCCCGGCCAAGCCAGCAGCGGCCAAGCCCGCCGCCAAACCTGCAGCCAAGACAGCAGCCAAACCGGCCGCTGCCAAGGCTCCGGCCAAGCCTGTAGCCAGCAAACCAGCCGAAAACCAGCCAGCCACGCCGACCGCCAGCACCACCCCGGCGCCTGCGAACAGCGCGGCCACGCCTGCGGCAACCGCCACACCGGCTCAGTCGTCGACTTCGGCGTCCTGAAGCTCACGGGCCGCGGCGCGCAGTTGATGCAGCGCGTCGTGGTCCCGGGCCTGGTCCGGCGCCAGCCGGGTCAGCCAGTCCTGCGCGGCGCCCGCTTGCGCAGGCCACTCGTGCGCCAACGCCTCCAGGCGCTCCAACAAGGTGCGTTCAGCCTGTAACTCCAGCGCCTTCACCTGCTCACGCATCACACTCAGTCGCGGGTCGGCCAGCGCCTGCTCGCGCCATTGCCGGCGTAGCATGCGTAGCGGCGTCACCACGTCGCGTTGCCAGGGGCCGGCAAGGGCCTTCAAGGCGGTAATCCTTTGTTCATCGGCGGCCACGCCGCGGGTCTGCAGCCAGGTGCCGCAGAGCAGCAGGCAGACATCGCCGCCCAGTTCCTGGAGGGCCAGGCTGGCGGCTTCGACGCCTGGCCGGGCATACAAGGCCAGGGCGTGATTCCACAGGTCGGTGTGCATGGTTTCACTCGCGCCAGTGATCGGCGAAGCTGGTAGACTCCGCGACCATCATGATCAGACTATCGAACCTCACTTTACAGCGTGGTCCCCAGCGCCTGCTAGAAGGCGCCGAGATGACCCTGCACACCGGTCACAAGGCCGGCCTGATCGGCGCCAACGGCGCCGGTAAATCCAGCCTGTTCGCCCTGCTGCGCGGTGAGCTTTCGCCCGATGCCGGCGATTGCCTGCTGCCCGGCGACTGGCGCATCGCCCACATGCGCCAGGAGGTCGACACCCTTGACCGCATCGCCGTGGACTATGTGCTCGACGGCGACGCCCGCCTGCGCAAGGTGCAGGCGGAGCTGGCCGCCGCCGAGCAGGCACACGACGGCACCGCCCTGGCGCGCCTGCACAGTGAGCTGGACAGCGCCGACGGCTACACCGCCGATGCCCGCGCGCGCAAGCTGCTGGCCGGCCTGGGCTTTACCAACGAGCAGATGGACCGCCGCGTCGGCGACTTCTCCGGTGGCTGGCGAATGCGCCTGAACCTGGCCCAGGCACTGATGTGCCCGTCCGACCTGCTGCTGCTCGACGAGCCCACCAACCACCTGGACCTCGATGCCATCCTCTGGCTGGAAGAGTGGCTCAAGGGCTACCCGGGCACGCTGCTGCTGATCTCCCACGACCGTGATTTCCTCGATGCAGTGGTCGACCATGTGCTGCATGTCGAGCAGCGCAAGCTCAATCTCTACAAGGGCGGCTACAGCGCCTTCGAGCGCACCCGCGCCGAACGCCTGGCGCAGCAGCAGCAGGCCTACGAGAAGCAGCAGGCGCAGCGCGCGCACATGGAAAAGTACATCGCCCGCTTCAAGGCCCAGGCCACCAAGGCCCGCCAGGCACAGAGCCGGATCAAGGCCCTGGAGCGCATGGAGGAGCTGTCGGCGGCCCATGTCGATTCGCCGTTCGACTTTGTCTTCCGCGAGTCGGAGAAGATTTCCAGCCCGTTGCTCGACCTGTCCGAAGGACGCCTGGGCTATGGCGACAAGGCCATCCTCGAGAAGGTCAAGCTGCAACTGGCGCCGGGTGCGCGGATCGGCCTGCTCGGCCCCAACGGTGCGGGCAAGTCGACCCTGATCAAGAACCTCGCCGGCGAGCTGCAGCCGCTGTCCGGGCGCCTGGTGCGCGGCGAGAACCTCGCCGTCGGCTACTTCGCCCAGCACCAACTCGACTCGCTGGACGACAAGGCCAGTCCGCTGCTGCACCTACAGCGCATCGCCCCGGGCGAGCGCGAGCAGACCCTGCGCGACTTTCTCGGCGGCTTCGATTTCCACGGCAACCGTGTCGACGAGCCGGTGGTGAATTTCTCCGGTGGCGAGAAGGCCCGCCTGGCCCTGGCGTTGATCGCCTGGGAGCGGCCGAACCTGCTGCTGCTCGACGAACCGACCAACCACCTCGACCTTGAGATGCGCCTGGCGTTGACCATGGCCCTGCAGGAGTTCGCCGGTGCCGTGGTGGTGGTGTCCCACGACCGTCACCTGCTCAAGAGCACCACCAACGACTTCCTGCTGGTGGCCGACGGCAAGGTCGACACCTTCGACGGCGACCTGGACGACTACAGCCGCTGGCTGGTCGAGTACCGCCAACGCAACGCGCCGGTGAGCAGCGCGCCCGCGAACCCGGACAAGACCGACAAGAAGGCCCAGCGCCAGGCCGCTGCGGCCCTGCGTCAGCAGTTGGCACCGCACAAGAAGGCGGCCGACAAGCTGGAGGCCGAACTCAACCAGGTGCACCAGCAACTGGCCGAGATCGAGACGACGTTGGGCGACAGCGGTCTGTACGAGACCACGCGCAAGGATGAGCTGCGCGACTTGCTGGCCCGTCAGACCAAGCTCAAGCAACGCGAAGGCGAGCTTGAGGAAGCCTGGATGGAAGCCCTGGAAACGCTGGAAAGCATGCAGGCCGAGCTCGAGGCGCTGTCCTGATGGAGGCGCTGCGTTCGCTGCTGCCGGGGCAGTGGATGGACTCGTTCTGGCTGGGGCTGCAGATCCTGCTGATCCTGATCGCCGCCTTCGTCCTGCAGCGCATGGTCGCGCGCGGCCTGCGCAGCCTGGGCGAGCGCTACCCGTTGCCGCACGAGCTGATGGTGCCGGTGCGCGGCGCCCTGCGCTGGCTGATCATGGGCAGCGCGCTGCTGTTCGTGCTCGAGCGCATGGGGGTGTCCGCCACGGTGCTGTGGACGGCATTGTCGGGCTTCGTCGCGGTGGCGGCGGTGGCGTTCTTCGCCATCTGGAGCGTGCTGTCCAACCTGCTGTGCGCGGTGCTGATCTTCACCGTCGGACCGTTTCGCATTGGCGATGTGGTCGAGCTGGTCGATACCCTCGACAAGCCGGGGGTGAAAGGCCGGGTGATCGCCATCAACCTGCTGTACACCACGCTGATGGAAACGCCGGAAGCCGGTGGAGCGCTGGTGCAGGTGCCGAACAGCCAGTTCTTCCAGAAGGCCGTGCGGCGTTGGCGTGGCACTGAAGCCGCCGTGGCGGCCAAGCCTGAGGCGATGGAAACCGATTGAAGCCGCAGAATTGTCTGGTTATTTTTTCGCCAACACCTTAGCTTAGCGGTTTGCAAAAGCTGTTAGAGCGAGGTGTGCGATGTCGATGGAAACGTGGTTGGCCTTCTTTGCCGCGTGCTGGGTGATCAGCCTGTCGCCGGGCGCCGGGGCAATCGCCTCGATGTCCAGTGGGCTGCAGTACGGCTTCTGGCGTGGTTACTGGAACGCCCTGGGCCTGCAATTGGGCCTGATCGTGCAGATCGCCATCATCGCCGCCGGTGTTGGCGCCATCCTCGCCGCGTCGGCCACCGCCTTCCAGGTCATCAAGTGGTTCGGCGTCGCCTACCTCGTCTACCTCGCCTACAAGCAATGGCAAGCCCTGCCGATGGACATGAGCGACGAGTCCGGCGTACGACCGATCGGCAAGCCGCTGAGCCTGGTGTTCCGCGGCTTCCTGGTCAACGTCAGCAACCCCAAGGCGCTGGTGTTCATGCTGGCGGTGCTGCCGCAGTTCATCAACCCGCACGAGGCGCTGTTGCCGCAGTATGTGGCGATCACCGTGACCATGATCAGTGTCGACATGCTGGTGATGGCTGGATATACCGGGCTGGCTTCGCGGGTGCTGCGCCTGCTGCGCACGCCGAAGCAGCAGAAGCGCCTGAACCGTACCTTTGCCGGGTTGTTCATCGGTGCGGCGACGTTCCTCGCTACCTTGCGTCGCGCGCCGCTTTGACGCGTGATGGGGCCTCCCAGAGGCCCCATCAGCGCTGCTTGTCCACCAGCCCCTTGAGCAGATCCACCGGCAGCGGAAACACGATGGTCGAGCTCTTGTCCCCGGCGATCGACCCCAGCGTCTGCATGTAGCGCAGCTGCATCGCCCCCGGCTCCTTGCCCAGCATCTGCGCGGCCTGCATCAGCTTCTCCGAGGCCTGCAGCTCGCCTTCGGCATGGATCACCTTGGCCCGTCGTTCGCGCTCGGCCTCGGCCTGGCGGGCGATGGCGCGGACCATCGACTCGTTGAGGTCGACATGCTTGATCTCGACGTTGGCCACCTTGATGCCCCAGGCGTCGGTCTGCGCGTCCAGCACCTCGCGGATATCCGAATTCAACTGCTCGCGCTCGGCCAGCAGTTCGTCCAGCTCGTGCTTGCCGAGCACGGCGCGCAGGGTGGTCTGGGCCAGCTGGCTGGTGGCGGTGAGGAAGTTCTCGACCTGGATGATCGCCTTCTGCGGGTCGAGCACGCGAAAGTACAGCACGGCATTGACCTTGACCGAGACGTTGTCGCGGGTGATCACGTCCTGGGAGGGCACGTCGAGCACCACGGTGCGCAGGTCGACCCGGACCATCTGCTGGATGCCGGGAATCAGGATGATCAGCCCCGGGCCCTTGACCTGCCAGAAGCGCCCGAGCTGGAACACCACGCCGCGCTCGTACTCGCGCAGGATGCGCAGGGCCGAGAGCAGCAGTATGCCCAGCAGCACCAGCACGGCGCTGAATCCGAATTGCATGAACATCGTCTACTCTCCTTGCGCCGTGGGCGCAGTGGCGCTGACTTCCAGCGTCACGCCATGACGGGCGGTCACCCGCACGTGCTGGCCCGGCTGCAGCGGTGTCGCGCACTGCGCCTGCCACTGTTCGCCCTGGGCCTGTACCGAGCCGCAGAACGGGTTGTCCGCGCGTACCTGGGTCACCGTCACCAGGCTGCCCACCAGCCCGGCATCGCCGCTGACCAGGGCGCGTCGGCGCGCCTTCAGCGCCATGCCCAGCACGCCGCCGAGCAACAGCGCCGACAACACTGCCAGGCTGACGATCAGCGTCAGCGGAATGCCAAAGCCAGGGGCGTCGGTGTCCATCAGGATCACCGCGCCGACCACGAAGGCGACGATGCCGCCGAAGCCGATCACCCCGAAACTGGGCAGGAACGCCTCGGCGACCATGAACGCCACTCCGAGCAGGATCAACGCCACCCCGGCGTGGCTCACCGGCAGCAGTTGCAGGGCGTACAGCGCCAGCAGCAGGCAGATGCCGCCGACCACGCCGCCGACTCCGGAGCCTGGGTTCATGAATTCGAACAGCAGGCCGTACACGCCGATCATGATCAGGATCAGCGCTACGCTGGGGTTGGTGATCACCGCCAGCAGGCGAGTGCGCCAGTCCGGCAGGTGCTCCACTACATTGGCGCCGGCGGTCTGCAGTGATGCTGGCTGGCCGGCGACAGTCAGCGTCCGGCCATCGAGCTGGCGCAGCAGGTCGGGCAGGTCAGCGGCGACCAGGTCGATCACCTTCAGCCGCTGGGCTTCGCTGGCCGACAGGCTGACCGCCTCGCGCACGGCCTTCTCCGCCCAGTCGGCGTTGCGCCCGCGCAGTTGCGCCAGGCCACGGATGTAGGCCGCGGCGTCGTTGACCTGTTTACGGGCGAGGGTGTCCTGCTCGCTGTTCGCGGCGGGCTTTTCGTCCTTGCCGGGTGCGCCGATCTGTACCGGCGTCGCCGCGCCCAGGTTGGTTCCCGGGGCCATGGCCGCCACGTGGCTGGCATAGAGGATGTACGTGCCGGCGCTGGCCGCCCTGGCGCCGCCCGGGGCGACGTAGGTGGCCACCGGCAGCGTGCTTGCGAGAATGGCCTTGATGATCTGGCGCATGGCGCTGTCGAGCCCGCCGGGAGTGTCGAGGCGGATGACCACCAGTTGCGCGCCCTGGGCCTGCGCCTGGTCCAGCCCGCGCAGGAGGTAGTCGGCGCTGGCCGGACCGATGGCGTCGTCGACGCTCAGCAGCCACACGTTGGCACCGGGCGCGGCCTGGCCGCCCGGGGCGAAGCCCAGGATCAGCAGCAACAGCAGCACGCGCCAGCGCCGGGCGATCACCTGTCGTCACCTCATGCGGACCTGTCCTTGAAGTTTAGTCGTGGCTGCCGGGCCACGGCCTAAACTTGAGGGTGGGGGCAAAACCGGAGGTGCATCATGCGTATGGCCAAGACCCTTCAGCAGCGCCTGGACCAGGCCAACTGCGACTACGACATCATTCCCCATCCCCATTCGGCCACCAGCCTGGAGTCGGCGCGCACGGCCGGCGTACCCGCCGAGCGGGTCGCCAAGTCGGTGATGCTCGATGACCGCCATGGCAACTACATCATGGCCGTGCTGCCGGCCAACCGGCATCTGGACATGACCGAAGTGCGCATGACCGGCGCCTGGCAGCTGACCCGCGAAAGCAACCTGCCGAGCCTGTTCGGCGATTGCGAACGCGGCGCCATCCCGGCCCTGGGCGATGCCTACCACATTCCCATGCTGCTCGATCGGACCCTTACCCGCCAAGGTGATGTCTACCTCGAGGCAGGTGACCACGATCACCTTATCCACATGAGCATGGAGCAATACTTGAAACTGGTGCCGCACGCCGAAGTGCGCGAACTGAGCTGATGCTCGCAACCCACGCCGGGCTGGCGTCGTGGACGACCGGCCCGGCCATAGGAGTGAATCATGGAAGCGCCGATCCACAAGTTTTCCGAACTGTTCAAGCAACTGGGCCTGCCGGACGATGCGCTGGGCATCGACCAGTTCATCACCAGCCATTCGCCGCTCAAGGGGGATGTGAAGCTGGTGGATGCGCCGTTCTGGAACGAGTCCCAGCGCTCGTTCCTCAGGGACAGCATCCTTGAAGATGCCGATTGGGCGGAGCTGTTCGACCAACTCAACGAGGCGCTGCGCCGTCCCCGCCAATAAAGCGCCGAGCGGCACCTGATGGGTGATCGGGGCGTTGCTATGCTCAGGGAAAACAAGAGGGGATGGCGCAATGAAAGATCCCTACGCACCAGGTTTCTGGTGCACCGTGACGATCCTGGGCACCCTGACCGCCGGCTACTTCTACGGTATCCGGCACACCCACACGATGAACCAGGCCGTGCAGTTTCTCTATGCCGCCGCCGCCGTGACCGCGGCGGTGGCGTTGTGCGGGCTGGCGTGGATCGCCTGGCAGCAGCTGCACCTGAACAGGCGCGAAGTCGCCCAGGGACGAACGTTGCTGACCATCTGGAACACCAAGGTCGCCCTGCGCCGGGTCGAGACGGTGTTCGACCGCTATTTCTGGGGCAGCTACTGGCACTCCGGACGCACCTTCGAGGAGGTGATGGGCGAGCTCAAGGGCACGCCGCTGGAGCAGAGCCTGGACGCCCTCAAGCGCCAGTGCCGGGAACTCGACCGGGAAGTGCACGACCACCACCATCACTGGCTGGCCAATGCCCGCGACCTGTCCAGCGTGGCCACGGCCATGGCCCGCGAGCGCTACCAGCTGGACCTGTGCGACGCGCCGGCCCGTGATGGCGGCAACACCGCCGTGCTCAACAGGGATCTGGAAGTGCTGGTGTACACCTGGTCGGCGCGCCTGCGCAGCTTCGACCATCAGCTGGACGAGCTGGAGCGCGCCTATCACTGAGCTGGGTCATTCACCGCGGATGTACTGCTCCAGTTGCAGGATCAGGTTGGCCTGTTCGGCGATGGTTTCCTTCACCAGGTCGCCGATAGACAGCAGCCCGAGCAGCTTGCCCTCATGCACCACCGGCAGGTGGCGCAGGTGGCGGTTGGTCATCAGGTTCATGCAGTACTCGAGATTCTGCTTGGGTTCAACCGTGACCACTGGAGAACTCATGATGTCGCGTACCGGCGTGGCCGCCGAGGAGCGACCCTTGAGCACCAGCTTGCGGGCGTAGTCGCGTTCGCTGACGATTCCCACTACCTGGCCATGCTCCATCACCGGCAGGGCGCCGACGTTCTTCTCCGCCAGCAACTTCAAGGCATCCAACACCGAGTCGTCAGGGTTGATGGTGTAGACGGTGTGGTGCTGGGACTTGGCTTTGAGGATTTGTTCGACGTTCTTCATACGGGCCTCTGTGGGTGCAAATGCGACGTGTCGGAGTAAATAAAGCATCCGGCACGGCGCTCTGCACGGCAATGCAGGAAACGGCATCGAGGTGATTGAAAAACGTCATCGCGGCAAGGGGCCGCAACGCGGCCCCGAGTGGGTCATCAGAGCTTCGGCATCTGCCCGATCCGCGCCACCATCTCGCTGACGACCTGCAGGTCGAGCATGAACTGCTCCACGGTCTTGAACTCGTTGTCGTTGTGCCCGGTGTACTTGACGTCCGGCATGGCCAGGCCGAACTGCACGCCGTTGGGCAGGTCGTGCACCGAGGTGGCGCCGGCGGAGGTGCCGTACTCGTGCTTCATGCCCAGGTTCTCGCTGGCCACGGCCAGCAGGGCCTTGACCCATTCGCCCTCGGGGTTGCGGTACATCGGCTCATCGAGGGTGTAGTCGAACGCCACCGGGGTCTTGCTCTTGGCCTTCCACGCATCGAGCTTGCCGGCGATCTCGTCCTTGAGGGTGTCGAGCGACTTGCCCTTGGGAATGCGCAGGTTGACGGCCAACTTCAGCGCCTTGTCATCCAGGCCGACGAAGGTCAACGAGGTGGTCAGCGGGCCCATGAAGTCGTCCTTGAAACCGACGCCGAGCTTGTTGCCCAGGTAGTCCAGGCCCCAGTTGTCGGCAGCGTAGCGGGCGGCGTCGGTGATGTGGTTGTGCTTGAGCGGCACGTCCTTGCCCAGGCCGTTGAGGAAGTCGAGCATGCGCGCCACTGGGTTGACCCCGGACTCGGGCTCGGAGGAGTGCGCCGACACGCCGGTCACGGTGAGCAGCACCTGCTTGCCGTCGACCTTGGCGTCGATGCTGAAGTCGCCGCCATGGCGTTTGACGTAGGCCGCGCCGGCCTTGTTCAGCGCCTTGGCCAGGTCGGCCGGCTTGTCGCCGGTCAATGTCGCCACCGAGCTGCCGGGGATCTGGTTGGTGGCCAGGCCGCCGGTGAGGTTGATCACCTCGGCGCCTTTGCCGTCACCGGCACGCTTGGCGAAGGTGGCCATTACGGTGCCATAGCCTTTCTCGGCGATTACCACCGGGTAGCCGCCGTCCAGCGCCAGGTTGTAGTCGGGGGTGGCGTTGCGTTCAAAGTAATAAGGGATGGCGTCGCCGGTGGTTTCCTCGGTGGTGTCCACCAGCAGCTTGAACTGGCGGGCCAGCGGCAGCTTCTCGTCCTTGGCCACCTTCAGCGCGTACAGCGCGACGACGATGCCGTTCTTGTCGTCCTCGGTGCCGCGGCCGTACATGCGGTCGCCCACCAGGGTGACCTTGAACGGGTCGAGCTTGGTGCCGTCCTTGAGCTTCCAGTTGTCCGGAGTGACCGGTACCACGTCGGCGTGGGCGTGGATGCCGATCACTTCCTTGCCTTCACCGAGGGTGATCTCGTAGACGCGGTTGTCGATGTTGCGGAACGTCAGGCCGAAGCCCTCGGCCAGGGCCTTGATCTTGTCGGCGATCTTGATGAACTCAGGATTCTCGTGCTGCGGTACACCGTCCTTGCGAACGGTCGGGATCTCCACCAGCTCGCGCAGGGTTTCCTTGGCGGCCTTGCCGTACTTGATGCGGGTGTACAGGCCCAGCAAGCGGCTGATCTCGTCCTGCTGTTCGGCGCTCAACGGCTTGCCGGCCAGGTACAGCTTGAGGGTGTCGTCCAGCTTGTCGGCCTTGGCCAGGTCGCTGCCGGCCAGCTTGCCGAGGAACTGCTTGAAGTCGGCCGGGTCGCTGCCGTCGTAGGCCTTGATGATGGCGGCGGACTGCTGCTGGGAGAGGTTGGCCTGGGCCGGGATCGAGAACATGGCCACGCTGGCCAGCAGGAGCGATGCGGCGGATAGCTTGGTATATGGCATGGGGGTGCGCATTCCTTTGCAGGGGTGGAGGGTGACCGTTTACGCAAACGGAAGATGCCCACGCTATCACCAATGACCACCGGCACGGGAGAGGTGGCAATGTGCTTTTCTGCACAAACGTGCAAGCGTTCATATACGGCGCGGCCTGCAGGTTTATGATAAAAATGCGTATCATTAGCGTTTTTTGTAATAGCCCTCGCGTCACAAGAGAAGGATCCTCATGTTCATGTCTTACCTTGCACCCCTGGCCGGGGTGCTGGCATTCACCCTGGCCTGCATCGCGCCTGCCCAGGCTCGGGACGATGGCACCGACCACTCCGTCACCCTTGAAAAGGTCGTGCAGACCTTCACCGTGCAGCGCGACGGCAGTTTCCAGGTGGCGGTCGAATCGGTCTCGCGCATCAACGAAGAGCGCGCCATCCAGGCCAAGGCCCAGCAAGCACTGAGCTACAACCGTGGGTACGAGACCCTGGAGGTCGACCAGGCCTTCACCCAGAAGCCCGACGGGCGCAAGGTCATGGTCGACGCCTCGCAGATCAAGGAGCAGCAGGAGCAGGCGTCCACCTACGCGCCGATGTTCCAGGACTCCCGGGTCAAGGTGGTGATCTTCCCGGAAGTGGCCGTAGGCGACCGCCTGGTGCTGCGCTACAAGCGCCATCGCACCACCGCGCTGTTCCCCGGCCATTTCGAGGACCTCACCGCGGCGGAATTTCACCCCGTGGAGCAGTTCTCGCTGATCTACGACCTGCCGGCGGACCTGCCGCTGTATGCCGACGCCCGTGGTTTCAAGGCGTCCACGCCCAAGGCCGGCAAGGGCCGCAAGGTCTACCGCTGGGACTTCGTGCCGACCGACAGGGCCAGGATCGAGGCGAGCGCCGTGTCCTACCTGGACTATGGCCAGTACCTCGCGGTCTCGACCTTCAAGGACTACGCAGGGCTTGCCGCCAGCTACCAGGCGCGCGCCGACGTGCAAG
Organism: Pseudomonas sp. DrBHI1; assembly: GCF_002205115.1. Classification (NCBI taxonomy): domain Bacteria; kingdom Pseudomonadati; phylum Pseudomonadota; class Gammaproteobacteria; order Pseudomonadales; family Pseudomonadaceae; genus Pseudomonas; species Pseudomonas sp. DrBHI1. The sequence continues at coordinate 53,717 of NZ_NIBE01000059.1, forward strand.
TGACACCGGCCATTGCCGCGTTGGCCGGACAATTGACGGCGAACCTGCCCGACGCCCGGGCCAAGGCGCTCAAGCTCAGCGACTGGGTGCGTGAGAACATCCGCTACGTGGCGGTCTATGTCGGTGCCGGTGGCGTGGTTCCGCACGCGGCGCAGAGCGTGCTCGACAACCGCTATGGCGACTGCAAGGACCATGTGGCCCTGCTCGAGGCGCTGCTCAAGGCGGCGGGTATCGAGAGCTCGCCGGCGCTGATCAACCTCGGCAATGCCTACCAGCTGCCGAAGGTGCCGACACTCGGTGTGCTCAACCATGTGCTGACCTATGTGCCGAGCCTCGACCTGTACCTGGATTCGACCGACCCGTCGGTGGCCGCCGGTTACCTGCCGCTGATGGACCTGGACAAGACCACGCTGCTGACCGCCACCGGCGTGTTCGGCAAGACCCCGGCCACCCAGTTCGGCAAGCAGGTCGGTGAAATGCTGTTCAAGGTCAAGGACACGGGTGCCGCGGACTTCACCGGCGACTCGACCATCGAAGGCTGGGCCAGCGAGGTCAACCGCTATGGCGCCAAGACGATGAAACCGACGGACCTCGATCGCATTGTCGAGCAGGTGCTCAATGCCTACGGGCAACGGGGCAGCGGCAAGATCCTGATCCAGCCGTCGACGGCGCCGGAGCACTTTCGCAGCCAGGTCCAGGGCCATACCGAGAACCTGGTGAACCTGCCCGGCCCGGTGGGCGTGCCGGCCCTGAGCAGCCTGGTGGGCGGCATCGCGCAGTCGGTCTACGGCTTTGCCACCGAGAACGAACGCACCCAGGGCTTCGTGTGCATTTCCAACGAAACGCTGGAGCAGTCGCGCTTCGAGTTCCCGGCCGGCGTCACCGTCCTGGCGACGCCCAAGGCCGTTGCCGTGAAGGAAGGCAGTTTCGACTACAGCGCCCGTTACACCCGGGACGGCAACGCCGTGGTGGTCGAGCGTCGCATGCAGTTCAAGCACCCGAAGGCGGTGTGCTCGCCTGAGGAGTTCAAGGCGATGAAGCCGGTCATCGAGACCATGGTCCGGGACCTGCAGGGCCAGATCATCGTGCAGGGCTGAGGCCCGGAAACGCAAAAGCCCCGCCAGAGCGATCTGAGCGGGGCTTTTGCTTGCCGGCACCGGTGAAAACACACGGGTGACGGCTGATGTCATGGCGCACTCGGCGGGATTCGAACCCACGACCCCTGCCTTCGGAGGGCAGTACTCTATCCAGCTGAGCTACGAGTGCAACGGGCCGCATGATACCCATCTGTGTCGGTGGCGTCCATGGCCTTGATCTGTGGAGTTTTTTCCCGGGGGGACAGCGGGTGCCGGTCACAGTGCGATCAGCTCTGGCCGCAGCCCTTCCACCCGCTGTACCGCCGGCTTCAGGTACCCGCCGTTGCCGGTGATCTGGTGCAAGACCTTTTCACGCAAGCCATGCAATGCCACGCCGGTGCGCTGGCGCGGGTGCGGCAGGTCGATTTCCACCACCGCCTTGATCCGCCCCGGCCTCGGCTCCAGCACCACCACCCGATCGGCCAGGTAGGTGGCTTCCTCGGCATCGTGGGTGACCAGCAGGATGGTGATCCCCGAGCGTTCGCGAATCGCCAGCAGTTCGTCCTGCAGCTGTTGGCGGGTCAGGGCGTCGAGGGCGCCGAAGGGTTCGTCCAGCAGCAGGATCCGTGGGCTGGCCACCAGGCCACGGGCGATGGCCACGCGCTGGGCCATGCCGCCGGACAGCTGGTGCGGATAGGCCGATTCGAAGCCGACCAGGCCCACCAGTTGCACGTACTCGTGTACGCGCCGGGCGCGCTCGCCCTGGGTGAGTGTCTCGTTGACCAGCCCCAGGCCGATGTTCTGCGCCACCGTCAGCCATGGGAACAGGCGATGCTCCTGGAATACGATGCCGCGTTCGCCGCCGATGCCGTCGACCGGCTGGCCGTCGACCCGGATCGTGCCGCTGTAGTCGGTGTCCAGCCCCACCAGCAGACGCAGCAGGGTGGACTTGCCGCAGCCGGAGGAGCCGACGATGGCGATGAACTCGCCTTCGTTGATCGACAGGTCGAAGTTGCGGATCGCCTCGAACGGCTGGCCATCGACGCTGAAGGTCTTGCCGACCCCCTCGAAACTGACCAGTGGCGGCGTGGCGTCGGGTTGGTTGGCCGCGTGCAGGGCCGGGGTGATGAAGGCGTTCATGCGGATCTCCAGCGCGTGGCGCGCGATTCGAGGCGTTGGCCGAGGTGGCCGAGCAGGGCGCCGACCAGGCCGATCAGGACCATGGCGGCCATCACCTGGTCCATGCGGAACAATTGCTGGGCGCCGATCATCAGGCTGGCGATACCGCCGTCCGAGGGCATGAAGTACTCGGCACCGATAGTGCCGAGCCAGGCGTAGATCAGCGCCAGGCGCAGCCCGGCGAAGATCGCCGGGGCGGCGCCAGGCAGCACCAGCAGACGCAGCCGGTGCGGCAGGTCAAGGCGCAGGGCCTGGGCCGCCTCGCCCAGCTGTGGCGGGAGGCTGGCGATACCGCGCTGGGTGGCGATCAGCAACGGGAAGAACGCCGCCAGCGCGACGAACACCAGCTTGGCGCCTTCACCCAAGCCGAACCAGGCGGTCAGCAGCGGCACCCAGGCGAACAGCGCCACTTGGCGCAGCGCCGACAGGCTCGGGCCGAGCAGGCGCTCGGCGCTGGCTGACAGGCCCAGCAGCAGGCCCAGCACGAACCCCGCGCCACCGCCGAGCAGCAGCCCGGCCAGGGTGCGTTGCAGGCTCAAGCGCAGGGCATCGGGCAACGAGCCGTCGAGCAGGCCCGCATACAGGCTGCGCAGCACCTCCAGTGGCGAGGTGAGGATGTTGGCGTCGACCCAACCAAGGCTGTTGGCGGCCTGCCACAGCACCAACAGCCCCGCAGGCAGCAGCAGGCTTTGCCAGCCGCGTGGCACCTGGCCGCGCAGCTGTTCGCCCGTGGCCGGTTGCGGCCAGTGCAACAGGCCGCGCTCCAGGCGCGTGAAGCCGCGATCCATCAGCGCGCCGACCAGGCCGATCACCAGGATGCAGAGGAACACCAGGTCGAGCATGAACAGTTGCCGCCCCCAGACCATCAGGTAGCCGATGCCTTCGCTGGACGCCAGCAGCTCCACGGCCAGCAGCGAGGTCCAGCCAGTGGCCAGGGCCAGCCGCACACCGGCGAGAAACGCCGGCAGCGCGGCGGGCAGCAGCAGGCGCAGGAACAGCAGGTGAGGGGGCAGGCGCAGGACGGCGGCAGCCTCGCGCAGCTTGGGCTGGGCGTCGCGCACGCCGACCAGGGTATGTAGCGTGACCGGCACCACCACGGCCTTGACCAGCACCACCAGCTTGAGCAGCTCGCCGATGCCGAAGAACAGCATGAACAGCGGGATCCAGGCCAGGGTTGGGATCTGTGCCAGGGCGACGAAGGTGGGCATCACCAGGGTCTGCGCTCGCCGCGATCCACCCAGCCAGGTACCCAGCAGCAGGCCGCTGGCGATTCCCGCCAGCAGTCCCCAGGCCAGGCGCTGCAGACTTATCCACAGGTGGCCCCAGAGCTCACCGGAGCCATACTCCAGCGCGCTCTGCCAGACCAGCGACGGCGCAGGCAGGATCTGCTCGCTCATCCAGTGTTCACGGCTGGCGATAATCCACAATGCCGCCACCACCAGCGGCACGGCCCACGGTATGTAGGAGCGGCCTTGTGCCGCGAAAGGACCACGTAGCGGCCTCCATCTACGGCGCTGGCCTACGCTCAAGACTTCGCTCATCAAGGCACCTCTCAAACAAACCATTCCTTGTTTATTCGTTTGTGGAATTAAAAATTCTCACAAGCGATATTCAGGAGATAAGAGCATGCGCCTGCTGCATGCGAAACCCCCGAGGCATTGCGTTTTCCTCATATTTTTCATGCGTGCTCTGCAAGCCGCCCGGCGTCCCGCATGGCGCCTGGTTTATGCCTTCTGGTTACTAAAAAATGAAGTTTTGATCTTTGTAGGTTCTAACCGGACCTGCCTAGCTTCTGGCCCATAGCGCCGGCCATCGCCGGTGGCAGCCTGCCAAGGAGCCTTGCCATGAAAACCGCCTTCCGCCATCTGCTCAGCCCGTTGCTCGCCGCCTTGTTGAGCGCCCTGCCCGTGGCAGCCCATGCCGCCCAGCCGGATGTGATCCGTATCGCCGTGCCCGACCTCAGCGCCGGCAGCAAGCCCAGCGCCGGCGGCGTGGTGGATGTGCTGCGCGACCAGCAACTGCTGGAGAAAGAGTTCGCCAAGGACGGCATCCGTATCGACTGGCGCTTCTTCAAGGGCGCCGGCCCCGTGGTCAACGAGGCCCTGGCCAACGGCCAGGCGGACTTCGCCTACCTGGGCGACCTGGCCGCGATCATCGGCAAGGCCAACGGCCTCGACACCCGCGTGTTGTCGGCCGGGGTGCGTGGGGTGAAGAGCTACCTCGGCGTGGTGCCGGGCTCGGGCATCCACAGCCTGCAGGACCTCAAGGGCAAGCGCGTGGCGGTGTTCCGCGGCACCGCCAACCAGCTGTCGTTCGCCAGCGCCCTGGCCAGCCAGGGGCTATCCGAACGTGAGCTGAAAGTCATCAACCTCGATTTCAACGCGGCCAACGCCGCCCTGGCCGCCAAGCAGATCGACGCCACCTGGGGCCTGTCCAGCCTGCTGTCGCTGCGCGAGCGAGGGCTGGTCGAGCTCCCGGTCAACTCCCGGGACCTGAAAGGCGCCGGCAGCACCCAGGCGGTGCTGCTGGGTACCGGCGAGTTCATCCGCCAGCACCCCGACCTGGTACAGCGGGTGGTCAACGCCCAGGAGCAGGCGGTGAAGTGGCTGCGCGACGAACGTAACCGCGAGGCCTATGTGGACCTGGTGGCGAACACCGCCAACTGGCCAAAGGCGATCCTGCGCGACGACCTGGCCGAGGAGAACCTCGCTGACTACTTCGACCCACGCCTGGATGCCGGTTTCGTCGGCCTGCTGCAACAGGGCGTGGACCTGGCCGTCAAGGAGCGCCTGATCCGCCGTGGCTTCCAGGTGGCCGACTGGATCGAACCCCGTTTCATCGATGCCGCCCAGCGGCAGGACCAGGCCGTCCAGGCCGCCCGCTGACCCGACAACAACCGTGAGGAGCACGACCATGAGCAACGCCGCACTGGCCACCGCGCCGCAAACCCTGGAACTCGACATCCACCCCGTTGCCGGGCGCATCGGCGCCGAGATCCGTGGCATCAAGCTGTCCGCCGACCTCGATCCGGCCACCATCGATGCCATCCAGGCGGCATTGGTGCGCCACAAGGTGATCTTCTTCCGGGCCCAGGAGCACCTGGACGACGTGGGGCAGGAGGCCTTCGCCCAGTTGCTCGGCGAGTCGATCGCCCATCCCACGGTGCCGGTGGTCGATGGCACCAGCTACCTGCTGCAGCTCGATGGCGCAGAAGGCCAGCGGGCCAACTCCTGGCACACCGACGTGACCTTCGTAGACGCCTACCCCAAGGCCTCTATCCTGCGCAGTGTGGTGGCCCCGGCTGCCGGTGGCGACACGGTGTGGGCCAACACCGCCGCAGCCTATCAGGAGCTGCCCGAGCCGCTGCGCGAACTGGCCGACAAGCTGTGGGCGGTGCACAGCAACGAATACGACTATGCCAGCGTGAAGCCGGATGTCGATCCGGCGAAGCTTGAGCGCTATCGCAAGGTGTTCACCTCGACGGTGTACGAGACCGAGCACCCGGTGGTGCGGGTGCATCCGATCAGTGGCGAGCGGGCGTTGCAGCTAGGGCACTTCGTCAAGCGCATCAAGGGCTATTCGCTGGCGGACTCGCAGCATCTGTTCGCGCTGCTGCAGGGGCATGTGACACGCCTGGAAAACACCGTGCGCTGGCGCTGGCAGGCGGGGGACGTGGCGATCTGGGACAACCGCGCGACGCAGCACTATGCGGTGGATGACTACGGCACCCAACCGCGCATCGTGCGCCGGGTTACCCTGGCTGGCGAGGTGCCGGTGGGGGTGGATGGGCAATTGAGTCGGACCACGCGCAAGGGCTGAGATCGTTGGGGCCGCTTTGCGGCCCTTTCGCGACGCAAGGCCGCTCCCACAGGAGCGCAGTCCCAAAGGGCTGCACAGCAGCCCCTTACGGCTACAACTCGCTATCACAGGCAATCAACTGCCTCACCAACCCCTGCGCCAGCGCCGACAACCCATACCCCACCCGGCTCACCACCCCATAGCGGGTATAGAACGCCTCCTCCTGCTCCGGCGCCAGATCCACCAGCTTGAGGGCCACCAGGCCGTCATAGGGCCGCAGGTTCGCGCTGCAGGCGATACCGATGGTGTCCGAATGCAGCACGACATTGAGCAGCGCATAACCATGCTCGCATTCCACGCTGGGCAGAAAGTCCTGCCGCCCGCTCAAGTCACTGAGGATCTTGCGGATGTTCGGCGGGCGAAAGGTGGTGGCCAGCGGGTAATCGAACAGGTCCCGCGCCCGCACTTCGGCCAGCTCGGTCAATGGATGTTCCCGGCGACAGCAGAAGTGCCAGCGCTGTGGCCTGAGCTTGTGCACCTGGTAGTCCGGGTCGGCCTCGAACTGGCGGGTGTCGGCGACGAAGAACTCGATCTCCTCGGCGATCAGCCGCCGGTTCAGCGCCTGCCAGTTGTCCACCTGGAAGCAGGTGCGGGCCGCTGGGTACTCGGCGACGAACCGCGCCACCGCCCTTGGCACCAGCCCGCCGGCGGGGGCCGGCCCCGAGCCGAAGCGCACCACGCCGGTGGTGGCGCCGTTGAACTGGTTGATCTCGTTGACCAGGTTGTGCGCCC
>NZ_NIBE01000059.1:60598-76861 GCF_002205115.1 Pseudomonas sp. DrBHI1
GCCGACGTTGTGTTCCAGCGTCTGGATGCTGCGGCTGAAGGCCGATTGCGAGAGGTTCACCGCCGCCGCCGCGGCGACAAAGCTGCGGTGCTCGACAAGGGCGATGAAGTGGCGGAGCTGGCGCAGGTCGATATGCATTTTCTACATGGAAACTTTCGGTGGAATGCAATTGCTGGGAAGGGTTGGGAACCTTATAAAGGGAGTCACTTATTCCACAAAATATGAAATACAAATATTTATATCTCTTAAAAGAATAAAGCCCGTCTGATCGCGATTCGGTTCCGCCAACGGAAATGCTCGCCAGGGCCTGTGCCTCCAAGGAGCATCTGCATGTCCCGACTTTCCCGTTGGCCGGCGCGCGCGTCGGTATTCGCCCTGCAACCCTTGGCCGCTGGCGTGCTGCTGGCCGCCGCCGGCAACAGCTTCGCCGAAGAGCCGCGCTCGGCTGCGCCAGCTGTCGAGCAGGAGGCCAAGCTCGGCACCGTCACTGTCAATGCCCGGCGCCGTGAGGAGACCGCCCAGAGCGTGCCCACGCCGATCAGCGTGCTGGGCAGCGAAACCCTGGAGACCCAGCGCATCTATCGCGTGCAGGATCTGCAACAGCTGGTGCCGAGCACCAACGTCGCCTATGTGCACGCCCGCCAGTCGAGCATTTCCATTCGCGGCCTGGGCAACAACCCGGCCAGTGATGGCCTGGAAGGCAGCGTCGGCGTGTATCTGGACAACGTCTACCTGGGGCGCCCGGGCATGGCGGTGTTCGACCTGCTCGATGTCGAGCAGCTGGAGGTGCTGCGGGGGCCGCAAGGCACGCTGTTCGGCAAGAACACCACTGCCGGGGTGCTCAACATCACCACCCGCAAGCCGACCTTCCACCAGGAAGGCAGCGTGCAGTCGTCGTTGGGCGAGGATGGCTACTGGCAGACCCAGGGCAGCTTCTCCGGCCCCCTGACCGACACCCTCGCCGGGCGCATCAGCGCCTACCACACCGAGGACGACGGCTATGTGAAGAACATCTACAACGGCCACGACCTCAATGGCGGCAAGCGCCAGGGCTTTCGTACCCAGTTGCTGTTCAAGCCCAGCGAAACCTTCAACCTGCGCTGGATCGGCGAGTACAACGAAGAAGACTCCGACAACGGCATCCTCAGCCTCTACAGCACCGGCCCGACCATCAATGGCGTGAACCGCTACGAAAGCCTGGCCGCCCAGGCCGGCGCCACCCTGGTGTCGGGCAAGGACCGCAAGGTCAACTTCGATGCCGACCAGATGGTCAAGGTGTTCCAGGGCGGCACTTCGGTAGAGGCCAACTGGACCCTGCCCAACGACTTCACCCTCACCTCGATCAGCGCCTACCGTTGGTGGGACTTCACCCCGCGCAACGACGACGGCCTCAACGTGCCGGTGTTCTACAGTGCCGGGGTTTCGGTGCGGGACAAGCAGTACTCGCAGGAGCTTCGGCTGGCCTCACCCACCGGCGGCTTCTTCGACTACGTACTGGGCGCGTACTACTTCAAGCAGGACCTGGACAATAAATCGTTCACTTACTACGGGCCGCAGGCCGATATCTGGAACCTGACCCCGGCCGGCGCCCTGGCCAACGTGAACACCATCGGCAATGGCCACATCGACACCGACAGCTACGCCCTGTTCGCCCAGGGCACCTGGCACCTGACCGAGCGCCTGGACTTCACCGCCGGGGTACGCGGCACCTACGAGGAGAAAAGCGCCTGGGTGACCCGCGATGCGCCGTCCGGCGGCGCGGCCGTCACCGGTGCGGCCGCGGCCGCCCGCCAGGGCCGGGTGGGCGCGTACGACTCAGGTGACCTTAACCAATACAGCTTCGCCCCCTCCGGGCTGCTCAGCCTGAGCTACCGATTCACCGATGACCTGTTGGGTTATGCCAGCCTGTCCCACGGCGAGAAGTCCGGGGGTGTCAACCTGACTGTCGGTGCCGCCCCACGCTTGGGCACCGATTCGCTGTTGGTGGGTACCGAGCGGGCCAACAACGCCGAACTCGGGCTCAAGAGCACCCTGTTCGACAACCGCCTGCAGCTGAACACCAACCTGTTCTGGACTGAAGTGCACGGCTACCAGGCCAACGTCTACGACGAAGCCAACCGTGTGCAGTACCTGGCCAACGCCGGCAGCGTGCGTTCTCGCGGCCTGGAGTTCGAAGCCACGGCCCTGCCGATCCGAGGCCTGACGCTGAACTTCAACGGCTCATGGAACGACGTGCGCTACACCGACTACAAGGACGCGCCGTGCCCGCCCGAGGTAAGCCTGGCCAACCCCGCCGCCACCTGCGACCTGTCCGGCCACCAGGTGGTCGGCGCCTCCAAGTACATCGCCAACCTCAACGGCCAGTACAAGTGGCAGATCAGCGAACGCATCGAGCCCTACGTCACCGCCAGCTACGCGTTCCGCTCCAAGGCCGTCGGCACCATCGACGATTCCGACTACGGCCAGATCCCCAGCTACGCCATCGTCAACCTGTCCACCGGCGTGCGCCTGGACCAGGGCGACGGCGTGCTCGACCTGTCGCTGTGGGTGAAGAACGCCGGCGACAAGACCTACTTCACCAGCCTGTGGAACTCCGCCAACGGCGGCTATGCCGGCGTGCTGGGCACCCCGCGCACCGTGGGCGCCACCGCCCGTTACGACTTCTGAGCACAAGGAGCTTTGCCATGAATGCCAAGACCCAACCGCATGACCTGCCCGAAGGCGCCTGCCTCACCGCCAAGGTGCCCGACCGCGACCAAGCCCTGCTCGGCGACGTGGTGGTCAACCCGTACCGGCTGGCGCCGCTGACCGCGATCATCCGTGACGGCGGGCGTACCCTGAGTGCCGCCCATGTGCGGGTGCTGGGCCGCGGCGAGCGCGGTGTCGATATCGTCTACGACGTGTCCGACCGCTCGCTGTGGACCTACGGCGGCATCCCGGTGTTCGGCCTGTACCCCGACCACGTCAACCAGGTCGAGGTGAGTTACAAGCTTGATGGCGAACGCATCCGCGAACGTTACGAAATCTACGCCCCGGCGGTGCGCCTGCCGGTGGTGGCCAAGCAGACTGCCGCGCTGCCCGAGGTAGAGCCGGTCAAGGTCGCCCCCGGTTTCGAAAAGCGCCTGTACCTGTTCAATCACCTGCTGGCCGAGATCCCGGGTGGGCGCGCCTTCAAGTGGAACGGCCTGGGCGGCGCCGCCGAGTGGGACTCGGTGGGCAACAACTGGATCGCCGACAGCAATGGTGACGTGCGCTGGTACCTGGATATCGAGCAGATCCATGATTCCAACCATCGCGACGGCCTGGGCGGCACCATGGGCTTCCACCAGACCCGCGACGGCAAGCTGATCTGGGGCCAGGGCCAGACCTACTCCAAGTACGACCTGCTGGGGCGCAAGGTGTGGCAGCGCAACCTGCCGGACAAGTTCGCCGACTTCTCCCACGAGATCCGCGAGACGGTGAACGGCAGCTACCTGCTGCGGGTCGGCACCAGCGACTACCGTCGCCCGGACGGCAAGCGCGTGCGCTCGATCCGCGACCATATCATCGAGGTCAACGAGGCTGGCGACGTGCTGGATTTCTGGGACCTGAACCAGATCCTCGATCCGTACCGCGGCGAGCTGCTGGAAACCCTGGGCAAGGCCGCGATCCAGCTGCCGGACGGTGTAAAGAAACAGGATGAGCGGCTGGCCAACGAATTGGCTGAAGGCGACCTGCCGTTCGGCGACGTTCCCGGTGTCGGTACCGGGCGCAACTGGGCCCATGTCAATGCCATCGACTACGACGCCGATGACGACAGCATCATCGTTTCAGCACGGCACCAGGGCGTGGTGAAGATCGGCCGCGACAAGCAGGTGAAGTGGATCCTCGCCGCGCCGCAAGGTTGGCCGGCACGTTTGCAGGACAAAGTGCTCAAACCGGTGGGCGAGGGCTTCGAGTGGTCCTGGACCCAGCACACCGCCTGGCTGACCGGGCACGGCACGCTGACTGTGTTCGACAACGGCTGGGGCCGCGACTTCGGCCCGACTAGGCTGACTGGCAACTACAGCCGGGCGGTGGAGTACCGCATCGACGAGGCCAAGGGCACGGTCGAGCAGGTATGGCAGTACGGCAAGGAGCGCGGTGACGAGTGGTACAGCCCGATCACCTCGGTGGTGGCGTACCAGGCGCAGACCGATACCCAGTTCATCTACTCGGCTTCGGTGAGTTTCCTGACACCGGAGAAGCTGACGACCAGCGTGCTCAATGAAGTGCGTCGCGGCACCCAGGAGGTGGTGGTGGAGCTGAAAGTGCACAGTCGCCAGCCGGGCAGCGTGGGCTACCGGGCGCTGGTGATCGATCTCGACAAGGCGTTCTGACCCTTCCTTCTGACCGATGGTCTAACCTCTTACGGCCCAATCGCGGGGCAAGCCCGCTCCCACAGGAACCCTGCGCTCCTTGTGGGAGCGGGCTTGCCCCGCGATTGGGCCGTTTGCCAGGGGGGGGTTCAACCATTCGTTCTTTTTTTCGAACAGCCTATTGTCCAACACCCCAACCCCCGCTTAGCATTCCGTTTGAGATTTCAAACGCTCGGCACCCAGGCGTCGAACACCCTGGTGCACGAATTTGTGACGGCCGCCCCCTTCTCGGGGCGCCTTTTCAACAATCAATAATTCGCAGTAAAGGGAAGCCGACATGCAGCTCAAAGACGCTCAGTTGTTCCGCCAGCAAGCCTTCATCAACGGTGAATGGCTGGATGCGGACAGCGGTCAGACCATCAAGGTGACCAACCCGGCCACCGGTGAGGTGATCGGTACCGTGCCGAAGATGGGCGCCGCCGAGACCCGCCGCGCCATCGAGGCCGCCGACAAGGCCCTGCCGGCCTGGCGCGCACTGACTGCCAAAGAGCGTGCCGGCAAGCTGCGTCGCTGGTTCGAGCTGATGATCGAGCACCAGGACGACCTGGCCCGTCTGATGACCACCGAGCAGGGCAAGCCACTGGCCGAGGCCAAGGGCGAGATCGCCTATGCCGCCTCGTTCATCGAGTGGTTCGCCGAGGAAGCCAAGCGCGTGTACGGCGACGTCATCCCAGGCCACCAGCCGGACAAACGCCTGATCGTCATCAAGCAGCCGATCGGTGTCACCGCCGCCATCACCCCGTGGAACTTCCCGGCCGCGATGATCACCCGTAAAGCCGGCCCGGCCCTGGCCGCCGGTTGCACCATGGTGCTCAAGCCCGCTTCGCAGACCCCGTACTCCGCCCTGGCCCTGGTCGAGCTGGCCACCCGTGCCGGCATCCCGGCTGGCGTGCTGAGCGTGATCACCGGCAGCGCCGGCGAGGTTGGCTCCGAGCTGACCGGCAACTCGCTGGTGCGCAAGCTGTCCTTCACCGGCTCGACCGAGATCGGCCGCCAGCTGATGGAAGAATGCGCCAAGGACATCAAGAAGGTTTCCCTGGAACTGGGCGGCAACGCGCCTTTCATCGTGTTCGACGACGCCGACCTGGACAAGGCGGTCGAGGGCGCGATCATCTCCAAGTACCGTAACAACGGCCAGACCTGCGTCTGCGCCAACCGCATCTACGTGCAGGACGGCGTCTACGACGCGTTTGCCGAGAAGCTGAAGGCCGCGGTGGCCAAGCTGAAGATCGGCAACGGCCTGGAAGAAGGCACCACCACTGGCCCGCTGATCGACGGCAAGGCTGTCGCCAAGGTCCAGGAGCACATCGAGGACGCCGTCGCCAAGGGCGCCAAGGTACTGTCCGGCGGCAAGATCATCGAAGGCAACTTCTTCGAGCCGACCATCCTGGTCGACGTACCGAAGACCGCTGCCGTCGCCAAGGAAGAGACATTCGGCCCGCTGGCGCCGCTGTTCCGCTTCAAGGACGAGGCCGAAGTCATCGCCATGTCCAACGACACCGAGTTCGGCTTGGCCTCGTACTTCTACGCCCGCGACATGAGCCGCGTGTTCCGCGTCGCCGAGGCCCTGGAATACGGCATGGTGGGTATCAACACCGGCCTGATCTCCAACGAAGTGGCGCCGTTCGGCGGCATCAAGGCTTCGGGCCTGGGCCGTGAAGGTTCCAAGTACGGTATCGAGGACTACCTCGAGATCAAATACCTGTGCATCAGCGTCTGATCGCCAGGTAAACGCTTTTACCTCTGCCAGCGGGGCGCGAGAGCGACGTCTCGCTGGCCTTTTTGACATAGCGGTACCTGGTGGCCAGGGCATGTGTGGCAGTCGATCAACGAATACTGTGCACGCCTGCATCCAGCCACCCCCGAATAAAAGCGCCGCAGAACCGGCGCAATTGAGGGCACTATGAGCAAGACCAACGAATCCCTGATGCAACGCCGTGTCGCCGCCGTCCCACGTGGCGTTGGCCAGATTCACCCGATCTTCGTCGATACCGCGAAGAACTCGACGGTGATCGACGTCGAAGGCCGCGAACTGATCGACTTCGCCGGCGGCATCGCGGTGTTGAACACCGGCCACCTGCATCCGAAAGTGGTCGCGGCCGTGCAAGAGCAACTGACCAAGGTCAGCCACACCTGCTTCCAGGTGCTGGCCTACGAGCCCTACGTCGAGCTGTGCGAGAAGATCAACAAGCTGGTCCCAGGCAACTTCGACAAGAAGACCCTGCTGGTCACCACCGGCTCCGAAGCCGTTGAAAACGCCGTGAAGATCGCCCGTGCCGCCACCGGCCGTGCCGGCGTGATCGCCTTCACCGGCGGCTACCACGGCCGCACCATGATGACCCTGGGCCTGACCGGCAAGGTCGTGCCGTACTCCGCTGGCATGGGCCTGATGCCAGGCGGCATCTTCCGCGCCCTGTTCCCGAGCGAACTGCACGGCATCAGCGTCGATGACGCCATTGCCTCGGTCGAGCGCATCTTCAAGAACGACGCCGAGCCACGCGACATCGCCGCGATCATCCTCGAGCCGGTACAAGGCGAAGGCGGTTTCCTGCCGGCGCCGAAAGAGCTGATGAAGCGCCTGCGCGCCCTGTGCGACCAGCACGGCATCCTGCTGATCGCCGACGAAGTACAGACCGGCGCTGGCCGCACCGGCACCTTCTTCGCCATGGAGCAGATGGGCGTCGCGCCTGACCTGACCACCTTCGCCAAGTCGATCGCCGGCGGCTTCCCGCTGGCCGGTGTGTGCGGCAAGGCCGAGTACATGGACGCCATCGCCCCGGGCGGCCTGGGCGGCACCTATGCCGGCTCGCCGATCGCCTGCGCCGCGGCCCTGGCCGTAATCGAAGTGTTCGAGGAAGAGAAACTGCTGGATCGCAGCAAGGCTGTCGGCGAGCGCCTGACCGCCGGCCTGCGTGAAATCCAGAAGAAGCACCCGATCATCGGCGATATCCGTGGTCTGGGCTCGATGATCGCGGTGGAAGTCTTTGAGAAAGGCACCCACACCCCGAACGCCGCCGCTGTTGCCCAGGTGGTCGCCAAGGCGCGCGACAAAGGCCTGATCCTGCTGTCCTGCGGCACTTACGGCAACGTCCTGCGGATTCTGGTTCCGCTGACCGCCGAAGACGCGCTGCTGGACAAAGGCCTGGCCATCATCGAAGAGTGCTTCGCCGAACTGGCCTGAAGAATGTGACATGCTTTAGAAAAAAACCCGCCTCGGCGGGTTTTTTTTTGTGCCGTTCGCCGGTATCAGGCGCTAAGGTTGTACGAGGATTCCGTGGAAGCTGCGATGGATCGCGCGTCATAGCCTGGAGAATAGCCCATGAGCGCTGTCGACCCCGTCCCCCCCTGCGTGCTGATTGCCGAAGGCGATCCCTGGGTGCGCGACATGCTCAGCGAAATGCTGCTTAGCGTGCGCTGCGATGCCCGCCTGCAGGTTTGTGCCGATGGTTCCGAGGCGCTGAGTGCGCTGGCGGCCAAACCCGACCTGATCATCGCTGCCCGTGAACTCTCAGGGTTCGACGGCCTCGATCTGCTGCGCAAGGTGCGCGCCAAGGGCGACAAGCCCGGTTTGCCGTTCATCCTCATGAGTGACCGCACCGACAGCGCCAGTGTGCGCGAGGCGCTGCCGTTGCACCCGACCGCCTACCTGAGCAAGCCGCTTGACCTGGACAACCTGCGCAAGCGCCTGGAGAACCTGCTGCTGGCAGTAGGTGAGCAGATCGCCTGCCCGGTACCGCCGTTGCAGCCCGGCGCGCGACTGCCGGCCTACCTGGAACAGCGCCGGGCCACCGCCGACGGCGGCCCGCTGTTTGCCGATGTGCAGGTGGCGGTCAAGCGGGCCCTCAACCCCCATGGCCTCAACCTCAAGGTGCTCGAGGAAGAGGTGCGCAACGACCCACAGATCACCGGCGTGCTCATCGCCGCCGCCAACAGTGCCGCCCTGCACCGTGAAGCGCCGGTACAGACCCTGCTGCAGGCGCTGAACAAGCTCGGCAGCACCCAGAGCATGAACCTCATCCTCGGCCTCACGCTCAAGCGCAGCGCCCGTTTGACCGACCCGCTGCTGGAGCGGCACGCCACCCATTACTGGAACCTGTCGCTGCACACCGCCGAGTACGGCCGCACATTGGCGCGCATGCTCGAGGTGGACGAAGCGCGTTGTTACTGCGCGGGGCTGCTGCACTGCCTGGGGGACCTGGCGGTGCTGCGCACCTTGCAGGAGTGGCGCCTGGCCGGTGGCGAGCTGGACGAGGACCAGGTGGAGCTGTCGCTCAACGAGTTCGGCGCGCCGTTCGGCTCGGCACTGCGCACCCGCTGGCGTCTGCCGTTGGACCTGCGCGAGCTGATCGCCGCGGTGTACCAGCTGGGCGGCGGCGTCTACTCCCGGGAGATCCTGGCGATGAACCTGGCCGGGCAGCTGTCGCGGCTCAAGCCCAGCGAAGGGCTGGAGAAGGTCGCCAGCAGCAAGACGGCGCGCTTGCTAAAACTTGGATTGCCGGAGCTGTCGCGGCTGCGCAAGGTGGACCCGGAAGCGCTGGCGCGGGAGGAGGCCGAGCGTCTGGCGGCGGAAGCGGCCGAGAGCAAGCTGCAGGTTGCTCCCATCGCTGCCCTGACTATTGATGCTGATCCGGCGGGGGGTGAGGAGCAGGCCTGAGACGTAGCGGGCTGATCGATTACGAGTGGAGTGCCGCAGCCGCGAAGTGATCCGCTTCAGCCTTTAACGATCTGGTTCTTGCCCTGGCGCTTGGCACGGTACATGGCGGCGTCCGCCCGGGCGAACAGGCTGTCGAGCGTTTCATCCTCATCCTGCAACCCGGTCAGCCCTTGGCTTACGGTAACCCCGTAGGTGTGCTCGCCATGGCTGAAGCTCAACCGCTGGATCTCCCGCTGCAGACGCTCGGCAATTTGCTCGGCCACTTGTGCGGTGCAGCCGGGGAACACGGCCGCAAACTCCTCGCCACCGATTCGTCCGAACTGATCGCCACGGCGCAGCACGGCCTTGCCGCTGTCGGCGATGCGCTGTAGCACTTGGTCGCCTTCCTGGTGGCCGTAGGTGTCGTTGATATGCTTGAAATCGTCGATGTCCAGCAGCAGGAAGGCCATCGGCGCGCCGTCCTCGCGTGCGCTGTCGAAGGCCTGCTGGGCGCACTCGAAGAAGTGCCGGCGGTTGCTGCTCTGGGTCAGCACATCGGTGGTGGCCAGGCGTTGCAGCTCGCCTTCGAGCTGTTTTTTTTCGGTGATGTCCTCGGCGATGCCGACGATGATCACCCGCTGGTCGCCCTCGCGCTGCTGGTTGATGTAGCACTTGTCGCTGAGCCAGCGCACCTCGCCGGCGGCATTGAGGATGCGGTATTCGCGGTCCTCGACGGTGCCCTTGACCAGCACCTGGGCAAGGCTGCGTTCGGCGTACTCCAGGTCGTCCGGGTAGATGGCGTCGCGCCATTCGTTGTAGTCGGCCAGTACCAGGCTGGCCGGGCGGCCAAAGATGCGCTCGTAGGCGGGGCTGACGTAGAGCACCTGACGGGTTTCCCAGTCGAAGGCCCAGAGCACGGCGTTGACGCTGTCGAGCAGCGAGCTGTACAGCTGCTCGCGTTCGCTTAGGCGAGCCACTTCGCCTTGGGCATGGAGCAGGGCCAGCAGGGTCTGGGCGGCTTCTGGGCGGGGAGTGCCGGCAGGTGTGGGTGGGAGGTCTTTGGCCATGAGCACGGAACGTTTCTCGACGATGGGCGTGCGGCCACGGTCCGGCCCGCCACGCGGGCGATATGCCGGATTTGAGTCGATTTGCGGGGGGGAAGTTCCGGTCGGCACGCCCCGTTGCGGGGCATGCCGATCAACGGTGCTCAGGCGCCATTGGGGCGCAGCGAGTAGGTCTTGAGCTGGGCGGCGAAGTCACGCAGCGAGTGGATGCCACTGGCCTCGGCCTCGTGTACCCAATCCTTCATCGCGGCGAGCATATCGTGGCCGTTGGCGCTGGTGCGCGCCCAGATCTGCTGCAGCGCCAGGCGCTTTTCGTAGATGGTCTTGAGAGCCTGGCTGTGGGCCAGCATCGACTCGATGCGCACGTGGTGGCGGTCCTGCAGCAGGCTGGTTTCCCGCGAGAGCAGGCGCTTGGCACGGCGGAAACGGTGGCGCAGCGAGGCGTCGGCCTTGTCCAGCTCTTGCTTGACCAGCGGGCCGATCACCAGCTTGCGGTACTGGGCCATGATCTGGAAGCGGTTGTTGAGGATGGCCATGGCGGTGTCCATGTCCAGCGACGCCTTGCCCTCCACGCGATGGGCGATGGGCGCGACACGCTGGACCTTGGCCAGGCGCAGCAGGCTCAGCAGACGGATCCACATCCAGCCCATGTCGAATTCCCAGCGCCGCACCGACAGCTTCGCCGAGTTGGGGTAGGTGTGGTGGTTGTTGTGCAGCTCCTCCCCACCAATGATGATGCCCCACGGCACCAGGTTGGTGGCGGCGTCGCGGCACTCGAAGTTGCGGTAGCCCACGGCATGGCCCAGGCCGTTGACCACGCCGGCGGCCCAGAACGGGATCCACATCATCTGGATCGCCCAGATGGTGATGCCGATGGTGCCGAACAGCAGCAGGTCGATGACCGCCATCAGGGCGATGCCGCCGAGCTTGAAGCGGGTGTAGAGGTTGCGCTCGATCCAGTCGTCCGGGCAGTTCTTGCCGTAGATGCGCAGCGTTTCTTCGTTACGCGCCTCTTCACGGTACAGCTCGGCACCCTTGCGCAGCACGGTACCCAGGCCCTTGTGCACGGGGCTGTGCGGGTCGTCCGGGGTTTCGCACTTGGCGTGGTGCTTGCGGTGGATGGCGGTCCATTCGCGGGTGTTCTGCGCGGTGGTGAGCCACAGCCAGAAACGGAAGAAATGCTTGAGCCCCGCGTTCAGCTCCAGGGCGCGGTGCGCCGAGTAGCGGTGCAGGTAGATGGTGACGCTGACGATGGTCAGGTGGGTCATCAGCAGGGTGACGGCGACCAGTTGCCAGGCCGACAAGTCGAGTAGACCGTAGTACCACATAACGGGAAAGACCCTCGAAAACTCAGGGGAACAGCGCTCGCATTATCCCTGGGCGGGGAAATAAAACCAGTCACCCTTTTAGATAGGAGGTCACAGGGTGTTTCAGCCCTTATAATGCCCCTTCATTTTTCATGGGCTCATCCACCCGACATGTCTGTTTCCGTTCGCGACGCCTTGCGCATGGCCGGGCTCTATGTGGTGCTTTCGATCCTCTGGCTGGTGCTGTCCGAGCTGGTCCTGCAGGGCATGACCGACGACCCGCTGGCGCTGACCGTGGGCCGGCAGATCAACGTGGTGGTCTGGGTGCTGCTCAGTGCCTTGCTGATCTTTGTCTCCCGTGCCCGCCTGCTGAACTTCATCGGCATCGGCGCCCGCTTGCGCAGTGAAGACCGCGAGCGCCTGCGCATGGCTGCGGCGGTGTTCGACAGCACCCTGGAGGGTGTGCTGGTGACCGACCGCAATGGCCTGATCGTGCACGTCAACCGGGCCTTCATGCGCATCACCGGCTACCAGCAGGACGAAGTCATCGGCCAGCGCCCGAGCAAGTTCAAGTCCGGTCGGCATGGCGCGCCGTTCTACCAGCAGATCTACGCCGCCCTGGCGGAGCAGGGCGAGTGGAGCGGGGAGATCTGGAACCGCCGTAAAAGCGGGGAGATCTACCCGCAATGGCAGACGATCTGCGCCATTCGCGATGACAGTGGCGCGCTCAGCCATTACGTCGCGGTCTTCAGCGACATCAGCGCGATCAAGCACACCGAGGAAGAACTGGCCTATCTCGTCCATCACGACCCGCTGACCGGCCTGCCCAACCGTCTGCTATTCAACGACCGCGCCATGCAGGCCATGGCCGCGGCCCAGGCCAACAAGCGCGGCTGTGCCCTGCTGCTGCTCGACCTCGACCATTTCCAGAGCATCAACGATGGCCTTGGCCACACCATCGGCGACCAACTGCTCAAGCTGGTCGGCGAGCGCCTGCGGGAGGTGCTGGGCAGCGGCGTGACCCTGGCCCGGCTGGGCGGCGACGAGTTCGGCGTGCTGGCCGAGAACTGCCAGCAGGTCGGCCAGGCCGGCAAGCTGGCGCAATCGATCATCGAGCGATTGAAGGAACCGTTCTGCTTCGAAGGCAATCGCCTGTTCATCAGTGTCAGCATCGGCATCAGCCTGTTCCCCAGCGACGCGCTGAGTGCCGAGCAGTTGTTGCGCAACGCCGACTCGGCGCTGTTCAAGGCCAAGAGCAACGGCCGAGCCTGCTATGCGCTGTACACCGAGGAGCTCACCGCCCATGCCCAGCAGCGGGTCGAAACCGCCGGCGAGTTGCGCCGAGCGCTGGAGCAGCAGGAGCTGCGGGTGTTCTTCCAACCGGTGCATGACCTGTTCACCGCGCGGATGATAGGCGTCGAGGCACTGGTGCGCTGGCAGCATCCGCAGCGTGGTCTGGTCCCACCCGGTGAGTTCATCCCTATCGCCGAACGCACCGGGCTGATCGCCGAGATCGACGCCTGGGTGTTGCACCAGGCCTGCCGGCAGATGGTGCAGTGGCAGACCGAGGGACGGCAGTTGGCATTCGTTGCGGTGAACATTTCCAGCCGCCTGTTCAGCCAACGCGACCTGTACCGGCAGGTGGCCGATGCATTGCACGACACCGGGCTGGACCCAGCGCTGCTCGAGCTCGAAGTGACCGAGAGCGCGGTGATGGAAGACCCCGAGGTTGCCCTGGAGCAGCTTTACCGCCTGCGCGAGCTGGGCGTGACACTGGCCATCGACGACTTCGGCACGGGGTACTCGTCATTGCTGCGGCTCAAGCGAATGCCCGTGCAGAAGCTCAAGATCGACCAGGGCTTCGTCGCGGGCCTGCCCCATGACGAGGACGACATCGCCATCGTGCGGGTGATCATCGCCCTGGCGCGGAGCATGGGCATGCAGGTGCACGCCGAGGGGGTAGAGCAGGCGGAGCAGGCGCGGTTCCTGCTGGAGCAGCAATGCCAGCTGGGGCAGGGGTACTGGTTCGGGCGGCCGGTGCCGGCGGCGGAGCTGCACTGGGGCTGAGCCATGTGCATACCGTTGTAGGAGCGGCCTTGTGTCGCGAAAGGGCCGCAATGCGGCCCCGGCGATTGCATCAACGCTGAAATCCTGGGGCCGCTTCGCGGCCCTTTCGCGACACAAGGCCGCTCCTACACCAATAATATTTCAACGTTTGTTCAACCCTTTGGCCAGACGGTCCCCGCCCAGCTGGATCAGCGCCACCAATGCCACAAGCATCACGATCACGGTCAGCATGATCTGGCTGTCGAAGCGTTGGTATCCATACCTGTAGGCAATATCCCCCAGGCCACCGGCGCCGATCGCTCCGGCCATGGCCGACGAGTTGATCAGCGTCACCAGGGTGATGGTGAAGCCGCCGACGATGCCCGGCAGGGCCTCGGGCAACAGCACGTGCCAGACGATGTGCCAGCGCCGGCAGCCCATGGCCTGGGCGGCTTCGATCAGGCCGTGGTCGACCTCGCGCAGGCTGACCTCGGCGATCCGCGCGAAGAACGGCGTGGCGGCGATGGTCAGCGGCACCACGGCCGCCCACACGCCATAGGTGGTGCCGACCACCAGGCGGGTGAAGGGGATCAGCGCGACCATCAGGATCAGGAACGGAATCGAGCGGAACAGGTTGACGATGGCGCCCAGCACCCGGTTCAGCGCCGGGGCCTCGAAGATCCCGCCCTTGTCGCTGGTGACCAGCAGCACCGCCATCGGCACCCCGACCAGCAGCGCGACCAGCGAGGACACGCCGACCATCAGCAGGGTGTCGAACAGGCCTTGCAGCAGGCGATCAATCCACATGGCCGAGTACCTCCACATCCGCGGCCCAGCGGCGGGCGCGTTCGAGCAATTGATGGGTGTCCAGCGACGAGCCGCGCACGGACAGGATCAACTGCCCCAGGGCCTGCTCGCCGATGGTCTCGACGCCGCCCTGGAGCAGCCGCACGCGTCCGCCCAGGTCGTTGAACAGGGCGCTCAGTTCCGGCTCGCCGAGCAGGTCGAGCTTGAGCACCACGGCCGCGTCGCGGCTGACCGGCTGGGCGCGCAGGCTGGCCTGCAAGGCTGCCGGCAGCTTGGTCTGCAGCGGTGCGAGCAGGGTGCGGGTGACGTCGTGGCGTGGCGCGCCGAACACCTGCCAGACCTCGCCCTGCTCGACGATCTCGCCCCGTTCGAGCACCACCACGTGCTGGCAGATGTCGCGGATCACCGCCATCTCGTGGGTGATCAGCACCACGGTCAGGCCCAGGCGCCGGTTGATGTCGCGCAGCAGTTCGAGGATCGAGGCGGTGGTTTCCGGGTCCAGCGCCGAGGTGGCCTCGTCGCACAGCAGGATCTCGGGGTCATGCACCAGCGCCCGGGCGATGCCGACGCGCTGCTTCTGCCCGCCGGACAATTGCGCCGGATAGACATGATGCTTTTCCTCCAGGCCGACCAGTGCCAGCAGCTCGCGCACCTTGCGCTGGCGCTCGGCCTTGTCCACCCCGGCCACCTTCAGCGGCAGCTCGACGTTCTGCCATACGGTCTTGGCCGACATCAGGTTGAAGTGCTGGAAGATCATGCTGATGCGCCGGCGCAGCGCCACCAGACGGTCCTCGTCGAACGGCGCGATATCCACCTGGTCGATCAGCACCCGGCCCTGGCTGGGCTGTTCAAGGCGATTGATGGTGCGCAGCAGCGAGGACTTGCCGGCGCCACTGCGGCCGATGATGCCGAAGATCTCGCCCCGGCGAATGTTCAGGTCGATGTCTTGCAGCGCCGGCTGGCCCTGGCCCGGATAGGTCTTGCCCAGGCCGATGAAGCGGATGTGCGCCTGGTTCACCTCCGGGCGCAGGGCGGTTTCCTCGGCCTTGAACGGTTCGGCGGGCGGGACGGGCGCCCTGAGGGCGCTGGCCTGGGCCATGTCAGCCTTCCCAGCCGGCCTGGTAGAGCTTGCCATGGGCCTTGTCCAGGGCGGCGCGCACGACCGGCGAGTGTTGGTAGATATCGACGAACTTGGCCAGGCGCGGGTCGTTCTTCTCCTGCGGGCGGATGACGAACTGGATCACGTACTCCTTGTTCTCCAGGCCGTCGAACAGCAGCGCCGAGGTGGCGTCGAAGCTGTTGGCCAGGCGGATGTAGGCCGGGTAGCCCTGGACCAGGTCGGCGTCGTCATAGGCGCGTACCAGTTGCACGGCTTCGACCTGGAGAATCCGGATCTTCTTCGGGTTGGCGACGATGTCGTCCTCGGTGGCCTTGTAGCCCACGCCCGGCTTGAGGGTGATCAGCCCGGCCTTGGCCAGCAATTGCAGGCCACGGCCACTGTTGATCGGGTCGTTGGCGATGGCCACGCTGGCGCCCTCGGGCAGATCGTGGAAGCTCTTGTACTTTTTCGAGTACAGGCCAACGTTGTTGATGATCCCCGGCGCGTACGGGACCAGGTCGAAGCCGGCGGCGGCCTTGGCGTTTTCCAGGAACGGGATGTGCTGGAAGTAGTTCACGTCGATATCGCCGCTGTTGAGGCTGACATTGGGCGCGATCCAGTCGCTGAACTCGATCAGCTTCACTTCCAGGCCCTGTTTCTGGGCCTCTTCCACCGCTGCCTCCAGGGGGATGGCGAAGGCGGCGGTGGTGCCGATCTTCAGCGGTTCGGCGGCCAAGGCGGCGGCGGACAGGCCGAGGCCCAGGGCAATGGCCGCGATGGGCCGGAACAGTTTCTCAAGCATGGTGCAGGGCTCCAGTCGGGGCAGGGTCGGGGGTGTTGCGGTAGCGGGCGCCGGGGTGTCCGGCGGGCAGATGCGGCTGGCTGCTGGCGAACAGCTTCTCGCGCAGGG
>NZ_NIBE01000059.1:76916-122887 GCF_002205115.1 Pseudomonas sp. DrBHI1
TCGATCCAGGCGATCAGTTGCTCGGCCACCTGCTCGGCGTCGCCGACCAGGGTCACGTAGCGACCGCCCAGGGCGTGCTGCTCGAGCAGGCGGCGGCGGGTCCAGGCGCTTTCCTGCAACTGGCGGGTGGCGGACTGGATGGCGTTGCCCTTGGCGAAGCCGATGGGCTCGTCCAGTTCGTAGCGCGAGAAGTCGATACCGGTGGAACTGGCAAAGTGCGCGACCCCGGCCTCGGCGCTGGCGTAGCGCAGGTACTCGGCGTGCTTGGCCTGCGCCTGCGCCTCGGTCGGCGCGACGATCACGGTGATGCCCATGAACACCTTGACCGCCTGCGGATCGCGCCCGGCCGCCTTGGCCGCGGCGCGCATCTTGTCGACCTGGGCGCGGGTGGCGGCCTTGTCCTGGCCGCTGATGAACACGCACTCGGCATGGTTGCCGGCGAAGGCCAGCCCGCGCGGCGAGCTGCCGGCCTGGAACAGCACCGGCGTGCGCTGCGGCGAGGGTTCGCACAGGTGGTAGCCCTCGACCTTGTAGAACTCGCCGTGGTGCTCGACCTTGCGCACCCTGTCAGGGCGGGCATAGACCCGCTGCTCGCGGTCGGCGACCACGGCATCGTCGGCCCAGCTGCCTTCGAGCAGCTTGTACAGCACCTGCAGGTACTCGTCGGCCTGATCGTAGCGGCGGTCGTGCTCGGGTTGCTGCTCCAGGCCCATGGCCCGGGCGGCGCTGTCGAGGTAGCCGGTGACGATGTTCCAGCCGACCCGGCCATTGCTCAGGTGGTCGAGGGTGGAAAGGCGTCGGGCGAACAGGTAGGGCGCCTCGTAGGTCAGGTTGGCGGTGAGGCCGAAGCCCAGGTGCCTGGTCACCGCCGCCATGGCCGAGACCAGCAACAGCGGGTCGTTGACCGGCAGCTGGATCGACTCCTTGAGCGTCACGTCCAGCGACTGGCCATAGACATCGTAGGTGCCGACGATATCGGCAATGAACAGCCCGTCGAACAGTCCCCGCTCCAGCAGGCGAGCCAGGTCGGTCCAGTAGTCGAGGGTCTTGTACTGGGTCGAAGTGTCCCGTGGGTGGGTCCACAAACCGTGATTGATGTGCCCGATGCAGTTCATGTTGAAGGCATTGAGCAGGATCTGCTTCGCCATCAGATGGTCCCCCGGCGCGGCGGCTTCTCGTCGTTGAGGTAGTAGTTGCCGATGGCGTGGTACTTCCAGCGCACCGGGTCATGCAGGGTGTGCACCCGGGCGTTGCGCCAGTGGCGGTCGAGGTTGTGCTCGGCCAGGGTGGCCTGGCTGCCGGCCAGCTCGAACAGCGTGGTGCCGGCGGCCAGGGAGATCTCGGTGCTGATCGCCCGGGCCTCGGCCACGGCGATGGAGGCGGCGGCCAGGGTCTCGGCGTTGCTGTCGGCCTGGGCGATGTCGAGGATTTCGCCGGCGCGCTCGAGCAGCGCCTCGGTGGCGTGAAGGCGGATCGCCAGGTGGCCGAAGCTCTTCAGGGTCAGCGGGTCGTCGCTGGCCTTGTCGAGGCCGGAGTCGATCCATGGTCGGCTGCGGGTGCGCACGAAGTGCAGGGCATCCTCGTAGGCGGCGCGGGCGATGCCGGTGTCGATGGCGGCATGGAGGATCTGCGCCAGCGGGCCGACCGTGGTCGGGCGTTCGAAGGCGCTCTGGAACGGCACCACGTCCTCGGCGCGGACCGCCACGTGGTTGAACACCACCGAGCCGCTGCCGGTGGTGCGCTGGCCGAAGCCGCTCCAGTCGTCGATCACCTCGATGCCCTGGCTGTCGGCGGGCACGAAGGCCAGGTGCGACACATCCTGGTCGTCGATCACCAGGGTCGGGATGCGCTGGGCGTAGATCGCGCCGGTGCAGTAGAACTTGCGGCCGTCGATACGGAAATGGTCGCCATCGCGGCTCAGGCGGGTGGTGCGCTCGTGGGCGTTCTTGGTGCCGAGCTCGGCCAGGGCGTTGCCGAAACGCCGGCCGGCGAGCACTTCGGCGTAGAGACGTCGCTGTTGTTCGGGGCTGCCATTCACCCGCAGCACTTCCAGGGCGTAGAAGTGGTTCTGCGGGATCTGCCCGAGCGAGGCGTCGGCCTGGGCGATGCGGGCGATGACCTTGGCCAGGGTGACATTGGACACCCCGGCGCCGCCGAAGGCCTTGGGCACGCTGATGCCCCAAAGGCCGGACTGCACGAAGCGTTCGAGTTCGGTATGGGGCAGGCGGCGCTCGCGGTCGCGCAGGGCGCTGTCCTGGCGCAGGTGTTGGGCGAGTTCGTCGGCGACGGCCAGGGCCTGGGCGTCGGTGGTGATGATGGATGCAGTCATTTTGCTCTCCGGGCACTTGGAGCCGCTGTGCGGCTCTTTCGCCGGCAAGCCGGCTCCCACAGTGAGCGTTCACTGACGTCCTAGTGGGAGCCGGCTTGCCGGCGAAAGGGCTGCACCGCAGCCCCTGGGCCTTGAATCAGATCCAGGAATGGCGGGCAGGCAGGGTGCCGTTGAGGTGGTAGGCGCCGACGGCGTGGTACTTCCAGCGCACCGGGTCGTGCAGGGTGTGGACCCGGGCGTTGCGCCAATGCCGGTCGAGGTTGAACTCGGCCAGGCTGGCGCGGCTGCCGGCCAGCTCGAACAGCTTCTCGCTGGCCTGCAGCGAGATCTCGGTGGTGAGCACCTTTGCTTCGGCCACGGCAATCGAGGCACGGGCCGCGGCGGCGGCATCGATCACGCCGGCGTTCACTTCGTCGAGCACCTTGGCGGCCTTGCGCAGCAGGGCCTCGGCGGCGTGCAGCTCGAGCTTCAGGCGACCGATGTCGGCGATCACATAGGGGTCGTCGCTGTTGCGTTCGACCTTGGCTTCGATCCACGGCCGGGACTTCTCCCGAACGAACTGGATCGTGTCCTCGATGGCCGCTTCGGCGATGCCGGCGTCGATGGCTGCCTGGATCAGCTGCGAGGCGGCGCCCTGGATGCTGGGCTCCTCACGCAGGCGCCAGTTGTCCACCACCAGGTCGGCGTCCACCGGTACCTGGTCGAGCAGCACGGTACCGCTGGCTGTGGTGCGCTGGCCGAAGCCGGACCAGTCGTCGACGATACGCAGCCCCGGACTGCCGCGACGGACGAACGCCAGGCGCTGGCGGCCATCGTCGTCCAGCGCCTTGACCGCCACCCAATGGGCGTACAAGGCACCGGTGGAATAGAACTTCTCGCCGCTGATGCGATAGCCGTCGCCGTCACGGGTGAGGCGCGCCTTGAGCGTCAGGGTGTCCTTGGTCCCGCGCTCGGGGCCGGCATTGCCGATGCGCCAGCCGTCAAGCACCGAGCGGAAGATCACTGCCTGCTGGGCCTGGGTGGCGGTCAGGCGGACCAGTTGCAGGATGCCGAACTGGTTCTGCGGAATCTGCCCCAGCGCCGGGTCGGCGGCACTGATCAGGCGGAACACTTCGGCGATGGTGGCGAAGGACACCTCGGGGCCGCCGAAGGCCTTGGGCACGCTGATGCTGCCCAGGCCGCTGCGGGTGAACTGTTCGATCTCGGCCCAGGGCAGCTTGCGCTGCTGGTCACGCTTGGCGGCCTGCTGGCGGGCCACCTCGGCCAGCTCACGGGCAGCCTGCAGGGCCTCTTCGTCGTTGCGCAACACCGTGGCCGGCAGCAGCAGCGGCGAGCTGTCGAGATCGCTGTGGAATCGGGTAGTTGGTTGGCTGGACATCAGTACCGCTCCTTGGCTGCACTCAATGCCCTGGCGTTATGCACTGGGGTGATTGTGATCCTGACCATTCCTAACCTCACAAAGTTGAAAGCGTCGCCTCAGCTGATGGCGACAGACGTTTGCTGGTCCGGTGGTCCGGTCGATATACCCTATTCGTTTAGAAAAAGTTTATGAACTACCTTTTAGGAATATGAATAGAAGAACTGCAGGGTCGGCCCTGTCGCCGGCAAGCCGGCTCCCATGACCGCGGCGTAAAACTGTGGGAGCCGGCTTGCAGGCGATGAGACCTGAGCGGTCAGCGCGGGATCATCACCACCAGCTTGCCCACCGCCTGGCGCTGCGCCAGGCGTTCGATCGCCGCGCCACCCTCGGCCAGTGCAAAGGTCTGCGACACCAGCGGCTTCAACTTGCCTTCGGCGTGCCAGGCGAACAGCTGGCGGAAATTGGCGGCGTTGTCTTCCGGCTGGCGCTGGGCGAAGGCGCCCCAGAACACACCGAGCACCGCCGCGCCCTTGAGCAGGGCCAGGTTTACCGGCAGTTGCGGGATCGTGCCGCTGGCAAAGCCCACCACCAGCAACCGCCCGTTCCACGCCAGCCCGCGTACGGCCTGGTCGAACAGCGCGCCGCCGACCGGGTCGTAGATCACATCCACGCCCTGGCCGCCGGTCAGGCGCTTGATCTCGTCCTTGAGGCTGGCCTGGCTGTAGTCGATCAGTTCGTCGGCCCCGGCGGCCTGGGCGATCGCCAGTTTCTCGGCGCTGCTGGCCGCGGCGATCACCCGCGCGCCCAGGGCCTTGCCGATCTCCACCGCCGCCAGCCCCACGCCGCCCGAGGCGCCGAGCACCAGCAGGGTTTCGCCGGCCTTGAGCTGGCCGCGTTGGGTCAGCGCGTGCATCGAGGTACCGTAGGTCATGCCGAACGCGGCGGCGGTGGTGAAGTCCATGCCCGCCGGGATCGGCAGCACGTTGTAGAACGGCACCGCCACCTGCTCGGCGAAGGCGCCCCAGCCGGTCAGGGCCATGACCCGGTCGCCGACCTTGAACGCGCCGGCCTTCTCGCCGACCGCGGCCACCACGCCGGCCGCCTCGCCACCCGGGGCGAACGGCAGCGGCGGCTGGAACTGGTACTTGCCCTCGATGATCAGGGTGTCGGGGAAGTTGACCCCTGCGGCGTGCACGTCGAGGAGGATCTCGTTCTTCTTGGGCGTGGGGCTGGCGACCTCTTCCAGGACCAGGTCCCGCGCCGGGCCCAGGGCTTTGCACAACAAGGCTTTCATCAGGGCTATTCCTTTGCGTGTGGTGGCCGATAAGTGTAGGAGGGCCGTCCCGAGGGTCAACGAGCATGGCCGGCCCTGATGAGCCGGCATAAGCCCGGGCTTGGGTTTGGCCGGCGCGCTGGGTAAGCTGGCGCCAACTGTATTGAGGAGCGAATTCGTGAAAGCGTGGATCTTGATGGTGCTGGCCCTGATGCTGCCAGTGGCGGCGATGGCCGAGGAAAAGGAAGGCGAGCCCAAGGTCGCCTACATCAGCCTCAGCCCGCCCTTCGTCGGCAACTACGCCCTCGACGGCGGCCCCAAGCTGCGCGTGTACAAGGCCGATGTCGCCCTGCGCGTGACCGGCGATGCCGCCGCCGCTGCGGTCAAGCACCACGAGCCACTGATCCGCAACCAGCTGGTGGCGCTGTTCACCCAGCAGGGCGTGGACAACATGAGCAACGTCGAGGCCAAGGAAAAACTGCGCCAGGAAGCCCTGAAGCAGGTGCAGCAGGTGATGGAGTCCGAAGAGGGCAAGCCGATCGTCGAGGACCTGCTGTTCAACAACCTGATCGTGCAGTGATCAGGCGGCGAGGCTGCGGCGAAAGCGCGCCAAAGCCACGCCGAAGAATACCAGGCCGATCGCGGCCAGGGCCGCCACATCCGGCCACACCACGCTCAGCCCGGCGTCGCGGAACAGGATCGCCGCGCCGAGGCTGACGAAGTGGGTCGAGGGCGAGCCCTGCATGACCCACTGCAGCCACTGCGGCATGCTGTCCAGCGGCGTGCTGCCCCCCGACAGCAGCAGCATCGGGATGATAACCGGAATCGCCAGCAGGCCGAACTGCGGCGTCGAGCGCGCCAGGGTGGCGAGGAAGATGCCCAGCGCCGTGCTGGCGAACAGGTACAGCGCGGTCACCCCCAAAAACAGCCCCATCGAGCCCGCCAGCGGCACGCCCAGGGCGCCCTTGACCACCACTTCCAGCGAAATCCAGGTACAGGCCACCACCACCAGGGCGTTGCTGGCGATCTTCGCCAGCATGATTTCCAGCGCCGTCAACGGCAGCACCAGCAGGTGGTCGAGGGTGCCGTGCTCGCGTTCGCGCAGCAACGCGGTGCCGGTGAGGATGATGGCCAGGATGGTGATGTTGTTGACGATCTGGATCACCGCCAGGAACCAGCCGCCTTCGAGGTTGGGGTTGAACAGTGCCTTCGGGTTGAGCAGGGCCGGGCTGCTGGTGCTGCGCCCTGCGTATTCAAGCAGCTCGCGTTCGAAGATCCGGCCGATGTAGCCGGCCCCCATGAAGGCCTGGCTCATGGCCGTGGCATCGACGTTGACCTGCAGCTCTGGTGAGCGCCCGGCCAGCAGGTCGGCCTGGAAGTTCACCGGCACATTGATCACGAAGGTGTATTGCCCGCTGTCCATGGCCTGGTCCAGCCGATTTGCCGGTAGTGCTACGGCGGGCTGGAATTCGGGCGGCTGCAGCGACTCGGCGAGCTTGCGCGAGACGGCGCTGTGATCTTCATCGACCACCGCGACACTGGCGTTGTGCACGCCGATCACGGAGCCGGCGGCGGGCATGTAGATCGCCACGCTGAAGGCGTACAGCAGGAACAGCAGCAACACGCTGTCGTGGCGCAGGCTGGTGAGTTCCTTCAGGCCCAGGCGCAGGGTGTGGGAGAGGCGGCTCATCTCAGGCCTCCTGTTTTTTCAGCATGGCCAGGCTCAGCCCGGTGAAGGCGGCGAAGAAGCCCAGCAGTGCCAGGCACTGCGGCCACAGCTCGCGCAGGCCCAAGGCCTTGGTGAAGGTGCCGACGGCGATGTCGAGGAAGTAGCCGGCCGGGAACAACTGGCCCATCAGCGCCGCCGCGCCGTCCAGCGACGAGCGTGGCACGATCAGGCCGGAGAACTGGATGGTAGGCAGGCTGGTGATGATCATGGTGCCGAGGATCGCCGCGATCTGCGTGCGGGTGAATGCCGAGATCAGCAGGCCCAGGCTGGTGGTCGCCAGCAGGTAGGCCAGGCCGCCGCAGGCCAGGGCCAGCGGGCTGCCCTTGAGCGGCACGCCGAACAGCCAGCGGTTCATCGCCACCAGCAGCGCCAGGTTGACCAGGCTCACCACAAGGTAGGGCGCCTGCTTGCCGAGCAGGAACTCCAAGCGCGTCAGCGGGGTGGCGTAGAAGTTGGTGATCGAACCCAGTTCCTTTTCCCGCACGATGCCCAGTGCGGTGAGCATGGCCGGGATGAAGGCCAGGATCAGCGCCATGACGCCGGGGCCGATGGCGTTCACGCTGACCACGTCCTGGTTGTAGCGAAAGCGTGTCTCCAGGCGTACCGGCTGCTGGCGCGCCACCGGGTGCGGGCCGAGGGCGGCCAGCTGCTCCAGGTTGGCCTGGTGCACGGCCTCGACGTAGTTGCGGCTGGTCTCGGCGCGGAACGGCATGCCGCCATCGAGCCACGCGGCCACCACCGGCTGGCGCCCGGCATGCAGGTCGCGACCAAAGCCCGGCGGGATCTCCAGGGCCAGCTTGATCTCCGAGCGTTGCAGGCGCTGGTGCAACTGGCGGGCATCGCGGATCGGCGCCTGTTCGGCGAAATAGCGCGAGCCCCGGAAGGCCTCGAGGTAGGCGCGGCTCTGCGGGCTCTGGTCCTGGTCGTACACGGCGAAGGCGAGGTTCTCCACATCCAGCGAAATGCCATAGCCGAAGATCACCATCATGAACAACGCCCCTGCCAGGGCGAAGGCCAGACGCACCTTGTCGCGCAGCAGCTCTTTGCCTTCGCGGCTGGCTACGGCCAGCAGGCGACGCAGACTGAAGGCCTGGCGCAGGGCGGGCGCTGGGGCAGCGGCCTGATCCAGCGTGGTGTCGGCTTGTGTCTGGGGGGGCGCCTCCTGGGCCTGTTCGAGACAACGCACGAACGCGTCTTCCAGGGTGTCGCCACCGAACCTGACTTGCAGGGCCCGCGGGGTGTCGCAGGCCAGCACCCGGCCGGCGTGCATCAGCGAGATGCGGTCGCAGCGCAGGGCTTCGTTCATGAAATGGGTGGACAGGAAGATGGTCACGCCCTGCTCGCGGGACAACTCCACCAGCAGGCGCCAGAAGTCGTCGCGGGCCGCCGGGTCGACACCCGAGGTCGGCTCGTCGAGGATCAGCACTTCCGGGCGGTGCAATACCGCCACGGCCAGCGACAGGCGCTGGCGCAGGCCCAGGGGCAGGGCGCCGGACGGCTGGTCGGCGATGGCGCCTAAGTCGAAGCGTTCGATGAGCTCGGCGATGCGCGGCGCGCTGTCGGCCTTGGCCAGGTCGAACAGGCGAGCGTGCAGTTCGAGGTTCTGCCGGGCGCTCAACTCGCCATACAGCGAATAGCTCTGGGACATGAAGCCGACCCGCTTGCGCGTGGCCAGGTCGCCAGCATCCACCGGGCGGCCAAGCAGACTGGCGCGGCCCTCGCTGGCCGGCATCAGGCCGGTGAGCACCTTCATGGTGGTGGTCTTGCCGCAGCCGTTGGAGCCGAGGAAACCGAAGATCTCGCCGCGGCCGATGGCGAAGCTGACCTTGTTCACCGCGGTGAAGTCGCCGAAACGCAGGGTCAGGTCGTGGGCCTCGATGGCAATCGGCCCGCCGTCGGCCTGGCGTGGCGGGATGCGCAAGGGCTCGGGCTGTGGTCGTCCGGCGCCCTGGAAGTGGGTGAAGGCGTCGTCCAGCTTGCCGCTGGGCGTAATCGCCGCCAGTTCGCGGCTGAGGCCGGCGGCCAGCAGGCGGCCAGCGTCGAGCATCAGGCAATGCTCGAACTGCTCGGCCTCCTCCATGTAGGCGGTGGCCACCAGCAGGGTCAGTTGCGGGCGTTGGGCGCGCACCTGCTCGACCAGCTCCCAGAAGCGCCGCCGTGACAGTGGATCGACGCCGGTGGTCGGCTCGTCGAGGATAAGCAGGTCCGGTTCGTGGATCAGCGCGCAGCACAACCCCAGTTTCTGCTTCATGCCGCCCGAGAGCTTGCCGGCCGGGCGTTCGGCGAAGCGCTCCAGGTCGGTGGCGCGCAGCAGGCTGGTCATGCGCTGCTCGCATTCGGCGCGGCCCAGGCCGAACAGAGTGGCGAAGAAACGGATGTTTTCGCGGATCGACAACTCCGGGTACAGGTTGTTGCCCAGGCCCTGGGGCATGAAGGCGACCTTGGGATACAGCGCGGTGCGGTGGCGGCGTTGGCGGATCGAGCCGCCGAGTACCTGCAACTCGCCCTGTTGCAGGCGCTTGACCCCGGCGATCAGCCCGAGCAGGGTCGACTTGCCGGCGCCATCCGGGCCGATCAGGCCGCAGCGGGTCCCGGCCGGCAGGCTGAACGCGAGGCTGTGCAGGGCCTGCAGCTCGCCATAGCGGTGGCTGACCCCTTCGGCCCGCAGGGCGATCGCCGCGTTCATTGCAGGTTGGCCGGCCAGCCCACGTCGGCGGTGCGCACGTACCCGGCGCCGGGCATGCCCGGCTTGGCCTGGGGCACGGCGCTCGGTTCGGTCAGGCGCAGCTTGACCCGGAACACCAGTTTTTGCCGCTCATCGCGGGTCTCGACCTGCTTCGGGGTGAACTGCGCCTTGGCCGCGACGAACGCCACCTTGGCCGGCAGGGCCTTGTCCGGCAGGGCGTCGAGCACGATCCGCGCCTGGTCGCCGACGGTCAACCGGCCGGTGGTGGCGGCGGGCAGGTAGAGGTTCATGT
Organism: Pseudomonas sp. DrBHI1; assembly: GCF_002205115.1. NCBI lineage: Bacteria > Pseudomonadati > Pseudomonadota > Gammaproteobacteria > Pseudomonadales > Pseudomonadaceae > Pseudomonas > Pseudomonas sp. DrBHI1. The sequence goes on from NZ_NIBE01000059.1 coordinate 86,586, forward strand.
ACTGGTCGCTGGGGTCGATCAGCATCAGCACCCGGCCGCCTGCGCCGAGTACTTCGCCGGGCTCTGCCAGGCGCAGTTGGATGATGCCGTCGATGGGCGCGCGCAGGCTGCTGTCGTCGATTTCGCTGGTGAGCTGGGCGACCTGGGCCTCGGCGGCGCCGATGGCGGCCTTGATCGCCGCCAGCTGGGCCCGGGCCGCGACCACGGCCGCGGTGGCGGTGTCGTAGCGGGCCTGCTGCTGGTCGAGCAACTGCTGGCTGGCGAACTTGCGCTGGTAGATCTCGCGAATCCGCTTAAGCTCCTGGCTGGCCAGCAACAGCTCGCTCTGGCGCAACTGCACGCTGGCTTGTGCAGCGGCGTAGTTCTCCCGGGCGCGCAGCACTTCGGCCTCGGCCTGGCTGCGCTGGGCTTCCATCGTGCGGGTGTCGATGCGCGCCAGCAACTGGCCGCGGGTGACCTTGTCGCCTTCGTCGACCAGCACCTCGGCCAGGCGTCCGGGGATCTTGCTGGCGATCTGCACCTCGGTGGACTCGAGGCGCCCGTTGCCCATGCTCAGGCCTTCGGGCAGGCGGTCGTGAAGGGACTTCCAGTAGCCCAGCCCGCCTGCCGCCAGCAACAGCAATACCAAGGCGGAGGCGAAGATTCTGGGGGCTTTTCGATTCATCGGTCTGCATCCTGCGGCTGGCACGCCTTATCCTGGCGCGACGCGCTTCCTTGCGCGTTGATATTGGTCAAACCCCTGACAATAGCCGCACAATCAGCTCAGTGCGAGAATCGCGGCCCATTGCTCGGCGCTCACCGGCATCACCGACAGGCGGCTGCCTTTGTGCACCAGGGGCAGTTCCTCGAGCGCCGCCTGCTGCTTGAGCAGGCCCAGGCCGAGTACCTGGCGGAACGTCCGCACATGCTCGACATCCACTGCGCTCCATGGGTTTTTCTCGGCGCTGGCCTTGGCGTCGTGGTAGTGGCTGCGCGGATCCAGGGCGGTCGGGTCCGGGTAGGCGGCGGTGCTGATTCGGGCGATACCGGCGATACCCGGTTGCGGGCAACTGGAGTGGTAGAAGAAGAACTCGTCGCCTACGCTCATGGCCCGCAGGAAGTTGCGCGCCTGGTAGTTGCGCACCCCGTCCCAGCGGGCGCTGCCCAGGCGTGCCAGGGCTTCGATGGAAAGCTCGTCGGGCTCGGATTTCATCAGCCAGTAGGCCATGGAGGCTGCTCCTGAAAAAGTTTGAAATAACTCGTTGCATGAAACCGACAGTCGGTTGGCGTCAACGTTTGCCTGGCGGCTCATGTTGTCGGAAAATGCGCCGATTTTAAGCTATACGCTCCGGCAGCCATCAAGAAAGCCGCCGAGCCTGGACAGTTGTTCTTGGGGGGCAATCAATGAAACAACGTAAACCGGACCTGCTCTGGATCTTGGCGTTCATCTTCGGGCTGGGCGTGGTCACCACCGGTTACGCGCAAGGTTTGTGGGAACGCAAGCTGGATGCCGCCTATCAGCAGGCGCCTGTCGATCCGGCGCAGCAACAGCACCGCTGATTCCCCTTCGCGCGCCTCACTTGGGCGCCAGGTACCAGCCACGGTCCGAGACCGTGCCTTGCAACGGTACATCCCAGCTCGCCTGGTTGAGTCGCTCCACTTTCTGGCATTCGTGCGCCAGCCCCAGCAGCAGTGGTTTTTTCCACGCCTTGCGCCGGCCCTGGTAGGCCAGGCTGCGGTCATAGAAGCCTCCGCCCATGCCCAGGCGTCCCCCCACCTCGTCGAAACCGACCAGCGGCAGCAGGATCAGGTCCAGCGCCCAGATCGGCCGTTGCCGCTTGCGTTCGATCACCGGCTCCAGGATGCGAAACCGGTTCGGGCGCAGTGCCTCGCCGGCCTCGAAGCGCTGGAACACCATGCGCGTGCGCGGCCAGGCGTGCAGCACCGGCAGGTAGACGCGCTTGCCGCGCTTGTGCGCCTCGCGCAGCAGCAGGCGCGAGTCGATCTCGCCGTCGTTGGGCAGGTACAGGGCGATATGCCGGGCGCGGCGGAACAGCGGATCCTGCGCCAGTTGGCGATACAGGCCTTCGGCGGCCTGGCGTTGCTGGGCGGGTGTGAGGGCGCGGCGAGCGTTGCGCAGGAGACGGCGAAGCTGGGGGCGGGTAAGCGGCGCGGTGTCGGTCATGGCACGGGCGATCCCAGAAGAAACGAAAAGCCCGCCGTTGGAGGCGGGCAGTTCTGAATGCAGGCTCCCCGACAAGACCGCTATCGGTGTAGCCCTTGAACCCGAAAGTTCAAGGTGGAGATTGCAGGGGGCGTTAAGGCTTTCCGTCGGGCGGACATGCACACCTGCCCCAGCGTGCAACCCCCGTGGTTGTGCGTATCGGCTCAGGGACATAACCGACTGGCGCATCCCCCAGGGAGTGGCGCCAGTATACCAATCTCAGTCGTTTTTGCTAACCGGATCGTCGGACAGGGCCTGGTCGACCCGCTCCAGCAGGTCGCGCACCTGCTCGCGGGTGGTGCCACCGCTGGTCACTTCGGGGCGTTCCTGGCGGTGCAGCAGCTCGTGGGTGATATTCAGCGCGGCCATCACGGCGATGCGGTCGGCACCGATCACCTTGCCGCTGCTGCGGATCTCGCGCATCTTGCCGTCCAGGTAACGGGCGGCGCCGACCAGGTTGTTGCGCTCCTCGGGCGGGCAGATGATCGAGTATTCCTTGTCGAGGATCTGGACGGTGACGCTATTGCTTGAACTCATGAGTCTTGCTCCAGGGCCTTGAGGCGCAGGATCATCGATTCGATCTTGCGTTTGGCGATCTCGTTCTTTTCGATCAGGTGGGCGCGCTCCTCGCGCCAGGTTCGTTCCTGAGCTACTAAGAGTGCATTTTGCCGCTTTAGTTGCTCGACCCGTTCGATCAGCAACTCGAACCGGCCCATCAGCGCTTGCAGGTCGTTCTCTTGCATGGATTGCACTCGATTCCTTGACTCGCCTGACGATCATGCCTGCCCCAAGGGCGCGACGGCCAGTGCCGATGGTCTTGGCGCGCCTGCCGGTGCTAGGATACAAGGTCTCCATTCTAGTCATTGCGCCGTCTGGCGCCTAGCTGCCCATGCCCAATACCCAATCGCCCTACATCGCCTTCGCCATGTTGCTTTCGAGCAATGGCCACCCTGTCACTCCCGCCGAGCTGCATGGCCTGCTGATCGGCCGCAGCTGCGCCGGCGCCGGCTTCGATGCCGATGCCTGGCTGGCCGACGCCGCCCAACTGCTCGAGACCGAGCCCGGTGACTCGGTGCGCAACGCCCTGGTCGGCCTGCAAGAGATGGTCAAGGCCGAGCTGACCGGCGAGGACGTCGCCATCGTCCTGCTGCTGCCTTCCGACGACGCCGCGCTGGCCGACCGTGCCACCGCGCTGGGGCAGTGGTGCCAGGGCTTCATCACCGGTTTCGGCCTGAACGCCGGCGGCAAGGACCTGTCCACCGATGCCAAGGAAGTGCTCCAGGACCTGGTGGCCATTTCCCAGGTCCAGGAAGCGCTGGAAGAGTCCGAGGACGGCGAGAGCGACTACATGGAAGTCATGGAGTACCTGCGCGTCGCCCCGCTGCTGCTGTACACGGAGCTGGCCAAGCCGCAAGCGCCCGCGCCAAAGCCATCGCTGCACTGATCTGAACGGGGTCGTTTGCCCATGAGCCACATACCCAAGGCGGAGTACGCCCGTCGGCGCAAGGCGCTGATGGCGCAGATGGTCCCCAACAGTATCGCCATCCTGCCGGCGGCCGCGGTTGCCATCCGCAACCGCGATGTCGAGCATGTCTACCGCCAGGACAGCGATTTCCAGTACCTGAGCGGCTTTCCTGAACCCGAGGCGGTGATCGCCCTGATTCCGGGACGCGAGCATGGCGAGTACGTATTGTTCTGCCGCGAGCGCAATCCCGAACGCGAGCAATGGGACGGCCTGCGCGCCGGCCAGGAAGGCGCGGTGCGCGATTTCGGCGCCGACGACGCCTTCCCCATCATCGATATCGACGAGATCCTGCCGGGCCTGATCGAAGGGCGCGAGCGGGTCTACAGCAACATGGGCAGCAACCCCGAGTTCGACCGCCGGCTGATGGAGTGGATCAACGTGATCCGTTCCAAGGCCCGCCTCGGCGCCCAGCCGCCGAACGAGTTCGTTGCCCTGGATCATCTGCTGCACGACATGCGCCTGTATAAATCGGCGGCGGAAGTGAAGGTCATGCGCGAGGCCGCGGCGATTTCCGCCCGGGCCCACGTACGCGCCATGCAGGCCTGCCGCCCCGGACTGCACGAGTACAGCCTGGAAGCCGAACTGGACTACGAGTTCCGCAAGGGCGGGGCGAAGATGCCGGCCTACGGCTCGATCGTCGCCGCCGGGCGCAATGGCTGCATCCTGCACTACCAGCAGAACGACGCGCCGCTCAAGGACGGCGACCTGGTCCTGATCGACGCCGGTTGCGAGATCGATTGCTACGCCAGCGACATCACCCGCACCTTCCCGGTCAGCGGGCGGTTCTCGCCGGAACAGAAAGCCATCTATGAGCTGGTGCTCGCGGCCCAGGCCGCGGCGTTCGCCGAGATCGCCCCGGGCAAGCACTGGAACCACGCCCACGAGGCGACCGTGCGGGTGATTACCGAAGGGTTGGTGGCGCTGGGGCTGCTCAAGGGCGAGGTGCAGGCATTGATCGACAGCGAGGCCTACCGCGCCTTCTACATGCACCGCGCCGGACACTGGCTGGGCATGGATGTGCACGACGTGGGCGAATACAAGGTCGGTGGCCAGTGGCGCGTGCTCGAGCCGGGCATGGCGCTGACCGTCGAGCCTGGCATTTACATCGCTGCCGACAACCAGGCGGTGGCGAAGAAATGGCGCGGCATCGGGGTAAGGATCGAGGACGACGTGGTGGTGACCAGACAAGGCTGTGAAATCCTGACTTCAGGCGTGCCACGCACGGTCGCCGAGATCGAGGCGCTGATGCGAGACGCCCGCAAGGACGCCGCATGAACCGAGTCAACCTGGCGATCATCGGTGGCGGCCTGGTCGGCGCGAGCCTGGCCCTGACGCTGCAGGGCGCGGCCAAGGCCCGTGGCTGGAAGATCCTGCTGATCGAGCCGTTCGCGCCCGGCGACAGTTTCCAGCCCAGCTATGACGCACGTTCCTCGGCGCTGTCCTACGGCACCCGGCAGATCTACGAGCGCCTGGGGTTGTGGCAGACCATCAGCCGCCGCGCCGAGCCGATCCGACAGATCCAGGTGTCCGACCGCGGCCGCTTCGGCGCCACCCGCCTGGACGCCCTGGAAGAAGGCGTGCCGGCTCTCGGCTACGTGGTGGAGAACGCCTGGCTTGGCCAGTGCCTGTGGCAGGCCATCGACGACGAAGTGATCAGCTGGCGTTGCCCGGCGCAGGTGCAGGCGATGCAGGCTATTGCCGGCGGCTATCGCTTGCAGCTGGATGACGACACGTCGCTGGAATGCGACCTGGCAGTGCTGGCCGACGGTGGTCGTTCGGGCCTGCGCGAGCAACTGGGCATCCATGTGCGCAACACGCCCTATGACCAGAGCGCGCTGATCGCCAACATCACCCCGGGCGAAGCCCACGCCGGCCAGGCGTTCGAGCGCTTCACCGAACAAGGGCCGATGGCCTTGCTGCCGCTGGCGGACAACCGCTGCGCGCTGGTCTGGACCCGCCAGGGGATGGACGCCAGGCGGTTGGCCGAGCTCGACGAGCGCAGCTTCCTGCGCGAGCTGCAGGAGGCCTTCGGTTACCGCCTCGGCGCCTTGCGCCAGGTCGGTGCCCGCCATCTCTATCCGCTGTCGCTGGTCGAGGCCGAGGAGCAGGTACGCCCGCACCTGGTGGTGCTGGGCAACGCCGCCCACAGCCTGCACCCGATCGCCGGCCAGGGCTTCAACCTGTCGCTGCGCGACGTGCAGTCGCTGGCGGACGCCCTGCTGGCCGGCCCGGCGTTGCCGGGCGACCTGGCCACGCTGCAGGCATACCACCAGCGCCAGCGCCTCGACCAGGCCCTGACCATCGGCTTCTCCGACCAGGTCACCCGCCTGTTCGGCAGCAGCCAGCCATTGCTGGCTGCCGGGCGCAACCTCGGCCTGCTCGGCCTGGACCTGCTGCCGCCGGCGAAAAGCTGGTTCGCCCGCCAGGCCATGGGCCTGGGCACGCGCCCCGACCCGCGAGGTCGCCCATGAGCGCGGCGCGCAGGCTCGCACGGCGGGCGCGGATGCTGCGCTGGCTGCTGAACTTCTACCCGCCCTACCTGGGCGCCGGCATCCATATCCAGCAAATCAGCCCGGACATGCGCAGCGTCAAGGTGCGCATGAAGCTGACGCGGTGGAATCGCAACTACGTCGGCACCCAGTTCGGCGGCAGCCTGTACGCGATGGTCGACCCGTTCTACATGCTGCTGCTGATCGAGCAGCTGGGGCGTGACTACATCGTCTGGGACAAGGCCGCCAGCATCGATTTCATCTCGCCGGGCAAGGGCCCGGTGTATGCCGAGTTCCACGTCGACGACGCGCTGCTGGACGAGATCCGCCAGCAGACCGCCAGCGGCAAGAAGTACCTGCCCCGGCTGCAGGTGGAGATCCGTGACGGTGCCGGCGAGCTGGTGGCGCGGGTCGACAAAACCCTATACGTGCGGCTCAAGCCGCAAGCGAGGCAGGCGTAAGGCATGGAAATGCGCGCAGATCTGTTGATTGTCGGTGCCGGTATGGTCGGCAGTGCCCTGGCCTTGGCCTTGCGCCACAGTGGCCTGGAGGTGCTCCTGCTCGACGGCGGGCCGATGACGGTCAAGCCGTTTGACGGCGAGGCACCTTTCGAGCCGCGGGTCAGCGCCCTGTCGGCGGCCAGCCAGCGCATTCTCGAGCGCCTCGGGGCCTGGGACGGCATCGCCCGTCGCCGTGTCTCGCCGTATTCGGACATGCACGTCTGGGACGGTAGCGGCACTGGCGAGATCCATTTCTCCGCGGCCAGCGTGCATGCCGAGGTGCTGGGTCACATCGTCGAGAACCGCGTGGTCCAGGACGGCCTGCTGGAGCGCCTGCACGACAGCGATGTCGGGCTGCTGGCCAACGCCCGCCTGGAGCAGCTGCGCCGCTCCGGCGATGAGTGGCTGCTGACCCTGGCCGATGGCCGCAAGCTGCGCGCGCCGCTGGTGATCGCAGCCGATGGCGCCAACTCGGCGGTACGCCGCCTGGCCGGCTGCGCGACCCGTGAATGGGATTACCTGCACCACGCCATCGTCACCAGCGTGCGCTGCAGCGAGGCGCACCGGGCCACGGCCTGGCAGCGTTTCACCGACGAAGGCCCGCTGGCATTCCTGCCGCTCAGCCGCGATGGTCGCCAGGACTGGTGCTCGATCGTCTGGTCGACCACCCCGGAGCAGGCCGAGCAGGCCATGGCGATGGACGACGCGAGCTTCCGCCAGGCACTGGAACGGGCGTTCGAGGGGCGTCTGGGCGATGTGCTGGAGGCGGATCCGCGGGTCTGCGTGCCGCTGCGCCAGCGCCATGCCAAGCGCTACGTGGAGGAGGGGCTGGCGCTGATCGGCGATGCCGCCCACACCATTCACCCGTTGGCCGGGCAGGGGGTCAACCTGGGCTTTCTCGATGCCGCGGTGCTGGCCGAGGAACTGGTCCGCGCCTGCGAGCGTGGCGAGCGCCTGGCCGATGTGAAGGTGCTGAGCCGTTTCGAGCGGCGACGCATGCCGCACAACCTGGCGTTGATGGCGGCGATGGAAGGCTTCGAGCGGTTGTTCCAGGCCAATCCGCTGCCCTTGCGCTGGCTGCGCAACAGCGGCTTGAAGCTGGTTGAGCAGATGCCCGAGGCCAAGGCGCTGTTCGTGCGCCAGGCGCTGGGGTTGTCCGGAGATCTCCCGGCGCTGGCCAGGGCCTGATATCGCTGGGCCGCTGACATTGTGGGAGCCGGCTTGCCGGCGAAAGGACTGCGCAGCGGCCCTTTGCAACATCCGGTAACGGCTAAGCAGATGAGCAGGAAAATGGGATTCACTACCATTTACACCTCTCAACCCAGCGAGGAGTCCCCCGATGTTGCCCCGCAAGCCCCTAATGGCCGCCCTGGCCCTCACTCTCTTCGGCGGCACCGCCCAGGCGGCCGATGAAGTGGTGGTGTACTCCTCGCGCATCGACGAGCTGATCAAACCGGTGTTCGACGCCTATACCGCCAAGACCGGCGTCAAGATCAAGTTCATCACCGACAAGGAAGCTCCGTTGATGCAGCGCATCAAGGCCGAGGGCGAGAACGGCGTGGCCGACCTGCTGCTCACCGTCGATGCCGGCAACCTCTGGCAGGCCGAACAGATGGGCATCCTGCAGCCGATCAAGTCGGCGGTCATCGACCAGAATATCCCGCCGCAGTACCGTGCCTCGTCCCATGACTGGACTGGCCTGAGCCTGCGCGCGCGGACCATCGCCTACTCCACCGACCGGGTCAAACCGGCGGAGCTGACCACCTACGAGGCTCTGGCCGACAAGCACTGGGAGGGCCGCCTGTGCCTGCGCACGGCGAAGAAGGTCTACAACCAGTCGCTGACCGCCACGCTGATCGAAAACCACGGCGAGGCCGAGACCGAGAAGCTGATCAAGGGCTGGGTCAACAACCTGTCCACCGATGTGTTCTCCGACGACACCGCGGTGCTCCAGGCCATTGCCGCCGGCCAGTGCGACGTGGGCATCGTCAACACCTACTACTACGGGCGCCTGCACAAGGAGAAACCCGACCTGCCGGTGAAGCTGTTCTGGCCCAACCAGGCTGATCGCGGCGTGCACGTCAACCTGTCGGGCATCGGCCTGACCAAGCACGCACCGCATCCGGAAGCGGCGAAGAAACTGGTGGAGTGGATGACCGGCGAAGAGGCGCAGAAGCTGTTCGCCGACATCAACCAGGAGTTCCCGGCCAATTCGAAGGTCAAGCCTTCTGCGGAAGTCGCGGCCTGGGGCAGCTTCAAGGCCGACAGCATTCCGGTGGAAGTCGCCGGCAAGCGCCAGGCCGAAGCCATTCGTTTGATGGACCGGGCTGGCTGGAACTGAGCCTGTCGCCTTATCCTTGAGAACCAATCGCGGGGCAAGCCCGCTCCCACGAACCATGCAGACGTGGGGGCGGGCTTGCCCCGCGATGCTATCGCCCAGTCATCGAGACCTTCGATTTGCCTCACACCCCCCAACGCCGCTGGTACCTGCCGGTCTCCCTGACCGCCGCCCTGGTCCTGCTCCCGCTGAGTGTCTTGCTGCTGTCCTGGCAATCGGTCGATATGCAGATCTGGTCGCACCTGCTCGACACCCAGATGGGCCGCCTACTGTGTAACACCCTCACGCTGGTGGTCGGCGTTGGCGCCGGCGTGACCGTGCTGGGGGTGAGCCTGGCCTGGCTGACCAGCCTCTGTGAATTCCCCGGTCGGCGCTGGCTGGACTGGGCGTTGATGCTGCCGTTCGCGATTCCGGCCTATGTCCTGGCGTTCGTCTTCGTCGGTCTGCTGGACTTCGCAGGCCCCGTGCAGACGGCGCTGCGCGAGGTGTTCGGGCCCATGCGCCTGCCGCGGGTACGTTCCACCGGCGGGGTGATCACAGTATTGGTGCTGGTGTTCTATCCCTACGTTTACCTGCTGGCGCGCACCGCGTTCCTGGCCCAGGGCAAGGGCCTGATGGAGGCCGCGCGGGTGCTCGGGCTGTCGCCGTTGCAGGCGTTCTGGCGGGTGGCCCTGCCCATGGCGCGCCCGGCCATCGGCGCCGGCATCGCCCTGGCACTGATGGAGACCCTGGCCGACTTCGGCGCGGTGGCGGTGTTCAACTTCGACACCTTCACCACCGCCATCTACAAGACCTGGTACGGCTTCTTCAGCCTGTCCAGCGCGGCGCAGCTGGCCAGCCTGCTGCTGCTGGCGGTGATGCTGGTGCTGTATGGCGAGCGCCGTGCCCGGGGCGCCAGCCGCAGTGGCAACGAGCGACCACGGGGTCAGGCGCTGTATCACTTGCGGGGCATCAAGGCCCTGGCCGCCAGCGGCTGGTGCCTGTTGGTGTTCGCCTGCGCCTTCGTCATCCCGATGCTGCAGTTGCTGGCGTGGTTCTGGCAGCGGGGCCGGCATGATCTGGACGAGCGCTACCTCGGCCTGGTCATGCACACCCTGTATCTCGGCGCCATGGCGGCGCTGATCACGGTCAGCGTGGCCATGCTGATGGCCTTCGCCCGGCGCCAGGCACCGACCACGGCCATCCGCGCCGGGGTCGGCCTGGCCAATCTCGGCTATGCCTTGCCGGGTTCGGTGCTGGCGGTTTCGATCATGCTGGCGTTCAGCTACCTGGACAACCAGCTGGTGGTGCCGCTGTCGCAATGGTTGGGCGGGGCGGGCAAGCCATTGTTGCTGGGCAGCCTGTCGGCCCTGCTGCTGGCCTACCTGGTGCGGTTCATCGCCGTGGCCTATGGCCCGCTGGAAAGCAGCCTGGAGCGGATCCGCCCGTCGTTGCCGGAGGCGTCACGCAGCCTCGGGGTCGCCGGGCCGGGATTGTTTTTCAAGGTGTATCTGCCGCTGCTGGTGCCCGGTGCGCTCAGCGCCGCCCTGCTGGTGTTCGTCGACGTGTTGAAGGAGATGCCGGCGACCTTGCTGATGCGCCCGTTCGGCTGGGACACCCTGGCCGTGAGGGTGTTCGAGATGACCAGCGAGGGCGAATGGGCACGGGCCTCGCTGCCGGCCCTGACTCTGGTGCTGGTCGGTCTGCTGCCGGTAATCGGCCTGATCCGTCGCTCGGCCCATCGTCCGGGACACCCGCGCTGAGGGTGTCACGCCGCTTCCTTGCGGCTACAATGCGCGGCATTCGCAGCGACGGGTCCTACAAGAACAGGTGATGCCTGAACATCGCCGACCGCCGCCGCCTCGCCACGCCCGGAAGGAGAAACCCATGGGACAGCGTACGCCTCTGTATGACCTGCACCTGGCGCTCGGCGCCAAGACGGTCGATTTCGGCGGATGGGACATGCCCCTGCATTACGGCTCGCAAGTCGAGGAGCACCACCAGGTGCGCAGCGACTGCGGGGTCTTCGATGTCTCCCATATGACCGTCATCGATATCGAAGGTTGCGCCGCCACGCCCTGGCTGCAACACCTGCTGGCCAATGACGTGACGCGTCTGGAAAGCCCCGGCAAGGCCCTCTACAGCCCTTTGCTCAACGCCGATGGCGGGGTGATCGACGACCTGATCGCCTACCGCACCGAGGACGGCTATCGCCTGGTGGCCAACGCCGCCACCCGCGACAAGGTACTGGCCTGGCTGCAAGCGCAGAGCGAAGGATTCAAGGTTGGCTTCAAAGTTCGCCCCGAACTGGCCATCCTCGCTATCCAGGGCCCCCATGCCCGGGAAAAGGTCGCCGCCCTGCTCAGCGCCTCGCGTGCCGCGCTGATTCGCGAACTGCGCCCCTTCGAAGGCCTCGCCGACGGTGACTGGTTCATCGCCCGCACCGGTTACACCGGCGAGGACGGCCTGGAGATCATCCTTCCCGGCGAGCAGGCCCCGGCGTTCTTTAACGACCTGGTCGGCGCCGGTATCGCCCCGAGCGGCCTGGGCGCGCGTGACACCCTGCGCCTGGAGGCCGGCATGAACCTGTACGGCCAGGACATCGACGAAGCCCATACCCCGCTGACCTCCAACCTGGGCTGGAGCGTCGCCTGGGAGCCGGCAAGCCGCGAGTTCATCGGCCGTGCCGGCCTGCTGGCGGAAATCGAGCAGGGCGTGAAGGAAAAACTGGTCGGCCTGGTGCTCGAGGAGCGCGGAGTACTGCGTGCCCACCAGGTGGTCCGTGTATCCGGGATTGGCGAAGGAGAGATCACCAGTGGTAGTTTCTCGCCTACGCTGAGCAAATCCATTGCCTTGGCCCGCGTGCCCATGGCCACCGGCGACCGTGCCGAAGTGGAGATCCGCGGCAAGTGGTACCCGGTGCGGGTGGTCAAGCCGACCTTCGTGCGCCATGGCAAGATCCTGATCTGAACACTCAAATGGCGGGCCGACCGCTGACCCAATCGAGGAAGACAAGACATGAGCAATATCCCCGCCGACCTGCGTTTTGCCGAAAGCCATGAATGGGCCCGCCTGGAAGCCGATGGCACAGTGACCGTGGGTATCAGCGACCACGCCCAGGAAGCCCTGGGTGACGTGGTGTTCGTCGAGCTGGCCGAAGTCGGCAAGGTGTTCGCTGCTGGCGACGCCGCTGGCGTGGTCGAGTCGGTCAAGGCTGCGTCGGACATCTACGCACCGGTAAGCGGCGAGGTGATCGCGGTCAACGAAGAACTGGCCGATAGCCCGGAGCTGCTCAACGAAGAACCCTACGAGTCGTGGATCTTCAAGCTCAAGCCAAGCAACCCGGCTGAGCTGGGCAAGCTGCTGGATGCCGCTGGTTACGCAGCCCTGATCGGCGAGTGACAGGACTGGCCTCATCGTGGGGGAGGGCTTGCCCCGCGATGAGGCCTGCACGGCCAATGCAATAATCCCCGCACATCCGGCAATCCTTCCTAGACTTGTAAGTCTCCCATGAGAACTGGTCCAGGAAGAGATCGTCGCCATGTCCCAGTCGCCATCCCTGCATCAACTGCAAGAGCCCAACCCCTTCCTGCGCCGCCACCTGGGGCCCGATGCCCAGGAGCAGCAGGCCATGCTCGATGCCCTCGGCGTCGCCAGCCGCAGCGAGCTGATCGAGCAGACGGTGCCGCCGGGCATCCGCTTCAACCGCCCGCTGGACCTGCCGCCGGCTCTCGATGAGCAGGCCGCGCTGGCCAGGCTGGCGGGCCATGCCGCGCAGAACCAGCTGTGGACAAGCCTGATCGGCATGGGCTATCACGCGACCATCACCCCCACCGTCATCCTGCGCAACGTGCTGGAGAATCCCGGCTGGTACACCGCCTACACGCCCTATCAGCCGGAGATCGCCCAGGGGCGCCTGGAGGCGCTGCTGAACTACCAGCAGATGGTCATCGACCTCACCGGCCTGGCCCTGGCCAATGCCTCGTTGCTCGACGAGGCCACCGCCGCCGCCGAGGCCATGGCCATGGCCAGGCGCGTGGCGCGCAGCAAGAGCAACGCCTTCTTCGCCGACGAGCACTGCCACCCGCAGACCCTGTCGGTGCTCAAGACCCGGGCCGAGGGCTTCGGTTTCGAGTTGATCATCGATTCTGTGGATAACCTGGCCAAGCACAAGGTGTTCGGGGCGTTGCTGCAGTACCCGGACACCCATGGCGAGGTGCGCGACCTGCGCCCGCTGATCGACCAGTTGCACGCCCAGCAGGCCCTGGCCTGCGTCGCCGCCGATATCCTCAGCCTGGTGGTGCTCACGCCGCCGGGCGAACTGGGAGCCGACGTGGTGCTCGGCTCGACCCAGCGCTTTGGCGTGCCGATGGGCTACGGTGGGCCGCACGCGGCCTATTTTGCCTGCCGCGACGACTACAAGCGGGCCATGCCCGGGCGCATCATCGGGGTGTCCCGCGATGCCCGCGGCAATACCGCGCTGCGCATGGCCCTGCAGACTCGCGAGCAGCACATTCGCCGGGAGAAGGCCAATTCCAATATCTGCACAGCCCAGGTGCTGCTGGCCAACATCGCCGGCTTCTACGCCGTCTACCACGGCCCCGAGGGCCTGCAGCGCATCGCCCAGCGGGTACACCGGCTGACCTTCATCCTTGCCGCCGGTCTCGAGGCCAAGGGCATCAAGCGCCTCAACCAGCACTTTTTCGACACCCTGACCCTGGATGTCGGCGGTGCCCAGGCGGCGATCATCGAGAGCGCCGAGGCCGCCCGCATCAACCTGCGCATCCTCGGACGCGGGCACCTGGGCGTGAACCTGGACGAAACCTGTAACGAAGCCACGGTGCTCAAGCTGCTGGATATCTTCCTCGGCGTCGACCATGGCCTGGACATCGCCACGCTCGACCAGCAGGCGCTGCCCGAGGGCATCCCTGGGGCGCTGATGCGCCGTACGCCAATCCTCGGGCATCCGGTGTTCAACCTGCACCACAGCGAAACCGAGATGCTGCGCTACCTCAAGCAGCTGGAGAACAAGGACCTGGCGCTGAACCAGTCGATGATTCCGCTGGGCTCGTGCACCATGAAGCTCAATGCCAGCAGCGAGATGATCCCCATCACCTGGCCGGAGTTCGCCCTGCCGCATCCCTTCGCCCCGGCCGCCCAGGTGCAAGGCTACAAGGCGATGATCGACGAGCTGGAAAGCTGGTTGTGCGCGATCACCGGCTTTGACGCCATCTGCATGCAGCCCAACTCCGGTGCCCAGGGCGAATATGCCGGGCTCATGGCCATCACCCGTTACCACCGCAGCCGCCACCAGCCCGGGCGCACCTTGTGCCTGATTCCGTCCTCGGCCCATGGCACCAACCCGGCATCGGCGCAGATGGCCGGCATGGAGGTGGTGATCGTGGAGTGCGACGAAGACGGCAACGTCGATCTCGACGACCTCAAGGCCAAGGCCCGGGCCGCCGGCGAGCGGCTGTCATGCCTGATGGTGACCTACCCCTCCACCCACGGCGTGTACGAGGAGGGGATCCGCGAGATCTGCGAGGTGGTGCACCAGCATGGCGGGCAGGTGTACATGGACGGCGCCAACCTCAATGCCCAGGTCGGGCTGGCGCGACCGGCGGACATCGGTGCCGACGTCTCGCACATGAACCTGCACAAGACCTTCTGCATCCCCCATGGCGGTGGTGGCCCGGGCATGGGGCCGATCGGCATTCGCGCCCACCTCAAGCCGTTCGTCGCCAGCCACCCGGTGGTGCCGGTGCCGGGGTTGGAGCCGACCAACAGCGCGGTGAGCGCGGCGCCCTGGGGCAGTGCCAGCATCCTGCCGATCAGCTGGATGTACATCGCCATGATGGGGCCGCAACTGGCCGATGCCAGCGAGGTGGCGATCCTGTCCGCCAACTACCTGGCCAGCCAACTGCGCGATGCCTTCCCGGTGCTCTACCGTGGGCGCAACCAGCGGGTGGCCCATGAGTGCATCTTCGACCTGCGGCCACTCAAGGCGCTGACCGGCATCACCGAGGAAGATGTGGCCAAGCGCCTGATGGACTACGGCTTCCATGCGCCGACCATGTCGTTCCCAGTGCCGGGCACGCTGATGGTCGAGCCCACCGAGAGCGAGTCGAAAGCCGAACTGGACCGTTTCGTCGAGGCGATGCTGGCGATCAGGGCCGAGATTGCCCAAGTTCAGGAGGGCAACTGGCCGGCCGAGGACAATCCGCTCAAGCATGCGCCGCACACCCTGGCCGACGTGCTCGCGCCCTGGGACCGGCCGTACAGCATCGAGCAGGGCATCGCCCCCAGCGCTCACGCGCGTCAGCACAAGTACTGGCCGGCGGTGAACCGGGTCGACAACGTGTATGGAGACAGGAACCTGTTCTGTGCGTGCGTGCCGGTGGAGGCGTATCGCTAGCGTCTGGCGTGGGAGGGGAAACTGTCTTGCATTGGGGCCGCTGTGCGGCCCATCGCCGGCTTGCCTGCGATGGGCTGCAAAGCAGCCCGGGACTTACTCGGCCACGGCGTTCTTGGCCAGGATCGCGTTGGCCAGTTCCATGTCGCTGGCCTGGACGCCCGGGTTGTCCGCGCGTACCTGGCGAATCGCGGCTTCCAGGAACGGACCGCGGATGGCGCCCTCACTGGCGACGAAGCTGCCGGCGTCGTCCTGGGCGGCGACGATCAGTTTGTGGTCCTTGAAGGTCAGGTAGGTCGAGGCAGTGGTGGCACCGGAGGAGATGATGTTGCGCCAGAACGTGTCGGCCATGGCCGAGCCGAGGGGCAGCGAACAGAGGACGGTGGCTGCGATGGCTGTTTTGAAACGCATGATGAATCACCTCGGTCGATGAGGGCTGTCGGAATGCCGGTTTGATCCGTTTTACCGCGGCCAAGTTCCCGACCACACGGGAGATTTCTTACTTATCCACAGACCCGTAGCACCTCCTCGATGGAGGTCAGCCGTTGCTCGGCCAGGCGGCTTCCGCTGCGGCGCAGGTCGTGCAGGCCATCAGCGATCGCCTGCTGGCGCAGCACTTCCAGGTCGGCGCCTGGGGTGATGCGCTGGCGTAGCGCGCTGTCGACCCGTAGCAGCTCGAACAGCCCGGTGCGGCCATGAAAGCCGCTGCCCCGACAGGTCTGGCAGGCGGGGCGATCGGTGTGTTCCATGCCTTGGCAGGCAGGACACAAGGTGCGCACCAGCCGTTGGGCCATGACCCCCAGCAACGTGGCCCTGATCAGGTAGTCGGCCACCTTCAGCTCCTGCAGGCGGGTGATTGCCGCGCAGGCATCGTCGGTGTGCAAGGTGGACAGTACCAGGTGGCCGGTCAGCGCCGCCTGTACCGCCACTTGGGCGGTTTCCTGGTCGCGGATCTCGCCGATCATGATGATGTCCGGATCCTGCCGCAGCAGAGCGCGCACGCCATCGGCGAAGCCCAGGCCCAGGCCGGGTTGCACCTGTAGCTGGTTGATCGCCGGCTCCAGGCGCTCGATGGGGTCCTCGATGCTGCACAGGTTGACCTGGGGCGTGGCCAGGTGGCGCAGGCTGGCGTAGAGGGTGCTGGTCTTGCCCGAGCCAGTGGGGCCGGTTACCAGCAGGATGCCCTGGCGCCGTTGCAGCAGGGTTTTCCACTGGGCCAGCAAGGGCGCCTCCAGGCCGAGGTGCTCGAGGGTTTCATGGCGTAGCTGCGGATCGAACAGACGCAGCACCAGCTTCTCGCCGAATGGCGTGGGCAGCGTGGACAGGCGCAGCTCGATCTGCACGCCATCCGGCAGGCGGCTTTTCAGGCGACCGTCCTGGGGCCGACGCTTCTCCGCCACGTTCATCCGACCCAGGTGCTTCAGGCGGCTGACCATGGCCAGTGCGACGCCCGCCGGGAAGGCGTAGACAGGGTACAGCAGGCCATCGATGCGCAGGCGCAGGTGGCCCAGTTCGCGGCGCGGTTCCAGGTGGATATCACTGGCACGCTGCTCGATGGCGTACTGCAGCACCCAGTCGACAATGCGCACCACATGCTGATCCTCGGCGCCCGCTTGGGCCTGGCTGGCACCCAGCTCCAGCAGCTGCTCCAGTTCGCCGAGCCCGGGCGCCGGGGGCTGCTGGGCATTGCGCAGTGAACGCGCCAGGCCGAAGAAGGTGGGCGTCAGTTGGCGGATCTGCCGGGGGCTGGCCAGCACACGTTGCACGCGCTTGCCAAGGCCGTGGCACAGGTCGGCCTCCCAGTCACGTCGATAGGGTTGGGCGCTGGCCACGGTCACGCTGCTGTCGTCCAGCGCCACGGCGAGGATGCCGTGACGTTCGGCGAAGGCCGCTGACATCAGGCTGGCAACCTGTGCCAGGTCGACCTGCAGCGGGTCGATGTGCAGGAATGGCTGGCCCACCTGATCGGCCAACCAGTGGCAGAGCGCATGCAGGTCCAGGTGCTGGCCAGGGTGTAACGGATCTGCCAGGGCCAGCGCGGCGATCAGCTCCAGGGGATGCTCGTCAGGGTGTTGCCTGGCCCGCTCGAGCGCCTTGAGCGCATCGCAGGCGGCGATCCGCTGTTCGGCGAGCAAGGCGTCGAGCAGCCGGTTCAGGTCCAGGTCTTGGCTAGCGTTGGCAAACATGGCGAGATCCCTGCCAGGTGATCCATGACGCTGGCAAGGCTAGTCAGAGGACGCAATGGTGGGGTGAATAAAGGGTTTCGGAATCTTGCCAGGGGGCGTTCAGGCCGAGGCGGCCTGCGCCAGGCGTGGCCGGCACTCCAGGCTGACATCGGCCACGCAGACCAGGTTGCGCAGCTTCTGCGCGATGACTTCGGCGCGGTGCCAGCTCAGGCCGCCGATGCCGATTTCCATGTCCAGCAGGTCATCGCACTGGTTGACCTGGACGCTATGTGGTGTGAGGAACTGCAGGGCGAACAGGTTGAGCACCCGGCACAGGCTGTCCGGTTCCGCCTCGGCCTGCAGGCGATAGTGGACGGTGCTGTGGGCGGTGTTGGCGGCCCAGGCATCGATCCTGGGCTGTTCGGCTGAGTGCATGGCGTTTCTCCACGAAAGTGAAGAAATTCTTGCACGTTGGCGGTGGTATTTTTTCGCTATGATTTGAGCGTTTTCTATCTATTGAGAATAGTTTAATTCGCAAAGTTGAATTTTGGAGAATTGATAATGCATGGTGGATTGGATGCCTATGATCGGCGCATCCTCGAGCTGCTGCAGGAGGACGCGTCGCTGTCCAGCGCGCAGATCGCCGAGCGCGTGGGCTTGTCGCAGTCGCCATGCTGGCGGCGCATCCAGCGCTTGAGGGAGGAGGGCGTGATCCGCGCGCAGGTGACCCTGCTGGATCGCAAGAAGGTGGGGCTGAACACGCAGATCTTTGCCGAGGTGAAACTCAATGCGCATGGGCGCTCGAACTTCGCCGAGTTCACCGAGGCGATCCGCGGGTTTCCCGAAGTGCTGGAATGCTACGTGCTGATGGGGGCGGTGGACTTCCTGCTGCGCATCGTTACCTCGGATATCGAGGCTTATGAGCGGTTCTTCTTCGAGAAGCTGTCGAACGTGCCGGGTATCCAGGAAGTGAACTCGATCGTGGCGTTGTCGGAGATCAAGTCGACCACGAGCTTGCCATTGAGACCCTGACGAGTCGATTGCGGGGCAAGTCGCAACGGCGCACCGCCGCTCCCACGAAGTGCAGGAGCGGGCAGCGCGGACTCAGGCCTTGAGCAGGTGTTTCCAGGCGCGGTTCTGCTCAATGGCGCGGGCCTGCTCGATACGGGCTTCGAGCAGTTCTTCCTTGCCTTCTTCCACCAGGGGTTGCTCGGCCAGTTCGTGCAGCTTGTTCAGCTCGCCGTAGAGGCGGTCCTGTTGCGGCAGGTCCAGCACCTGGCGGGCGTGGTGCAGCCAGCTCTGCACGCATTCGATGCGTGGCAGCTGTTCGGCCAGGTCTTCCGGGCGCTGCACGTACAGCGGCAGCTTCAGGGCGCGAGACTCCTCACCCAGCAGGTGCTGCAGCCAGCTGGCCAGCTGCGCCTTGCCCTGGCGCTCGCCACGGCCCTTGCGCTCGGCGGTCCAGGCGCGGGCGCTCAGCCAACGTGCGGTCTCCAGGGAGAACTGGCCCCAGCGCGGGTCTTCCAGTTCTTCGGCGAACTGCTCGGGGGCGGCGCGGCGAATGTCCTCGTCATCGTTGCCGGCCAGCACCAGCGGGCGCCAGTCTTCCAGCAGCGCGTCGAGGCTGGCGCGCAGGGCACGGGTGGTCGGGCGCGGCGCGGCCTGGCCGAGGCTTGCGGTGAGGGCGCGCAGTTCGGCCAGGCAGCGAACCCAGTCCTGCAGCAGGCGCCAGTGGCCATTGTGGCGATACTGCTCGGCCAGGCGCTGGCTGCTGCCCAGCAGTTGCCAGGCGAGGGCGGCGTAGGCGTCGTCCAGCGGCATCTCGGCCTGCAGTTCGGTCACCGGCAGGCCCAACTCGTAGCTGTCCGGATCGAGCAGGCGGTAGCCGCGCTCGGCCTTGCTGATGTCGCAGGGCATCAGTGGCAGGCTGGCGGCCAGCTCGGCGGCCAGCTCCAACAGCGCCTCAGGGGGACCTTCACGCAGTTCCAGCTCCAGCTCGCAGATTTCTTCCTTGCGCTTGCCGGCGATCACGAAACCTTGGTCCAGCGCGGCCTCGATCACCACCTTCGCCTTGCCACGGCCCCAGGCGATCTCGGCGTACTCGCGGGTGAAGTCGGTGGTGAACAGCGGCTTGATGGTCTTCTTGTCCAGCTCGGCCAGTTGCTCGGGCCAGCAGGTGGCGTCGAGCTTCTTCAGGTCGAGCTTGACCTTGTCCAGGTGCCACTCGTGCTCGTTGCGCTCGGACAGGCCGGCGACGCTCTGACCACGGCACTTGAGGGTCTGGATGATGACCTCGCCATCACGGCGAAGGCGCAGGGCGACACGGGCGGCGGACAGGTCGCGCTCGGGGGTGTCGAAGTACTGGTTGAGCAATTCGCGGGTCTGCCAGCCGGACTTGTTGCGCTTCTTCAGCAGGGGGTGCTCGCGCAGGGCGGCAAGGGTCTCGCGGCTGGCGCGGAGTTTGAGTTCGGTTTCTTTGTGCATCGCGGGCTCGGAAGGAGGGGCATCGTTGCTGGGCAGTCTACAGTACTTGCTCCACGAGGATGCTGTGGATTGCCAGGTGACGGGTCGCCATTGTTATGATGCCTTTCACGCCGTCGAGGAGTCCGCGCATGCCGTTGCCGTCGCTGAAAGACCAGTTCGCCGCCCTGATCGCCGCGCCCTCGGTCAGTTGCACCCAGCCTGCGCTGGACCAGTCCAACCGCGCGGTCATCGACCTGCTGGCCGGCTGGCTGGGCGACCTGGGCTTCACCTGCGAGATCCAGCAGGTCAGCCCCGGCAAGTTCAACCTCCTGGCCAGCCGCGGCACCGGCCCGGGCGGCCTGGTGCTGGCCGGACACAGCGATACCGTGCCCTACGACCCGCAGCTGTGGCGCAGCGATCCGCTCAAGCTGACCGAGGTCGATGGTCGCTGGGTCGGGCTGGGCAGCTGCGACATGAAAGGCTTCTTCGCCCTGGTCATCGACGCGGTCATCCCGCTGCTTGAGCACGATTTCAAGCAACCGCTGCTGATCCTCGCCACCTGCGACGAGGAAAGCTCGATGTCCGGCGCCCGCGCTCTGGCCGAGGCCGGCCAGCCGCTCGGACGGGCGGCGGTGATCGGCGAGCCCACCGGGCTCAAGCCGATCAGGATGCACAAGGGCATCCTCATGGACCGTATCGACATCCTCGGGCGCAGTGGCCATTCGTCGGATCCGAGCTTGGGCCGCAGCGCCATGGAAGCCATGCACGCGGTGATGGGCGAGCTGATGGGCCTGCGTCGTACCTGGCAGGAGCAGTACCGCAACCCGCAGTTCACGGTGCCGACGCCGACTCTGAACTTCGGCTGCATCCATGGTGGCGACAACCCCAACCGCATCTGTGGCCAGTGCGCCCTGGAGTTCGACCTGCGCCCGCTGCCGGGCATGGATGTCGAGCAGCTGCGCGCGGCGATTCGCGGCAAGATCGCGCCTTTGGCCGAACGCCACGACGTGCGTATCGACTATGCGCCGCTGTTCCCCGAAGTACCGCCATTCGAGCAGGACGCCGACAGTGAACTGGTGCGCCTGGCCGAACGCCTGACCGGTCACCGCGCCGAAGCGGTGGCCTTTGGCACCGAAGCGCCTTATCTTCAGCAGCTCGGTTGCCAGACCATCGTGCTCGGCCCGGGTGACATCGCCTGCGCCCACCAGCCCGGCGAATACCTGGAAATGTCACGAATCGAGCCTACTGTGCGTCTACTCCGTGACCTGATCCGGCACTATTGCCTGAGCCATTGATCTTTCCCTGACCAGAGGAGACCGCGCGTGACCGCAAGCCTGTTCCGACGATGACTTTCGAACGTTGTGCGCCTTTTCGTTCTCCGTTCACTTATCCACAGGCCCTGTCATGCCCGATTACGTCAACTGGCTGCGTCATGCGTCTCCCTACATCAACGCCCACCGCGACTGCACCTTCGTGGTCATGCTTCCCGGTGATGGCGTCGAACACCCGAACTTCGGCAACATTGTCCACGACCTGGTGCTGCTGCACAGCCTTGGTGTGCGGCTGGTGCTGGTCCACGGCTCGCGCCCGCAAATCGAAAGCCGCCTGGCCGCCCGCGGCTTGACCCCGCACTATCATCACGGCATGCGTATCACCGATGCGGCAACGCTCGACTGCGTGATCGATGCGGTGGGCGCCTTGCGCCTGGCCATCGAGGCGCGCCTGTCGATGGATATGGCGGCCTCTCCGATGCAGGGCTCGCGCCTGCGGGTGGCCTCCGGCAACCTGGTCACGGCGCGGCCGATCGGCGTGCTCGAAGGGGTCGACTACCACCACACCGGCGAAGTGCGCCGGGTTGACCGCAAAGGCATCAACCGCCTGCTCGATGAGCGCTCCATCGTGCTGCTGTCGCCGCTGGGCTATTCGCCGACCGGCGAGATCTTCAACCTCGCCTGCGAGGACGTGGCCACCCGTGCCGCAATCGAACTGGGCGCCGACAAACTGCTGCTGTTCGGCGCTGAACCTGGCCTGCTGGATGCGCATGGCCAACTGGTGCGTGAGCTGCGGCCACAGCAGATCGCGCCGCACCTGCAACGCCTGGGCAGCGACTACCAGGCCGAGTTGCTGGATGCCGCCGCCGAGGCCTGCAAGGGGGGCGTGGCGCGCAGCCATATCGTCAGCTATGCCGAGGACGGTGCGTTGCTGACCGAGCTGTTCACCCGTGGCGGTGGCGGGACGCTGGTGTCTCAGGAGCAGTTCGAAGTGGTGCGCGAGGCGACCATCGAGGATGTCGGCGGCCTGCTGGAGCTGATCAGCCCGCTGGAAGAGCAGGGCATCCTGGTGCGTCGCTCGCGCGAGGTGCTGGAGCGGGAGATCGAGCAGTTCAGCGTGGTCGAGCGCGAGGGCATGATCATCGCCTGCGCGGCGTTGTACCCGATTGCCGATTCCGAAGCCGGGGAGCTGGCGTGCCTGGCGGTGAACCCGGAGTACCGGCATGGCGGGCGTGGCGACGAACTGCTCGAGCGCATTGAGGAGCGGGCGCGGGCGCTGGGGCTGAACACCCTGTTCGTGTTGACGACCCGCACCGCGCACTGGTTCCGTGAGCGTGGCTTTGCACCCAGTGGCGTGGAACGGCTGCCGGCGGCGCGGGCTTCGCTGTACAACTACCAGCGCAATTCGAAGATCTTCGAGAAGCCGCTCTGATGCCATCGCGGGTCAAGCCCGCTCCCACGGTGTACACGGGCTGGCACACGTGGGAGCGGGCTTGACCCGCGATGCGATGGCAAAGAAAAACGCCGCCCTTGTGGGCGGCGTTTTCGTTTACACGGTATGCAGGTACCAGTTGTACTCGAGGTCGGAGATCGAATGCTCGAACTCCTCCAGCTCGCTCTCCTTGCACGCGACGAAGATGTCGATGTACTTCGGATCGATGTACTTGTTGAGGATCTCGCTGTCGTCCAGCTCGCGCAGGGCATCGCGCAGGTTGTTCGGCAGGCTCTGCTCCAGCTGCTCGTACGAGTTGCCTTCGATCGGCTCGCCCGGTTCGATCTTGTTGGTCAGACCGTGGTGCACGCCGGCCAACACGGCCGCCATCATCAGGTACGGGTTGGCGTCGGCGCCGGCCACCCGGTGCTCGATGCGCACGGCGTCCGGCGAGCCGGTCGGCACGCGCAGGGCCACGGTGCGGTTGTCCAGGCCCCAGCTCGGCGCGTTCGGCACGTAGAACTGCGCGCCGAAACGGCGGTACGAGTTGACGTTCGGGCAGAGGAACGCCATCGAGGCAGGCAGGGTCTCGAGCACACCGCCGACAGCGTGACGTAGCGCGGCGTTCTGCTCGGGATCCTCGCTGGTGAAGATGTTGTTGCCATCCTTGTCCAGCACGGAGATGTGTACATGCAGGCCGTTGCCTGCCTGGCCCGGGTAGGGCTTGGCCATGAATGTGGTGTCCATTTCATGGTCGTAGGCGATGTTCTTGATCAGGCGCTTGAGCAGCACCGCGTAGTCACAGGCCTTGAGCGGGTCGGGGACGTGGTGCAGGTTGACTTCGAACTGCGCCGGGGCGCTTTCCTTGACGATGGCGTCGGCCGGGATGCCTTGCTCCTTCGCGCCTTCGAGGATGTCCTGCAGGCAGTCGGCGTATTCGTCGAGGTCGTCGATCAGGTAGACCTGGGTCGACTGCGGGCGCTTGCCCGAGATCGGCGAGCGCGGCGGCTGCGGACGGCCGTTCACGTTCTCCTGGTCGATCAGGTAGAACTCCAGCTCGAACGCGGCGCAGATGGTCAGGCCCATCTCGGTGAACTTGCTCACCACCTGGCGCAGTACTTCGCGCGGGTCGGCGAAGAAGGGCTCGCCTTCGAGCTCGTGCATGGTCATCAGCAGTTGCGCGGTCGGGCGCTTCTGCCAGGGTTCGTTGGAGAGGGTGCCGGGGATGGGGTAGCAGATACGGTCGGCGTCGCCGATGTCCAGGCCAAGGCCTGTGCTTTCGACGGTTGAACCGTTGATATCCAGGGCGAAGAGGGAGGCAGGCAGGTTGATGCCTTTCTCGTAAACCTTGTGGAGGCTGGTGCGCTCGATGCGCTTGCCACGCACCACACCATTCATATCTGCAATCAGAAGGTCAACGTAGAGAACCTCAGGATGTTCCTTAAGGAACGCGTTCGCTTCGTTAAGCTGAACGGCACGCGGGGGTACCGACATGATGCAACACCTTTGTTGTTAAAAATATCAATCAAGGGGGGCTTGCAACCTCAGTCAATCGGAAAGACCAGGTGAAGTCAAGCCAACCCCATGATGCCCTTAAATGGCACATCTACGGCAGATTTGCTGCATATCGGGGCGTGCCATTATCCGCTATTTTTGCCCTGAAGGGTTATCCCGAGCGGGGCGTGTTTTATTTTTTACGGAGAGGTTGTGTAAAAAAATGAACGAGGATAAGCTCGGTCACAACCCAGAACACAATAATACGAGGGTCACATGGTCCGCTTGCCGAGACCTGTCAGCGCCGCATGCACGGTGCGTTCAGGTACATCTCCCGGTTGCCGTCCGGTCATCGCACGCCTGTATCAAAGGGGCGCCGCGCTGGCCGCAATAATTGACGGTTCGCAAAAAAAAACCATACCTCGTAACGCTTTACCGCAACACCTCCTTTCCTTCTGCCCTTCGCTTTCTGTCCGGGCGCGCCGTCATGGCGTGCCTCCACTGTCGTCCTGCGCGAGGGTTTTTGCTTTAGCCATGCACAGCATCCAGAATCAAGGCGCGGGCCTTTCCAGGCCCCTCGGCGCCCTGCGCGCCGACTTTGCCCGACGCCTGGCGTCAGTGGCCGCCGGTTGCCTTCAATCGCGCCACATTACCTCCTGAGGTATTTATGAGTCACAACCTCGACCAGCTCACCGATTGGTTGAAAGAGCACAAGATCACCGAAGTGGAATGCCTGATCAGCGATCTGACCGGCATCACCCGCGGCAAGATCTCGCCCACCAACAAGTTCATCGCCGAGAAAGGCATGCGCCTGCCTGAAAGCGTGCTGCTGCAGACCGTGACCGGCGACTACGTCGACGACGACATCTATTACGAACTGCTCGACCCGGCCGACATCGACATGATCTGCCGCCCCGACGAGAACGCGGTGTTTCTCGTACCGTGGGCCATCGAGCCGACCGCCCAGGTGATCCACGACACCTACGACAAGAAGGGCAACCCGGTCGAACTGTCGCCGCGCAACGTATTGAAGAAGGTCCTGAAACTCTACGCCGACAAGGGCTGGCAGCCGATCGTCGCGCCCGAGATGGAGTTCTACCTCACCAAGCGTAGCGAAGACCCGGACTTTCCGCTGCAACCGCCGGTGGGTCGTTCCGGCCGTCCGGAAACCGGGCGGCAGTCGTTCTCCATCGAGGCGGCCAACGAATTCGACCCATTGTTCGAGGATGTCTACGACTGGTGCGAATTGCAGCAGCTGGACCTCGACACGCTGATTCACGAGGACGGCACCGCGCAGATGGAAATCAACTTCCGTCACGGCGATGCCCTGCACCTGGCCGACCAGATCCTGGTGTTCAAGCGCACCATGCGCGAGGCCGCGCTCAAGCACAACGTGGCCGCCACCTTCATGGCCAAGCCAATGACCGGTGAGCCGGGCAGCGCGATGCACCTGCACCAGAGCGTGGTCGACGTGGCCACCGGCAAGAACATCTTCTCCAACGCTGACGGCAGCATGAGCGAGCTGTTCCTGCACCACATCGGCGGCTTGCAGAAGTTCATCCCCGAGGCGCTGCCGCTGTTCGCCCCCAACGTTAACTCGTTCCGCCGCTTCCTGCCCGACACCTCGGCGCCGGTGAACGTCGAGTGGGGCGAAGAGAACCGTACCGTTGGCCTGCGCGTACCCGATGCCGGCCCGCAGAACCGCCGGGTCGAGAATCGCCTGCCGGGCGCCGACGCCAATCCCTACCTGGCCATCGCCGCGAGCCTGCTGTGCGGCTACATCGGCATGGTCGAAGGCATCGAGGCCAGCGCGCCGGTGCAGGGCCGTGGTTACGAGCGGCGCAACCTGCGCCTGCCGCTGACCATCGAGGACGCCCTCGAGCGCATGGAGAACAGCCGCGCGCTGGTGCAGTACCTGGGCAAGAAATTCATCACCGGCTACGTCGCCACCAAGCGCGCCGAGCATGAGAACTTCAAGCGCGTCATCAGCTCCTGGGAGCGTGAGTTCCTGCTGTTTGCTGTGTGATCAACCCTGAGGCCGCCTGCGGGCGGCCACCGGAAAATGGAGAGGCACATGAGCGTCAACAACCCGCAAACCCGTGAATGGCAAACCCTGAGCGGCGAGCACCACCTTGCACCTTTCAGTGACTACAAGCAGCTGAAGGAGAAGGGGCCGCGCATCATCACCAAGGCGCAGGGCGTGCATTTGTGGGACAGCGAGGGGCACAAGATCCTCGACGGCATGGCCGGCCTGTGGTGCGTGGCGGTCGGCTATGGTCGTGAAGAGCTGGTGCAGGCGGCAGAAAAGCAGATGCGCGAGCTGCCGTACTACAACCTGTTCTTCCAGACCGCTCACCCGCCGGCGCTGGAGTTGGCCAAGGCGATCACCGACGTGGCGCCCAAGGGCATGACCCATGTGTTCTTCACCGGCTCCGGCTCCGAGGGCAACGACACCGTGCTGCGCATGGTCCGTCACTACTGGGCGCTGAAGGGCAAGCCGCACAAGCAGACCATCATCGGCCGCATCAACGGCTACCACGGTTCCACCTTTGCGGGTGCGTGCCTGGGCGGCATGAGCGGCATGCACGAGCAGGGTGGCCTGCCGATTCCGGGCATCGTGCATATCCCGCAGCCGTACTGGTTCGGCGAGGGTGGCGACATGACGCCGGATGAGTTCGGCGTGTGGGCGGCCGAACAGCTGGAGAAGAAGATTCTCGAAGTCGGCGAGGACAATGTCGCCGCCTTCATCGCCGAGCCGATCCAGGGCGCCGGTGGGGTGATCATTCCGCCTGAGACCTACTGGCCGAAGATCAAGGAGATCCTCGCCAAGTACGACATCCTGTTCGTTGCCGACGAAGTGATCTGCGGTTTTGGTCGCACCGGCGAGTGGTTCGGCTCCGACTACTACGACCTTGCGCCTGACCTGATGACCATCGCCAAGGGCCTGACCTCCGGTTACATCCCCATGGGCGGTGTGATCGTGCGTGACAAAGTGGCCAAGGTGATCAGCGAAGGTGGCGATTTCAACCACGGCTTCACCTACTCAGGCCACCCGGTGGCGGCGGCGGTGGGTCTGGAAAACCTGCGCATCCTGCGTGACGAGAAGATTGTCGAGCGTGCCCGCAACGAAACGGCACCGTATTTGCAAAAACGACTGCGTGAGCTGCAGGACCATCCGCTGGTGGGCGAGGTACGCGGCCTGGGCCTGCTCGGCGCGATCGAGCTGGTCAAGGACAAGGCCACCCGCAGCCGTTACGAGGGCAAGGGCGTTGGCATGATCTGCCGCACCCACTGCTTCGAGAACGGCCTGGTGATGCGCGCGGTGGGCGACACCATGATCATCGCGCCGCCGCTGGTGATCAGTCGCGAAGAGATCGACGAACTGGTGGAAAAGGCGCGCAAGTGCCTGGACCTGACCTACGAAGCGGTCAAATGACAGTCTGCTAGGCTGGCGAGGTGACATTAAGTCGTTACAAGGCCCTGCTTCTGTTGAAACAGCGCCTTGTAACTTGCCAGACTAACGGCTGTTTAGTCGCCCAGCGCGCGTCCCGTGGTACCTGGCTGCTGAACAGATGGCTTGATAATAAATTCTGGAGCATTACGCATGAAGAAATTGGGCAAGACGCTGCTGGCCACCGCCCTGATGGGTGCCATGGCCACCGCTGTTCAGGCTGACGACAAGGTGCTGCACGTCTACAACTGGTCGGACTACATCGCCCCGGACACCGTGGCCAACTTCGAGAAGCAGACCGGCATCAAGGTGGTCTACGACGTCTTCGACAGCAACGAGACCCTTGAAGCCAAGCTGCTGGCGGGCAAGTCGGGCTATGACATCGTCGTACCGTCCAACAACTTCCTGGCCAAGCAGATCAAGGCGGGCGTCTACCAGGAACTGGACCGCTCCAAGCTGCCCAACTGGAAGAACCTCGACCCGGCGCTGCTCAAGGCCGTGGGTGATGCCAGCGACCCGGGTAACAAGTTCGCCTTCCCGTACATGTGGGGCTCCATCGGCATCGGCTACAACCCGGAGAAGGTCAAGGCCGCGCTGGGCGTGGACAAGATCGACTCGTGGGACGCCGTGTTCAAGCCTGAGAACATCGCCAAGCTCAAGAGCTGCGGCGTGAGCTTCCTCGATGCCCCGACCGAGATGATCCCGGCCGCGCTGCACTACCTGGGCCTGCCCAGCGACAGCACCAAGAAGGAAGACCTGAAGGCCGCGGAAGACCTGTTCCTGAAGATCCGTCCTTCGATCACCTACTTCCACTCTTCCAAGTACATCTCGGACCTGGCCAACGGCAACATCTGCGTGGCCGTGGGTTACTCGGGTGACCTGGAGCAGTCCAAGGCCCGTGCCCACGAGGCCGGCGACAAGGTCAAGCTGAGCTACACCATTCCGAAGGAAGGTGCCGGCACCTTCTATGACATGGTCGCCATTCCGAAAGACGCCGAGAACGTCGAGGCCGCCTACAAGTTCATGGACTTCCTGCTGCAACCGGAAGTGATGGCCGGCATCACCAATGCCGTGCGCTTCCCGAACGGCAACAAGGCAGCCACCCCGCTGGTGGACAAAGAGATCACCAGCGATCCGGCGATCTACCCGTCCGATGAAGTGAAGGCCAAGCTGTACGCCATCAAGGCGCCGGAAAAGACCGCCCAGCGCGAGATCACCCGCAGCTGGACCAAGATCAAGTCGGGCAAGTAAGCCCGATGCAAGGCCCTCTGGGCCGGGGTTTCCCGGCCTGGAGGCAGGTTAAGGCAAATAAGTTTGCGGCATCCACGCCGTGAAGGTAAGTTGCGCGCCGGTTTTGCGTGTGCGGCCGAGGTTTACTGCCCGCAAAGGCACTGATTGTGAGGACCACCCACTTGTCTATTTCTGTTTTTCGCAAGGCCTTGATGGCCGGAGCGGGTCTGACGCTGGCTTGCAGCGTCCAAGCGGCGCCCACGGTGCACATCTACAACTGGTCCGACTACGTTGGCCCCAATACCCTCGCCGATTTCCAGAAGGAAACCGGCATCACCCCGAAATACGACGTCTTCGACAGCAACGAAACGCTGGAAGGCAAACTGCTGGCCGGGCGCACCGGCTATGACGTGGTCGTGCCGTCCAACCATTTCCTCGGCAAGCAGATCAAGGCGGGCGCTTTCCAGAAGCTCGACCGTGACCTGCTGCCCAACTACGTGAACCTCGACCCGGCGCTGATGAAGCGTCTGGAGAAGAACGACCCGGGCAACCAGTACGCCGTCCCTTACCTGTGGGGCACCAATGGCATCGGCTACAACGTCGAGAAGGTCAAGGCGGTACTGGGCACCGACAAGATCGACTCCTGGGCGGTGCTGTTCGAACCCGAGAACATGAAGAAGCTCAGCCAGTGCGGCGTGGCCTTCCTCGACTCGGCCGACGAGATGCTCCCGGCGGTGCTCAACTACATGGGCCTGGACCCGAACAGCAGCAACCCCAAGGACTACCAGAAGGCGGAAGAGAAACTGCTGGCCGTGCGCCCGTACGTGACCTACTTCCACTCATCGAAGTACATCACCGATCTCGCCAACGGCGACATCTGCGTGGCCGCCGGCTTCTCCGGCGACATTTTCCAGGCCAAGGCCCGCGCTGAAGAAGCGAAGAAGGGCGTGAAACTGGCCTACGCCATTCCCAAGGAAGGCGGCAACCTCTGGTTCGATGTGCTGGCGATTCCCAAGGACGCCAGCAACGTCAAGGAGGCCCACGCCTTCATCAACTATTTGCTGAAACCTGAGGTGATCGCCCAGGTCAGTGATTACGTCGGTTACGCCAACCCGAACCCCAAGGCTGGCGACCTGATGGACCAGGCCGTGAGGACTGACGCCGCGGTTTACCCACCGCAGGAAGTGCTGGACAAGATGTTCGTCAACGCTGAGTTGCCACCCAAGGTGCAACGTTTGATGACCCGCAGCTGGACCAAGGTCAAGTCGGGCAAGTAACAATCCAGGCCCGCCAGCGCAGCGGCGGGCACATAAATCTTGTTGGGAGTTTCACTCATGGCAGTTGCCTCCGGTGCCTATAAGAAAGCCCTCGAGGGTGGCCAGCAACCCAAGCAGGTGCTGGTCAAGATCGACCGGGTCACAAAAAAATTCGACGAAACGGTAGCCGTGGACGATGTGTCCCTGGAAATCCGCAAGGGTGAGATCTTCGCCCTGCTGGGCGGCTCCGGGTCCGGCAAATCGACCTTGCTGCGCATGCTGGCCGGCTTCGAGCGTCCGACCGAAGGGCGGATCTTCCTCGATGGCGTCGACATCACCGACATGCCGCCCTACGAGCGGCCGATCAACATGATGTTCCAGTCCTACGCGCTGTTCCCGCACATGACCGTGGCGCAGAACATCGCCTTCGGCCTGCAGCAGGACAAGATGCCCAAGGCCGAGATCGAAGCCCGCGTGGCCGAGATGCTCAAGCTGGTGCACATGACCCAGTACGCCAAGCGCAAGCCGCACCAGCTGTCCGGTGGCCAGCGTCAGCGCGTGGCCCTGGCCCGCTCGCTGGCCAAGCGCCCGAAACTGTTGCTGCTCGACGAGCCGATGGGCGCGCTGGACAAGAAACTGCGTTCGCAGATGCAGCTGGAACTGGTGGAGATCATCGAGCGCGTGGGCGTGACCTGCGTGATGGTGACCCACGACCAGGAAGAGGCCATGACCATGGCCCAGCGCATCGCCATCATGCACCTGGGCTGGATCGCCCAGATCGGCAGCCCGATCGACGTCTATGAAACCCCGACCAGCCGCCTGGTTTGCGAGTTCATCGGCAACGTCAATCTGTTCGAGGGCGAGGTGGTCGACGACGCCGAAGGCCACGCGATCATTGCCAGCCCGGAACTGGAGCGCAAGATCTACGTCGGCCACGGTGTCACCACCTCGGTCGAGGACAAGCACATCACCTACGCCCTGCGTCCGGAGAAGCTGCTGGTCACCACCGAGCAGCCGACCTGCGAGCATAACTGGTCGCGCGGCAAGGTCCACGACATCGCGTACCTCGGCGGCCACTCGGTGTTCTACGTCGAGCTGCCCGGCGGCAAGATCGTCCAGTCGTTCGTCGCCAACGCCGAGCGCCAGGGCACCCGCCCGACCTGGGATGACGAAGTCTACGTGTGGTGGGAAGACGACAGCGGCGTGGTACTGCGCTCATGAAACCACGAAAGCTCAAACGAGCCCTCCAGCGCTTGATCCCCGAAGGACGGCACATGGTGATCGGCGTGCCGTTCATCTGGCTGTTCCTGTTCTTCATGCTGCCGTTCTTCATCGTATTGAAGATCAGCTTTGCCGAAGCCGACGTGGCGATTCCGCCGTACACCGAGATCTATACCTATCTGGAAGGCAAGGTCCAGCTGGTGCTGAACCTGGCCAACTACGGCCTGCTGACCGAGGATGAACTGTACATCGCGGCCTACCTCGGCTCGTTGAAAGTGGCCTTCTTCAGCACCTTGCTGTGCCTGCTGATCGGCTACCCGATGGCCTATGCCATCTCCAAGGCGAACAAGGAATCGCAGACGGTCCTGCTGCTGCTGATCATGATGCCGACCTGGACCGCGATCCTGATCCGCGTCTATGCCTGGATGGGCATCCTCAGCAACAACGGGTTGCTCAACAGCTTCCTGTTGTGGCTGGGCCTGATCGACCAGCCGCTGCAGATTCTCAACACCAACCTGGCGGTGTATATCGGCGTGGTCTATTCGTACCTGCCGTTCATGATCCTGCCGTTGTACGCCAACCTGGTGAAGCATGACCAGAGCCTGCTCGAAGCCGCATCGGACCTGGGTTCGAGCACCTTCAACAGCTTCTGGAAAATCACCGTGCCGCTGTCGAAGAACGGCATCATCGCCGGCTGCATGCTGGTGTTCATCCCTGTGGTCGGTGAGTTCGTCATCCCGGAACTGCTGGGCGGTCCGGAAACCCTGATGATCGGTAAAGTGCTGTGGCAGGAGTTCTTCAACAACCGCGACTGGCCGGTGGCATCCGCCCTGGCGGTGGTGATGCTGGCGATCCTGATCGTGCCGATCCTGCTGTTCAACCGTAGCCAGGCCAAAGAGATGGAGGGCCGCGCATGAAACGCTTCAGTTTCTCCAAGCTGATGCTGGTGCTCGGCTTGCTGTTCATCTACCTGCCGATGCTGATCCTGGTGATTTACTCGTTCAACGCCTCGAAACTGGTGACGGTGTGGGGCGGCTGGTCGGTGAAGTGGTACGTCGGCCTGCTCGACAACACCCAGCTGATGGGTTCGGTGATGCGCTCGCTGGAGATCGCCTGCTACACGGCGGTCGCCGCCGTGGCGCTGGGCACCCTGGCGGCCTTCGTGCTGACCCGGGTCACCCGCTTCAAGGGCCGCACCCTGTTCGGTGGCCTGGTCACCGCGCCGCTGGTGATGCCCGAGGTGATCACCGGTCTGTCGCTGCTGCTGCTGTTCGTGGCCATGGCGCAGATGATCGGCTGGCCCCAGGAGCGGGGCATCGTCACCATCTGGATCGCCCACACCACGTTCTGCGCCGCCTATGTGGCGGTGGTGGTGTCGGCGCGCCTGCGCGAGCTGGACCTGTCCATCGAAGAGGCGGCCATGGACCTGGGCGCCAAGCCGTGGAAGGTGTTCTTCCTGATCACCATCCCGATGATCGCGCCGTCGCTGGCGGCGGGCGGCATGATGTCGTTCGCCCTGTCGCTGGATGACCTGGTGCTGGCCAGCTTCGTCTCCGGCCCGGGCTCGACCACCCTGCCGATGGAAGTGTTCTCGGCCGTGCGCCTGGGCGTGAAGCCGGAGATCAACGCCGTGGCCAGCCTGATCCTGCTGTCGGTGTCGCTGGTGACCTTCCTGGTCTGGTACTTCAGCCGCCAGGCCGAAGAGCGTCGCCGCCGGGCGATCCAGCAGGCCATCGAAGAGGGCGCCGCGGCGAACGTCTCGCAGCCGCAGGTGCGTCGTCCGGCCCAGGCCACCGCGCAGGCCTGAGCCAACGCATCGCGGGGCAAGTCGCATCGGCGCACCGATGCGACTTGCCCCGCGATCGTTTCAGCCCTGGTCCGGCCAGTTCCAGGCCGGTTCATCCAGCATGCCTTGTCCGACGATACCGGTCTGCCCCAAGTTTTTCTCCAGGTGGATCGAATTGCAGTCGGCATCCTCCTCCAGCGCCGCCACCAGCCGGGGCGCGTGCGATACCACCCATACCTGACATTGCTGGGCCGCGCGGCGGATCAGGCGTGCCAGTGCCGGCAGCAGGTCCGGGTGCAGGCTGGTCTCCGGCTCGTTGAGCACCATCATGCTCGGCGGGCGCGGCGTGAGCAGGGCCGCCACCAGCAACAGGTAGCGCAGGGTCCCGTCGGACAGCTCCGCGGCGCTCAGCGGCCGCAGCAGTCCGGCCTGGTGCAAGCGCAGGCCGAACAGACCGCCGGGCTGGGCATCGACCGCGAGCCGGGCGCCGGGAAAGGCGTCGCCCACGGCGTCCTGCAGGGCTTGCAGGTCGCCGATCTCGTCGATGGTCTGCAGGGCGGCGGCGAGGTCACGGCCGTCGTGATGCAGCACCGGCGTGCGCGTGCCCAGCCGTGATTGCCGGGCAGGGGCCTCGGCATCGGTACGGAAATGGTCATAGAAGCGCCAGCTGCGGATCTGCTCGCGCAGATGCGGCACCTCGGGGGAGCCCTGGAGGCTGCCGACCTGGTCGAACAGGCTGTCGAACTCGGTCATGTGCTGGTGCAGCACCTGCCATTGGCGCCCATCGCGGGCCTTGACCATCCCTGCATTGCGCTGCACCAGCAGGCTGGCGGGGCGGCACAGGGGGCCTGCCCAGATCGTCTCCTGCTTGATCTGCGGGTCCAGGGCGAACTTTGACCGGCTGGGTTCGGGCAGGCCGAGGCTGATCGCGTAGCCGAAGTCTTCGCCAGCGAAGCCCATCTTCAGGCGCCTGGCCTGCTGGCGTGGCCCGCCTTGCACCGGCACCTCGCCGTTGAGCATGCGCCGGGAGAGTTTCTCGGGGCCGGCCCAGAAGGTCGACTCCAGCCCGCCCTCGGCTGCCAGCGCGTTGACCACGCCGCCGCGGGCGGTCTCGGCCAGCAGGCGCAAGGCTTTGTACAGGTTGGACTTGCCGCTGCCGTTGGCACCGGTGATCACGTTGAGCTGCCCGAGCGGCATCACCAGCTGGTTGATCGAGCGGTAGTTGGCAATGGCCAGGGTGGTCAGCATCAGCATTGTCCTTGAGCGTCTGGCCCACAGTATCGCCGATAGCGCTGTGCTTTGTTGAACCGACATCGGTGTCGTTTGTCCATCCCTGATCTACGCTTTCAAACGCATCCCTCACTCCCTTTGTCGAAGCAAGGAGCCTGCATGACGGTAACGCGTCCGCTGATGGTCGTTTGCCTGGGGCTGCTGTTCATGCTGACGGGCTGTGGTAAAGAGGAGGCCGCGCCGGTGTTGCCCCGGGTCGCGGTGCAACAGGTGCAGCCCACCGACTTCGCCGCCCGGGTCACCTTGACCGGAGACGTGCAGGCGCGGGTGCAGACCGACCTGTCGTTCCGCGTGGGCGGCAAGATCATCGCCCGCGGCGTCGATGTCGGCGACCACGTCAAGGCCAACCAGGTGCTGGCGCGCCTGGATCCGAAGGACCTGCAGAACAACGTCGACTCGGCCAAGGCCGAGGTGTTCGCCGAGCAGGCGCGGGTTACCCAGGCCAGCGCCGCGTTCGTGCGTCAGCAGAAGCTCCTGCCCAAGGGCTACACCAGCCAGAGCGAGTACGATTCCGCCGAAGCCGCGCTGCGCAGCAGCCAGAGCGCGCTCAAGGCCGCCCAGGCGCAGTTGGCCAACGCCAACGAACAGTTGAGCTACACGGCGCTGGTGTCCGAAGCCGACGGGGTGATCACCGCGCGCCAGGCCGAAGTCGGCCAGGTGGTGCAGGCGACCATGCCGATCTTCAGCCTGGCGGTCGATGGCGACCGTGACGCGGTGTTCAATGTCTACGAATCGTTGCTGGTGAAGTCCCCCAGCGACGAGGGCGTTGTCGTCAGCCTCTTGGACAACCCGGCGATCAAGGCCGAGGGCCGGGTCCGCGAGATTACCCCGACGGTCTCCGCCGAGAGCGGCACGGTGCAGGTCAAGGTCGCGTTGCGCAACGTGCCGGCCGGCATGCAGCTGGGCTCACCGGTCACGGCCACTGGTAACACCCAGGGCCGGCCGAGCATCGAATTGCCGTGGTCGGCGCTGACCAAGGCGCTGAAGGAGCCGGCGGTGTGGGTGGTGGGCGAGGGCGACAAGGTCGAATTGCGCAAGGTCCAGGTCGCGCGCTACCTCACCGGCAAGGTGGTGATCGCCGACGGTATCAAGGGCGGCGAGACCGTGGTGGTAGGCGGTGGGCAGCTGCTGCATCCGGGCATGCAGGTCGAGAAGGTCAGCGCCAAGGACGGAGGGGCCGCGCCATGAAACGTCAGTTGCTGATACTGTCGGCCAGCCTGATGCTGGGCGCCTGCGGTGGCGATGAGGCGCCACCTGAGGCGATCCGTCCGGTGCTCTCGACACTGGTCGAGCCGCAGGTACAGTCGCAGCTGGGCCGCTTTGCCGGCGCCATCCAGGCCCGCTATGAAAGCACTTTGGGTTTTCGGGTGTCCGGACGCATCGCCCGGCGCTGGCTGGATGTCGGCGCCCGGGTAAGCCCAGGCGACACCCTGGCGACCCTCGATCCGACCGACCAGCAAAACCAGCTGCGCGCCGCCGAAGGCGACCTGGCCAAGGTCCAGGCGCAATGGATCAACGCCCAGGCCAATGCCCGCCGCCAGCAGCAGCTGTACGACCGTGGCGTCGGCGCCCAGGCCCAGCTGGATATCGCCCAGACTGACCTGAAAACCACCGGCGCCGCGCTGGAGCAGGCACGCTCGGCGGTCAGCCAGGCCCGCGACCAGCTCGGCTACAGCACCCTGCGCAGTGATCATGCGGCGGTGGTCACCGCCTGGCAGGCCGAGGCGGGGCAGACCGTCAGCGCCGGTCAGGCGGTTGTCACCCTGGCCCGCCCGGACGTCAAGGAGGCGGTGATCG
>NZ_NIBE01000059.1:122937-143046 GCF_002205115.1 Pseudomonas sp. DrBHI1
CCGTACCCGTCGCGCCCGATTGACCCTGACCAGAACGCCCGATGCCTTTCACCTGGGCACCGCGGTCAGCGTCACCCTGACCTCGGCGGTGAGCCCGCGCAGCGAGCTGCCGTTGACCGCGCTGCTCGAGCGGGACGGCAAGACCCAGGTGTGGGTGGTCGATCCGCAGCAGAAAACCGTGGCTACCCGCGATGTCGCGTTGATCGAACGTACCGCCGACAGCATCGTCCTTGCCTCCGGGGTGCAGCCCGGCGAGCGCGTGGTGACCGCTGGCGTGAACAGCCTCAAGCCCGGCCAGAAGGTCACCTTCGACGAGGACGCGCAATGAAAGGAAGCTTCAACCTCTCGGAATGGGCGCTGAAGCACCAGTCCTTCGTCTGGTACCTGATGTTCGTTGGCCTGCTGATGGGGATCTTCTCCTACTTCAATCTCGGCCGTGAGGAAGATCCATCCTTCACCATCAAGACCATGGTCATCCAGACCCGCTGGCCCGGCGCCACCCAGGACGAGACCCTCTACCAGGTCACCGACCGCATCGAGAAGAAGCTCGAGGAACTGGACTCCCTCGACTACGTGAAAAGCTACACCCGTCCAGGGGAATCCACCGTCTACGTCTACCTGCGTGACACCACCAAGGCCAAGGACATTCCCCAGATCTGGTACCAGGTGCGCAAGAAGATCCAGGACATCCGCGGGCAGTTCCCCGCAGGCATCCAGGGCCCGGGCTTCAATGACGAGTTCGGCGACGTGTTCGGCTCGATCTACGCGTTTACCGCCGACGGCCTCACGCTGCGGCAACTGCGCGATTATGTGGAAGTGGCGCGGGCCGAAGTGCGCGAGGTGCCCAACATCGGCAAGGTCGAGCTGATCGGGACCCAGGACGAAGTGCTCTACCTGAACTTCTCCACCCGCAAGCTGGCCGCGCTTGGCATCGACCAGCGCCAGGCCATGCAGGCCCTGCAGCAGCAGAACGCGGTGACCCCGGCCGGGGTGATCGAGGCCGGGCCCGAGCGCATCTCGGTGCGCACCACCGGGCAGTTTGCCTCGGAGAAGGACCTGGAAACGGTGAACCTGCGTATCAACGATCGCTTCTTCCGCCTGGCCGACATCGCCGATATCGAGCGCGGCTATGTCGACCCGCCGTCGCCGATGTTCCGTTTCAATGGCCAGACGGCCATTGGCCTGGCGATCGGCATGAAGGCCGGCGCGAACATCGAGGTGTTCGGCGCCGCCCTGAAAGCGCGGATGGACAGCATCGTCCGCGACCTGCCGGTGGGGGTTGGCGTGCACAACGTGTCTGACCAGGCAGTGGTGGTCAAGCAGGCGGTCGGCGGCTTCACCAGCGCGCTGTTCGAAGCCGTGGTGATCGTGCTGGCGGTGAGCTTCGTCAGCCTGGGCATTCGCGCGGGGCTGGTGGTGGCCTGCTCGATTCCGCTGGTGCTGGCGATGGTGTTCGTGTTCATGGAGTACAGCGACATCACCATGCAGCGGATCTCGCTCGGTGCGCTGATTATCGCCCTGGGGTTGTTGGTGGACGACGCGATGATCACTGTCGAGGTGATGGTCACGCGCCTGGAGATGGGCGAGACCAAGGAGCAGGCGGCCACCTTCGCCTATACCTCCACGGCGTTCCCCATGCTCACCGGCACCCTGGTGACGGTGGCTGGCTTCGTGCCTATCGGCCTCAACGCCAGTTCCGCGGGCGAGTACACCTACACCCTGTTCGCGGTGATTGCCGTGGCCTTGCTGGTGTCCTGGGTGGTGGCGGTATTTTTTGCGCCGGTACTGGGCGTGCACATTCTCAGCAGCAGCAAGCTCAAGCCCCATGAGGCCGAGCCCGGGCGTGTCGGCCGGGCATTCGAAGGCGGGCTGCTGTGGTGCATGCGCCACCGCTGGCTGACCATCATCGGCACGGTGCTGCTGTTCGCCCTGTCGATCTTCAGCATGCGTTTCGTGCAGAACCAGTTCTTCCCGTCGTCGGACCGGCCGGAGATCCTGGTCGACCTGAACCTGCCGCAGAATGCCTCGATCGAGGAAACGCGCAAAGTCGTCGACCGCCTGGAGGCGCGGATCAAGGACGACCCGGACCTGGTGCACTGGAGCACCTACATCGGCCAGGGCGCGATCCGTTTCTACCTGCCCCTCGACCAGCAGTTGCAGAACCCGTACTACGCCCAGCTGGTGATCGTCAGCAAGGGTTTCGAGGAGCGCGAGGGCATGATGCAGCGCCTGCAGAAGCTGCTGCGTGAGGAGTTCGTCGGCATCGGTACCAACGTTCAGTCGCTGGAGATGGGGCCCCCGGTGGGCCGGCCGATCCAGTACCGGGTCAGCGGCAAGGATATCGACCAGGTGCGCAAGCACGCCATCGAACTGGCGACCCTGCTCGACAGCAACGAACACATCGGCGAGATGATCTACGACTGGAACGAGCCCGGTAAGGTGCTGCGCATCGAGATCGCTCAGGACAAGGCGCGCCAGCTGGGCCTGTCGTCCGAGGATGTGGCCAATGTGATGAACAGCATCGTCAGCGGCGTGCCGGTCACCCAGATCAACGACAACATCTACCTGGTCAATGTGGTGGCCCGCGCCGAAGACAGCGAACGCGGCTCGCCGGATACCTTGCAGAACCTGCAGATCGTCACGCCCAGCGGCGCCTCGATTCCTCTGTTGGCCTTCGCCACGGTGCGCTATGAGCAGGAGCAACCGCTGGTATGGCGTCGCGACCGCAAGCCGACCATCACCATCAAGGCCTCGGTGGTCGGTGATATCCAGCCCACCGACCTGGTAGCCGAACTCAAGCCCAGTATCGAAGGTTTTGCCAGCCAGCTGCCGGTGGGTTATGAGGTGGCCACCGGCGGTACGGTGGAGGAGAGCAGCAAGGCCCAGGGACCGATCGCCGACGTCATCCCGTTGATGCTGTTCCTGATGGCGACCTTCCTGATGATCCAGCTGCACAGCGTGCAGAAGCTGTTCCTGGTGGTCAGCGTCGCGCCCCTGGGGCTGATCGGCGTGGTGCTGGCGCTGGTGCCCACGGGTACGCCGATGGGCTTCGTGGCGATCCTCGGGATCCTCGCGCTGGCAGGGATCATCATTCGCAACTCGGTGATCCTGGTGACCCAG
Source organism: Pseudomonas sp. DrBHI1 (assembly GCF_002205115.1). Taxonomy (NCBI): domain Bacteria; kingdom Pseudomonadati; phylum Pseudomonadota; class Gammaproteobacteria; order Pseudomonadales; family Pseudomonadaceae; genus Pseudomonas; species Pseudomonas sp. DrBHI1. The sequence continues at coordinate 126,058 of NZ_NIBE01000059.1, forward strand.
ATCGACGAATTCGAAGAGCAGGGCTATACGCCGTGGGATGCGGTGGTGGAGGCGACCAACCACCGTCGCCGGCCGATCCTGCTGACGGCGGCGGCGGCGAGCCTGGGCATGATCCCGATCGCCCGGGAAGTGTTCTGGGGGCCGATGGCCTACGCCATGATCGGCGGCATCATCAGTGCAACGCTGCTGACGCTGCTGTTCCTGCCGGCGCTGTATGTGGCCTGGTACAAGATTCGCGAGCCCGAGGACAAAACCCCGCGACCGCATTGACCCCTGTAGGAGCGGCCTTGTGTCGCGATGGGCCGCATGGCGGCCCCAGGATCTGGGCATCTTGCAGAATTGTCGGGGCTGCTGCGCAGCCCATCGCGACACAAGGCCGCTCCTACAGGTCATCCTTTTAAAGTTGGTTATATAAACATTCTTAAACAGTATTTTTAAGAATATCCGCGCCTCACTAGTATTGCCCTCAAGCCAGGCGCAATCCCCTTCAAAACCTCTGCCCGGCACCCTTACTCACAGGAGAACGAGCATGAGTGCATCCCTGCGCAGCATCGACGGTCAGGACGAAGCCACCATTCTGCGTGAAATCCAGAGCGCGCTGCGCGACCTGCGCTTCGGCGCGGTGGAGATCACCGTGCACAACGCCCAGGTGGTGCAGATCGAACGCAAGGAGAAGTTCCGCCTGCAGCAGCCCGGCAACAAGTCCGGCTGACACCGCATCACTTCAAAAACTAGAAAAATGCCAATCGGGAGCTTCACCATGTCCATCCGCCGTTATGCGCTTGCCGCCCTGGCCAGTGCCGTTTTTGCCGGTTCCGCGATCGCCAAGGACTACGAACTGCTGAACGTGTCCTATGACCCGACCCGCGAGCTGTACCAGCAGTACAACGCCGAGTTCATCAAGCACTGGCAAGCCGCCCACCCGGGCGACAAGGTGAAGATCCAGCAGTCCCACGGTGGTTCGGGCAAGCAAGGGCGTGCGGTGATCGACGGCTTGCGCGCCGACGTGGTAACCCTGGCCCTGGCCGGTGACATCGACGAGATCGCCAAGCTCGGCAAGACCCTGCCGGAGGACTGGCAGAAGCGCCTGCCGGACGCCAGCACGCCGTACACCTCGACCATCGTGTTCCTGGTGCGCAAGGGCAACCCGAAAGGCATCAAGGACTGGGGCGACCTGATCAAGAAGGATGTCTCGGTCATCACCCCCAACCCGAAAACCTCCGGCGGCGCCCGCTGGAATTTCCTCGCCGCCTGGGCCTACGGCCTGAAGACCGGCGGCAGCGAAGACAAGGCCAAGGCTTACGTGCAGGAGCTGTTCAAGCACGTGCCGGTGCTCGATACCGGCGCCCGTGGCTCGACCATCACCTTCGTCAACAACGGCCAGGGCGATGTGCTGCTGGCCTGGGAAAACGAGGCCTTCCTGGCGTTGAAGGAAGACGGCGGCGCCGACAAGTTCGAGATCGTCGTGCCTTCGCTGTCGATCCTGGCCGAGCCACCGGTGGCGGTGGTCGACAAGAACGCCGAGAAGAAGGGCAACGAGAAGATCGCCGAGGAGTACCTCAAGCACCTGTACAGCCCGGCTGGCCAGAAGATCGCCGCAGAGAACTTCTACCGTCCGCGTGACGCGAAGGTCGCCGCCGAATTCGGCCAGCAGTTCCCGAAACTGGACCTGGTGACCATCGACAAGGACTTCGGTGGCTGGAAGACTGCGCAGCCGAAGTTCTTCAATGATGGTGGGGTGTTCGACCAGATCTATCAGGCACAGTAAGCGGTATGGAGAAGCGGGGCCGCTGTGCGGCCCTTTCGCGACACAAGGCCGCTCCTACAAGAATCCGCGATCCCCTGTAGGAGCGGCCTTGTGTCGCGAAAGGGCTGCGCAGCAGCCCCAGGATTCAGAAGCCTGCACCGGCCCGGGAGCGCTCCCGGGCTTCGTGCGTTCAACCAGGGACCTTTATGTCACGTCGCATTTCCCCCGTCATACCCGGCTTCGGGCTGACGCTGGGCTACACCTTGGTGTACCTCAGTCTGATCGTGCTGATACCGCTGGCCGCCATGTTCGTGCATGCCGCGCAGCTCACTTGGGAGCAGTTCTGGAACATCATCAGCGCACCACGGGTGCTGGCCGCGCTGAAGCTGAGTTTCGGCACCGCCCTGTTCGCCGCCATCATCAACGGCGTGATCGGCACCCTGCTGGCCTGGGTGCTGGTGCGCTACACCTTCCCCGGGCGCAAGGTCATCGACGCGATGATCGACCTGCCGTTCGCCCTGCCCACCGCCGTTGCCGGTATCGCCCTGACCGCCCTGTACGCCCCGGCGGGCTGGGTCGGCCAGTTCGCCACCGACCTCGGTTTCAAGATCGCCTACACGCCGCTTGGCATCACCCTGGCGCTGACCTTCGTCACCCTGCCGTTCGTGGTGCGCACGGTGCAGCCGGTGCTGGCCGACATTCCGCGTGAAGTGGAAGAAGCCGCCGCCTGCCTGGGCGCGAAACCGCTGCAGGTGTTCCGCCACGTGCTGGCGCCCGCCTTGCTGCCGGCCTGGCTGACCGGCTTCGCCCTGGCTTTCGCCCGGGGCGTGGGCGAGTACGGTTCGGTGATCTTCATCGCCGGCAACATGCCGATGAAGACCGAGATCCTGCCGCTGCTGATCATGGTCAAGCTCGACCAGTACGACTACACCGGCGCCACTGCCATCGGCGTGCTGATGCTGGTGGTTTCCTTCATCCTGCTGCTGCTGATCAACCTGCTGCAGCGGCGCATCGAAACCCCTTGAAGGAGGCCGGCAATGTCTAGTCAAACCCTCGGCGCAACCGCCGCCGCCAACGCCGCCCGGCGTGGCAGCGCCACTTCGCGCCGCGTGCTGATCACCCTGGCCTGGATCGTCTTCGCGCTGTTCCTGGCGCTGCCGCTGGTGATCGTGGTGTCGCAGGCGCTGAAGAACGGCTTCGGCACGTTCTTCGAAGCGATCTTCGAGCCCGACGCGCTGTCCGCCCTCAAGCTCACGCTGCTGGCGGTGGCCATCTCGGTACCACTGAACCTGGTGTTCGGGGTGTCCGCTGCCTGGTGCGTGAGCAAGTACACCTTCCGTGGCAAGAGCGTGCTGGTCACCTTGATCGACCTGCCGTTCTCGGTGTCGCCGGTGATCGCCGGCCTGGTCTACGTGCTGATGTTCGGCGCCCAAGGCCTGTTCGGGCCGTGGCTGCAGGACCACGATATCCAGATCGTCTTCGCCCTGCCGGGCATCGTCCTGGCGACCATCTTCGTCACCGTACCATTCGTGGCCCGCGAGCTGATCCCGCTGATGCAGGAGCAGGGCACCCAGGAAGAGGAGGCCGCGCGCCTGCTCGGTGCCAACGGCTGGCAGATGTTCTGGCATGTCACGCTGCCGAACATCAAGTGGGGCCTGATCTACGGCGTGGTGCTGTGCACCGCCCGGGCCATGGGCGAGTTCGGCGCAGTGTCGGTGGTGTCCGGCCATATCCGCGGCGTCACCAACACCTTGCCGCTGCACGTGGAGATCCTCTACAACGAGTACAACCATGTCGCGGCCTTCAGCGTGGCCAGCCTGCTGCTGATCCTGGCGCTCTTCATCCTGCTGCTCAAGCAGTGGAGCGAGAACCGTATTAACCGCCTGCGCCACAGCGCCGCGGAGGAATGATTCATGTCGATCGAAGTTCGTAACGTCAGCAAGCGCTTCAACAGCTTCCAGGCCCTGGACAACATCAACCTGGATATCCACAGCGGCGAGCTGGTGGCGCTGCTGGGCCCGTCCGGCTGCGGCAAGACCACCCTGCTGCGCATCATCGCCGGCCTCGAGACGCCGGATAACGGCAGCATCGTGTTCCATGGCGAGGACGTGTCCGGCCACGACGTGCGTGATCGCAACGTCGGTTTCGTGTTCCAGCACTACGCACTGTTCCGCCACATGAGCGTGTTCGACAACGTCGCCTTCGGCCTGCGCATGAAGCCCAAGGGCGAGCGCCCGAGCGAGAGCAAGATTGCCGAGAAGGTCCATGAGTTGCTGAACATGGTCCAGCTCGACTGGCTGTCCGACCGCTACCCCGAGCAGCTGTCCGGTGGTCAGCGCCAGCGTATCGCCCTGGCCCGCGCCTTGGCGGTGGAGCCCAAGGTGCTGCTGCTCGACGAGCCGTTCGGGGCGCTGGATGCCAAGGTGCGCAAGGAGCTGCGCCGTTGGCTGGCGCGCCTGCACGAGGACATCAACCTGACCTCGGTGTTCGTTACCCACGACCAGGAAGAAGCGATGGAAGTCGCCGACCGCATCGTGGTGATGAACAAGGGCGTGATCGAACAGATCGGCTCGCCCGGCGAGGTGTACGAGAAGCCGGCCAACGACTTCGTCTACCACTTCCTTGGCGACTCCAACCGTCTGGCATTGAGCGAGGGCCATCATGTGCTGTTCCGGCCGCACGAAGTGTCGCTGTCTCGGCATGAGACCGAGGGGCACCATGCCGCCGAGGTGCGCGATATCCGGCCGCTGGGTGCAACCACGCGAGTGACGCTGAAGGTGGAAGGGCAGAGCGAGCTGATCGAAGCCGAGGTGGTCAAGGATCACGACAGCCTGGCCGGGCTGGCGCGGGGGGAAACGTTGTTCTTCCGGCCGAAGGTGTGGCAGAAGGTGACGGATATCTGAGCTGGCGCTTGCGATGAAAAACCCGGGCATGGTCCCGGGTTTTTTATTGCCTGAGCGTGATCGAGGGCGAAGCCCTCGCAGCGAACCGATGCCTTGAACGAATATTTTGAATGCCGATAAAGCATCGTTCGCGAGCTGTTTTGCTGCAGGCCAAGAACGACGCGGGCTGTGGGCAATCCATCAAAATAAATATTCCATAAATATCTAACTTTACGTTTAAACATTACTTTATGAACTAAGCATCTGGCACTGATGATTCAGCCACACACCTGAATCAACACCCCAGGAGCCTCAAGCAATGGGTAATGTCCAGACCTCCGCCCGGGCCTACGACCAGCCTTGGCGCCCCGCGCCAGGGGAGCTCGTCGAGCTTGGCCGCACCCTGCGCTTGCCGCTCGCGCAACTGCGCCTGCAACGCACGCCGGTCAGCGGCTTGAAGCGTCGCGACAAGCTGGCGTTGGGCCTGCTGGTGCTGGTGCTGCATGGCGTGGTGGCGTACTGGGTCAGCCACCAGCCGACCCCCGAGCTGCCGGTCATCCCGCCGAAGATTCCGCCCATGACCATCGAGTTCGCCGCGCCAGCGCCACCGGTGGCCGAGCCGCCGCCGCCGGCCCCTGTGGTCCAGCCGCCGCCACCGCCACCGGTGGTCGACGAACTGGCCGCCAAGCCCGTGCCCAAGCCGGTCCCCAAACCCAAGCCGGTGCCCAAGCCCGTGGCCAAGCCGCAGCCCAAGCCAGTCGAGGCGCCACCGCCGACACCGGTCGCCGCGCCAGCACCCCCGGCGCCGGCCCCTGCTCCACCCGCGCCGGCTCCGGTGACCCCTGCCTCGGCCAACGCCGCGTACCTGAAGAACCCGGCGCCGGAGTATCCGCAGATGGCCCAGCGCCGTGGCTGGGAAGGCACGGTGCTGCTGCGCGTGGAGGTGCTGCCCAGTGGCAAGCCGGGGCAGATCCAGATCCAGAAGAGCAGTGGCCGCGACGCCCTGGACGCCGCCGCGCTGGCCGCGGTGAAGCGCTGGAGCTTCGTCCCGGCCAAGCAGGGCGACGTGACCCAGGTGGGCTGGGTCAGCGTACCGATCGATTTCAAGCTTCGTTAACTTGCGACCGCATACAGGAAGGACTTCATCATGAGCTTGTTGGCATCTCCCCTCGAATCCGTTGAAAGCGCGGTCATCTGGCTGCTGGTCGGCTTCTCCGTCGCCACCTGGGCGCTGGCCCTGGTCAAGGTCGTGCAGTTCGTGCGCCTGAAAAACCAGGACAAACGCTTCCACCAGCAGTTCTGGGCCGTGTCCAGCCTCGACTCCGCCGCCGAGCCCGCCCACGACCTGCCAGGTCCGGCCGCCCGTGTCGCCCAGGCGGGCTTTGCAGCGATCGCGGTTGGCGAGCCTGGCCAGGCCAGTGACCTCAGCCAGGCGATCAACCACCAGGATCGCCTGGAGCGCGCCCTGCGCCAGCAGATCGTCCGCGAGCGCCGTTCGCTGGAGACCGGCCTGGCCGTGGTCGCCAGTATCGGCAGCACCTCGCCGTTCATCGGCCTGTTCGGCACCGTGTGGGGCATCATGGAAGCCCTCAAGGGCATCAGCGCGGCGGGCTCGGCGAGCCTGGAAACCGTGGCCGGCCCGATCGGCGCGGCGCTGGTCGCCACCGGCGTGGGTATCGCCGTCGCGGTGCCGGCGGTGCTGGTCTACAACTACTTCCTCCGTCGCCTGAAGCTGACCGCGGCCGACCTCGACGACTTCGCCCACGACTTCTACAGCCTGGCGCAGAAGAGTGCCTTCCGCGTGCTGGTGCACCCCGCGGTGCAGCGCCAGCACACCGGCTTCACCCAACCTGTGAAGGAGGCCTCCTGACATGGCCTTCTCGACCCAGGACAGCGATGAAGTGTTGAGTGAAATCAACGTCACGCCGCTGGTGGACGTCATGCTGGTGCTGCTGGTGGTGTTCATCGTCACCGCGCCGTTGCTGACCAATGCCATCCCGATCAACCTGCCCAAGACCGAGGCCGTCGCCCCGGTGGAGCAGAAGGACCCGCTGGTGGTGAGCATCGACGGCAGCGGCAAGCTGTTCATCAACAAGGACGAGATCCAGCCGGACTTGCTGGAGACCAACCTAAAGGCTGCCAAGGACAAGGACGCCGAGCTGCGTGTGCAGTTGCAGGCCGACGATGGTGTGAACTACGGCGAGGTCGCCCGCGCGATGGCGGCGATCGAGCGTGCCGGGATCAGCAAGCTGGCGGTGATCACCGCGCGCTGACCGACGATACCCTCTTCAGGCAAGTGCTTCGGGGCCATTTTCCTTGGCAGGGGATGGCCCTTTTTTTATTGGAGACGCGGATTTGAAGCCTTTCGCGATCCCTGTAGGCGCAGGGCTTAACACTGTGCAAGACAGTTGCTTTAAAAGAATTTTGGTTATTAATAAATAGCTTCTTATTCCTTTACGAACATAGCCCCCTCCCTATACTTGCACCCAAGCACGCAAACTTCCGGAGGCGTCCCCATGCGCAATGAGTCGATTCGTTACCTGATTGTGCCGGGCTGGCAAGGATCGCCAGACAACCATTGGCAAAGTCACTGGCAGCGCAGCCTGCCCAACAGCGCCCGGGTCGAGCAGCACGACTGGCTGACCCCGCAGCGGCGCGATTGGGTGCAGGCCCTGGAGCAGGCGATTGCCGCCGAACGCTCGCCGGTGATTCTCATCGCCCACAGCCTGGGCTGCATCACGGTCGCCCATTGGGCAGCCCAGGCCAGCCCCGAGCTGCTGTGCCGAGTACGTGGCGCACTGCTGGTGGCGCCGGCGGATGTCGAGCGGCCGACCTGCGCGCCGGCCCTGCGCAATTTCGCGCCGATTCCACTGCAGGCCCTGCCGTTCCCCAGCCAGGTGGTCAGCTCCGACAACGACCCGGCGGTGAGTGTGCCGCGCGCGTTGTACCTGGCCCAGGCCTGGAGTGCCGAGGCTGGGCTGCTGGCTGATGCCGGGCACATCAACGTCAAGTCCGGCCATGAACGCTGGGAACAGGGCTTCGCCTACCTCTACCGCCTGCAGGCCCGTGTCGATCAGCGCGCGCTGCGCCGCGCCTGATCCGCCGGTTTTTTCGAACGAGTCGAATCCCCGGTCGCGTGCGACCGGGGCGGGAGTATTCCATGACGTTTCACACTGCTTTCGGTCAGCCGTTGCTGACCTTCCCCGAATTGGACAAGAGCCCGTTGAGCATTCGCGCCAAGGCGCTGGTGTTCGTCGATCCTCGCTCCCAGGCGTTGCGCCAGGCCCTGGAGCGGCTGGCGCCACAACCCTTGCCCGTGCTGATCCGTGGCGAGACCGGCACCGGCAAGGAATTGCTGGCCCGGCAGATCCACCGCGCCAGTGACCGCAGCGGGTTGTTCGTGTCGGTCAACTGCGCGGCCATCAGCCCGACCTACGCCGATGCCGAGCTGTTCGGCTACAGTGCCGCGACCCAGGGCGGCACCGCCAGCAGTCGAGCCGGCTGGTTCGGCTCGGCCAATGGCGGAACGCTGTACCTGGACGAGATTGCCGACCTGCCCCTGGCGATCCAGGGCAAGCTGCTGGCGGCCCTGGAGAACCGCGAGGTAACCCGGGTCGGCGCCACCCAGCCGCAGGCGGTCGATGTGCGGCTGGTGGCCGCTTCCAGCATCGACCTGGCCCAGGCCGTGCGCGCCGGGCGCTTCAACGAACGGCTTTACCATTACCTGCATGAGGGTGAACTCGAGCTGCCGGCATTGCGCGATCGGGTCGGCGACATCCTGCCGCTGGCCGAGTATTTCGTCGGTATCTACAGCGTGCGCCTGGATCGGCCGCTGCCCCTGATCAGCGAGGCGGCCCAGCAGGCGCTGGAGGCCCATGCCTGGCCGGGCAATACCCGTGAGCTGGAGAACATCATCCACTTTGCCCTGCTGGTCAGCGACGGCGAGGAAATCCTCCCGGCGCACCTCGACCTTCCGGATACCGCACCCTTGGCCAGTCTGGCCCGTCAGCTCGCGCAACTGGGTGCCAGTCGGGAGCCGCAAACCGTGGCCGAACTGCGCGGGTTGCTGAACACCGCCTTGGCGCAGTTGGGCGAAGCCGCGCCGTAGAGCAGTGCGTGGCCGCTCATAAGCAAAGGCGGTGATGGTGATTTGTTTTTGGAATAAGCAGCTAATCAAAAGATATTGTTACGGAATAAAAAATCTCGGTATTGTCCGTTTCACGCCCACCCAAACGGGTGGGCACCCGACTCGCCATCTGCGATGGCCCAGCTTTAGAACAAGGATCACCATGAAAAAGACCCTGCTGACCACCGCCCTGGCCGCCGCCCTTTCGTTTGCTGGCCTGGCCAATGCCGCCGAGAAACTGGTGGTCGCCGCCACGCCTGTGCCGCATGCCGAAATCCTCGAACTGATCAAGCCGACCCTGGCCAAAGAGGGCGTGGACCTGGAAATCAAGGTCTTCACCGACTACGTCCAGCCCAACGTGCAGGTCGACCAGAAGCGCCTGGACGCCAACTACTTCCAGACCCTGCCGTACCTGAAGAACTTCAACGAAGGCAAGGGCACCCACTTGGAAACCGTGATCGGCGTGCACGTCGAGCCGTTCGGTGGCTATTCGAAGAAGGTCAAGAGCCTGAGTGAGCTGAAGGACGGCGCCACCGTCGCCATTCCCAACGAAGGCAGCAACAGCGGCCGCGCCCTGCTGCTGCTGCAGAAAGCTGGCCTGATCACCCTGAAGGATCCGAAGAACGCCTTGGCCACCCCGAAAGACATCGCCGAGAACCCGAAGAAGCTGAAGTTCAAGGAGCTCGAGTCGGCCATGCTGCCGCGTGTGCTCGACCAGGTCGACCTGGACATGATCAACACCAACTACGCGCTGGAAGCCGGCCTGAATCCGGCCAAGGATGCGCTGGTGATCGAAGGCAGCGACTCGCCTTACGTTAACTTCCTGGTCGCCCGTCCGGACAACAAGGACAGCGAGGCCATCCAGAAGCTGGCCAAGGCGCTGACCAGCCCGGAAGTAAAGGCGTTCATCGAGAAGAAATACAGCGGTGCCGTACTGCCGGCGTTCTGATACGCGACCTGGTACGAAAAACGCCGACGCATTTTGCGTCGGCGTTTTTGTTTGGGCTGGCTTGGAGAGGGGCTAGCTCGCCGTGGCGTTTCAGCGCTGACTGGCCAGCGCCCGGCGCAGGGCCAGGAGCCACAGCAATTGTTCATTCGAAGCAGGCAAGCAGGGGCTGTTCATCGTTGTCTTCCTTGTTGAATGTGATGGGCCGTGCAAGTCACAGTTTGAAACCCCTTGGAGGGGAAAATGCTCGGAAAGATCCGTGTGGGATGAAGGAAATTTCTGAGCGCCATGGGGCGGTGATATAGATATGCAATAAAGGTATTTATAAAAATATTTTTATACCTTTAGAGTCTAGGGATCGTGCTTACCGGCACAGCGCCACCATTCGTGAAACGACGCCGAGCCACCCTCGTGCCGACCCTGGACCTGCCCCATGCCGTACCTTCGTGACCCCGTGTCGAGGCCCTTTCCATGAGCTTCGACACCGCTTTCATGCTTAGCACACTGCCGGCCTTCTTCAAGGCCGTTGGCGTGACCCTGCAAGTCGGGGCGATCGCCATCGTCACCTCGATGCTGGTGGCGCTGCTCAACGCGACGCTCCTGGTGTTGCGCACGCCGTACCTGTGGCGCCTGGTCAAGGGCTACGTGGAACTGGCCCGCAACACACCGCTGCTGATCCAGCTGTTCTTCGTCTACTTCGCCTTGCCGAGCCTGGGGCTGAAGGTGTTCGGCTTCGCCGCCGCGATCATCACCCTGACGTTCATGGGCGGCGCCTATCTCACCGAGGTGCTGCGCGCCGGGGTAGAAGCCGTGCCGCGGGCGCAACTGGAGTCCGGGCGCTCCATCGGGCTCTCCGAGGGCCAGCTGCTGCGCCATGTGATCCTGCCCCAGGCTGGCATCCTCAGCCTGCCGGCACTGTTCGCCAACTTCGTGTTCCTGCTCAAGGAGACCACCGTGGTGTCGGCGGTGGCGGTGCCGGAGATCCTCTACACCACCAAGAACTACATCGCCCTGTACTACAAGACCTACGAAATGCTCGCCGTGCTGACCCTGCTCTGCGTGCTGATCTTCCTGCCGCTGTCGCTGCTGCTGCGCTACCTGGAACGGAGGCTGCAACATGGCCAGTTCGGGCATTGAGCTGCTGCTGGTTTCGCTGCCGCAACTGGCCACGGGCGCCGGGCAGACCCTGGCGATCTCGGCCCTGGGCATTCTGTTCGCCACCCTCGGCGGTGTGCTCTACGGCGTGCTGGCGACCCTCGGCAAGCGCTGGCTGAACATCCTGCTGCAGGTGTACCTGGAACTGTTCAGGGCGATTCCAGTGCTGGTCTGGCTGTACCTGGTGTTCTTCGGCTTGCCGATCTTCTTCGGCCTGAGCATTCCCAGTTTCTGGTGCGCGGTGCTGGTGCTGGGCCTGTGGGGCGCCAGCGAGGTCGGCGAGGTGGTGCGCGGCGCCTTGCAGTCGCTGCCACGCGGGCAGCGCGAGGCGGGGTTGTCGATCGGCCTGAGCGGCTGGCATCTGTATGGCTACGTGCTGCTGCCCCAGGCGCTCAAGCGCATGACCCCGCCGATCATCAACCTCTACACGCGGATCATCAAGACCAGCTCGCTGGCGGTGCTGATCGGCGTGGTCGAAGTGATCAAGGCGGGGCAGCAGATCATCGAACGCACCTACGAGTCGGTGCTGATCTACGGCGCGCTGTTCCTGTTCTTCTTTCTTGTCTGCTACCCGCTGTCGGCCGCCTCCCGCGTGCTGGAGCGGCGCTGGGCCCATGCATGAATCCATTGATCGAATTCCAAGGCTTCAACAAGTTTTTCGGCGAGCACCAGGTGCTCGCGGACATCGACCTCAAGGTCCCGGCCGGCGAGGTGGTGGTGATCCTTGGCCCCAGCGGCTGCGGCAAGAGCACCCTGCTGCGTTGCCTCAACGGGCTGGAGGAGGCCCAGGGCGGCAGCCTGCGGCTAGACGGCCAAGAGCTGCTCGGCCCCGACACCGACTGGCGCCAGGTACGCCAGCGGGTCGGCATGGTGTTCCAGAGCTACCACCTGTTCGGTCACATGAGCGTGCTCGACAACCTGCTGCTGGGCCCGCTGAAGGTGCAGAAGCGCGAACGCCGCGAGGCCCAGGCCCAGGCCGAGGCGCTGCTGGCCCGGGTCGGGCTGCTGGACAAGCGCGACGCCTTCCCCCGCCAGCTCTCCGGTGGCCAGCAGCAACGCATCGCCATCGTCCGTTCGCTGTGCATGAACCCCCAGGTGATGCTGTTCGACGAGGTCACCGCCGCCCTCGACCCGGAGATGGTCAAGGAGGTGCTGCAGGTGATCCAGGGCCTGGCCCGCGAAGGCATGACCCTGCTCATCGTCACCCACGAAATGGCCTTCGCTCGCGCGGTGGCCGACCGCATCGTGTTCATGGAGGCCGGCAGGATCCTTGAACAGAACCACCCCGAGCGCTTCTTCACCCAACCGCAGACCGCACGCGCGCAGCAGTTCCTGGAGAAATTCTCGTTCGTCGAAAGCCTGCCCAAGACACTGCACAAGGAACTGTCATGAAGACTGCCCCGTTCGCCAAACTGCTCGCTCCACTGCTTGGCCTGGCCCTGCTGGCCGGCTGCAACAAGTCCGAAGACCCGGCCAAGCCTGCTGCTGCCTCGCCGGCCTCCAGCTACCTGGAAACCATCAAGGCCCGCGACAAGCTGATCGTCGGTGTGTTCACCGACAAGCCACCGTTCGGCTTCGTCGATGAAAGCGGCCGCTACGTGGGCTTCGACACCGACATCGGCCGTCGCTTCGCCAAGGACCTGCTGGGCGATGAAAGCAAGGTCAAGTTCGTCGCCGTCGAGCCTGCCAGCCGCATTCCGTTCCTGCAGAGCGACAAGGTCGACCTGATCCTCGCCAACATGACCGTCACCCCCGAGCGCAAGGAAGCGGTGGACTTCACCAACCCCAACCTGCGCGTGGCGGTGCAGGCCATCGTCGCCGATGGCAGCCCGGTGCAGAAACTCGACGACCTGGCCGACAAGACCATCATCGTCACCACCGGCACCACCGCCGATATCTGGCTGACCAAGAATCACCCGGACTGGAAGCTGCTGAAGTTCGAGAAGAACACCGAGTCGCTGGCTGCCCTGGCCAATGGCCGTGGCGATGCCTATGCCCAGGACAACCTGATCCTGTTCAGCTGGGCCAAGCAGAACCCGGGCTATCGCGTGCTGCCGCAGCTGCTGGGCGACGAGGCGCCGATTGCGCCGGCGGTGAAGAAGGGCAACACCGAGTTGCGCGACTGGGTGAACAGCGAGCTGGCCAAGCTGGGCGAGGAGAAGTTCCTGCTCAAGCTGTACGACCAGTACGTGCGCAAGGAACTGAGCGACGACACCAAGCCTGAGAGCGTGATCGTCGAGGGCGGAAAGTGGCAGGGTTGATTACCTGAACGGGGCCGCACAGCGGCCCTCTCCGGTCTCAGCGATTTCGCGGCAACCAGTTCAACAGGAAATCATTCACCACCTGCGGATTCTCCAGGCTGGAGATATGCCCGGCGAATGGAACCTGTGCCGCCAAGCATCCAATCAGCTGCGCCATCTCCGCTGACTCTGTCGGTGGCCTTGGAATGTCCTGGTCGCCACAGAGCACGATGGTTCGCTCTCCTGGCAGCTCACCCAGTCGCGCCAGCAGGTCTGGCCGGCCGAAGATCACCCGGCCCATCGGATCGAGGCTGTCCCGGATGGTTTCGGCGCTGCTTGCCTTGAGGTCCGCACGGAAGCATTCGCGCACCTCGGGCACCGTCTGGCCACCGGCATGGAAGAAGATCGGCACCACAACGTCCAGCAACGGGTCTATGAAGGCTCCCGCTTTGCTTGCCGCATCCAGCAAACCGAAATACTTCAGCCGCGTCGGCTCGGGCTCGGCGCCCAGGTAGGTGTCCATCAGCACCAGGCGGTCGACGCGTTCAGGGTGGTCAACGGCCAGCTGCGCGCCCCACATGCCGCCAACCGACAGCCCGACCAGGTGGCACTTCTGGATATCCAGGGCATCGAGCAATGCCAGGTGCTGTCGAGCCAGGGCAGCCATGTCGACGGTACTGGCGGGCGGAGCGGCGGAATCGCCGTGCCCCCACAGCTCAGGCACGATGACCCGGAAGTGCCGTGACAGGGCGTCGATCTGCGGTTGCCACATGGCGGACGACCACAGGTAGCTGTGTCCCAGCAGCACTGGGAAGCCCTGGCCCTGGTCGACATAGCTCATGCGTGCTCCGTCTATCTCGATGAAGCGTTTGTGCATTGCGTGACCTCATGGATTGCGAGAGGGCCGCTGTGTGGCCCCGGTTTCTATCTGGGCACCAGCCGCAACGTGCTCTGCGCCGGAATCACCCCCATCCGCGCCTTGTGATAGCGCCCCTCGATATAGTCCTCGGCCTGATCGCCGTAATGCCGGTCGAACGGCACGCCACTCTGCCCGACGGGGTTGATGGTCAGCGCGGCGCCTGCGTCGGCGAAGTCGATCAACCGGCGGGTTGAAGGACCATAGGTCACCGGCCAGGGCGCCGGGCCGATCTTCGCCGACAGGTTGTTCGGCACCTCGTGGGTGCCGGGCGCGGCGAACGGGCCGACATTGAACAGCAGGTTGAGCGGCTTCTTCACCCCCAGTGGATGGTTGTGGGTGAGGGTGTGGGCCTTGCCCCATTGCCAACTGGCCGGATCCTTGCCGAATGTCTCGCGCAGGTGCTTGAGGCTGCGTTGCCAGGCCTGGCGCACGATGGCGTCACGGTCGGTGCGTTCACTGGCGCCGCGCTGGCTCCACCAGGGCGATTTCGGGTCCGCGGCCAGGCGGGGCAGAGCGGCGTCGATGGCGCGGGTGCTGATCAGCACCGGGAACCAGGTGTCGCCCAGCTCGTCGTGCAGGGCGGCGAACGCCAGTTCGTAGAGGAACTGGTTGAACAGCGTGGCACTGATGGAGTCCAGCGGATAGTCGCCGCGCCAGGCGGCCAGTTGCTCGACCAACTCCTTCTCCTCGTCGCCCTGGGCGATATTGCGCAAGGTGCCGAGCAGCGGCGCCAGGGTGCGCGGGCCGTAGTCGGTGCTGGTGTCCAGTTGCAGGGCCTGGCTGTTCTGGGTGTCCCACTTGATGTCCGGGTCGCTCAACTGGCGATCGAGCTGACGACCGCGATCGGCCAGGTTGTAGTAGCCGGGCACGGGGATTGCGCCGGGCGGCTGGTAGTTGGCCGAGACGATGTAGCCGCTCGCCGGGTTCTCCTGCTGCGGATTGGCGCTGAACGGGTAGAAGCCCGGCTTGGCAGCCTGCCCGCTGGCACCATCGAGAATGAACGCCGGGTTGACGCCGTCCGGGCGGATCGGCAGGCGCGCCGCCGCCCACCAGCCGATATCGCCCTGGGCATTGGCCCATACCAGGTTCAGCCCCGGCGCCTGAACCTTGGCGGCCGCCTCGCGCATCTTGCCCAGGGTGTCGGCGCGGTTGATCTGGTAGAAGCCCTCGAGTATCGGGTTCTCTGTTTCCAGGAACGCCCACCACATGGCGATGGGCGTCGGGCCTGCGGTATCGCCGAGCACGCTGTTGACGATCGGGCCATGGGGCGAGCGGCGCAGGGTGATGCTGGCAGGTTCCGCGCCCTTGACCGCGATCTTCTGTTCGATCTTTTCCAGTGGCTGCCAGCGGCCATCGACCATCACCTGCTCGGGGTCCTGTGGGTTGGTCCGCTCCGCGATCAGGTCAACGTCGTCGTTCTGGAACATGGTCAGGCTCCAGCCGAAGTCGCGGTTGTGGCCGAGCAGGGCGAACGGGTTGAGCGCCTGGAAGTAGCCATACAGGTTGAACCCCGGCGCCGACAGCTCCGCCTCGTACCAGATTGCCGGCACGGCGAAGCTGATGTGCGGGTCGCCCGCCAGCAGCGGCCGGCCACTGCGGGTGCGGCTGCCAGCCACGGCCCAGGCGTTGCTGCCTTCGAACTGCGGGATGCCGGCATCGCCCAGGGCATCGTGACTCAGCCGCGCCAGCTGCTCCAGGCTGCGCCAGTCGGCGGCGGCCAGAGGGGTGGCCACGGCGCCGTCGGGCTGCCAGTCGAGGTCGAAAATCTTCAGGTATTCGGGGCCGAGCTGGTCGCGGATGTAGGTCAGCGCGGGGTCGGTACGGAATGCCGCGGCGAAGCTGTAGGCGAGGTAACCGGCGATGCTCAGGGTGTCCTCGGCGGTGAAGGGGCGTGGCGGGATGCCGAGCAGGTCGAACTCCATCGGCTTGGGATGGCTGGCCTGCCACTGGTTGATACCGTCCAGGTACGCCTGCAGCGCCTGCCAGGCCGGCGACTGGCGGTCCTGGCGCTGCGCCATCAAGGCCGCCTGGTCGCGGATGCGCAGGCTGCGGAACAGGGTGTCGGTGGGCAGCAGCTTGTCGCCCAGCACCTCGGCCAGCTCGCCGCGGGCCAGGCGGCGCATGATCTCCATCTGGAACAGACGGTCCTGGGCGTGCACGTAGCCCAGGGCGCGGTACAGGTCCTGCTCGTTCTGCGCCTGCAGGTGCGGCACGCCGCGGGCATCGAAACGCACGCTGACCGGCGCCTGCAATCCGCCGACGGCTACCTCGCCGTCACGTTGCGGCTGCTTGCCGCGCACGTACCAGTAACCGGTGCCTGCGGCGGCCACTGCGATCACCACCGCCAGCAAGGTCAGGCTGCGCTTCATCGAGACTCCTTGTGCACTCGAACGAGAA
Organism: Pseudomonas sp. DrBHI1; assembly: GCF_002205115.1. Taxonomy (NCBI): domain Bacteria; kingdom Pseudomonadati; phylum Pseudomonadota; class Gammaproteobacteria; order Pseudomonadales; family Pseudomonadaceae; genus Pseudomonas; species Pseudomonas sp. DrBHI1. Next base: position 142,470 of record NZ_NIBE01000059.1, read on the forward strand.
AATATGGTCCGATCATCGGCGGATTCGCGAACTGAGCATAGTCCCCTGGAAGGAGTTTCCATGTCCCTCAGCGAAAAACAGAAAATGCTGGCAGGCCAGCTCTACCATGCCGGCTGTCCCGAGCTACAAGCCGAACAGGCGGCCAACCGCCACTGGACGCACCGCTACAACAACAGTGTCGATCAGCCCAACGAGGCGCGTCATGGCCTGTTGGAGGAGCATTTCGGCAGTGTGGGCAGCGGCGTGGTGATCCGCCCGCCATTCCATTGCGACTACGGCTACAACATCAGTGTGGGCACCAACACCTTCATGAACTTCAACTGCGTGATTCTCGACGTGCTTCCTGTGCGGATCGGTGCCGATTGCCAGATCGCCCCGGCGGTACAGATCTACACCGCCGACCACCCGCTGGACCCGGCGCTGCGCCGCAGTGGCCTGGAAAGCGGGCGCCCGGTGATCATTGGCGACAATGTCTGGATCGGCGGCGGGGCGATCATCCTGCCGGGGGTGACCATTGGTGATAACGCCGTGGTCGGCGCCGGCAGCGTGGTGACCCGGGATGTGCCGGCGGGGGCGG
>NZ_NIBE01000059.1:143078-189296 GCF_002205115.1 Pseudomonas sp. DrBHI1
TTCGATGAAGCTGTTGTTGGAGTTGCACACCGCCCCTTCGCTGTAGGGGCCGAAGTAGGCGAGGTTGCCGTCGTGGTCCCAGATTGCCACGGCGGGACTTGCGGGCAGGTGCTCGCTGCCGGGCAGGCTGGCCAGGGGCTTCAGCGCTCCCAGGTTGGCCGGCAGTCGGCCGTGGCTGCCAGGTTTTTGCACGACATGGAAGCTGACCCCGAGCGGCGCGAAGCGCTCGAACAGCTCGCCCAGGTGCTGCTGGTTGCCGACGTTGCAGGGGCAGGCCGGGTCCCAGAAGTGCACCACGCGGATCGGGCCCGGACCTGCCAGTTCGGGGGGCAGGCGCAGCTGGCTGCCGTCGAAGAAGGTGGTCTGGTTGTCGAAGGTGCGCAGGTAGCGGGACTGGAAGCTGTCGTAGGCCCACCAGAGGGTGGTGGCGCAGAGCAGCAGTGCAAGTAATGTGATAAATCGCTTCGCCATGGGGGCCTTGGCACGAGGTCGCATTGTTCATCGGAGGAGGGGCCAAGCTTGCCATGGCGCGGCGCAGAGCTGAATATCGCAGATCAATACTTGCTTCACACTGGATGTACCGATGCCCGCCAGCTTCAATCCCGACCAGCTGCGTACCAGCCTGTCGCCCCTTGCTGATCGCCAGCCGTTGTCCGCCCAGGGCCAGGCCTACCAGCGCTTCTACGGCCTGGATCTGCCCGCGCGCAGTTGGCTGGGTGGCTTCCAGGTGGCGGGCTTCGATCTGGTCGGACAGCTCTGGCTGCCGGAGCAACCGGTGGCGACGGTGTTCCTGCTGCACGGCTATTACGACCACATGGGCCTGTACCGGCATGTGATCGCGTGGGCATTGGGCCAGGGCTACGCAGTGATCGGCTGCGACCTGCCCGGTCATGGCCTGTCCAGCGGCGAGCGGGCCAGCATCGATGACTTCGGCATCTACCAGCAGGTGCTCGATGCACTGTTCGAACAGGCCCGCCTGCTGGAACTGCCGCGACCCTGGCATCTATGCGGACAGAGCACCGGCGGGGCAATCGTGGTCGATCACCTGCTGCACCAGGGTGAACGCAGCCCGGCCGACGGCCAGGTGATCCTGCTGGCGCCCCTGGTGCGCCCACGTGCCTGGCACTGGTCGAAACTGAGCTATCGGGTGCTGCGCCACTTCGTCAGCGGCATCGAGCGGCGCTTCAGTGAGAACACCAACGACCCGGCCTTCCTGCCCTTCCTCGAGGCCGACCCGCTGCAGCCACGGCGCCTGCCGACTGCCTGGGTGGGGGCGTTGATGAAGTGGGTCCGGCGTATCGAAGCCGCGCCGCGCAGCACGCGCCAGCCCCTGATCGTGCAGGGCGAGGCGGACGGCACGGTGGACTGGCCCTACAACCTCAAGGTGCTCAAGGCCAAGTTCGCCGAACCGCAGATCCTCATGCTGCCCGAGGCGCGGCATCACCTGGCCAACGAGCTGCCCGGCATTCGCCAGCGCTACTTCGACTTCATCGGCCAGCGCCTGGGCTGATCACTTCAGCTCGGCGGCATTCTGGCCCACGGCCAGGGCGGCGCGTACCGCTGCCACCGCCGCCTTGTAGTAGGCCTGGCCGTCGGCGGATTCGGCGAAGGTGGCGAATTCCTCCAGCTCGGCGTCCGACAGGTCGCGATAGACGTACAGCAGGGTATTGTTGAGGTCTTCGCCGACCTGATTCATCAAGCGTTGGCGCTGGCCATCGAGCAGGTTCTGCGCCTGGCCGCCACCGAACAGGCCGGGCAGCATCGAGCTCAGGCTGTCGGCCGCCACGCCGGCGATCGCCAGGCTGACCTCGGCGCCGGCTTCGCGGGCCGGCAGGGCCTGGGCCAGGTGGCCGACGATCAGCAGGCGGTTGTCGCTGGCCTGGACCTTGGGCAGGCCCTTGGCATTCTTGGCCAGCTGGTCCTTGCGCGTGGCCAGCAGCTCGGCGGCCACCACCTTACGCCCCAGCGGTGACTGGAAGAACGCCAGGGCCGGCGAGGGATTCGCCAGGTTGGCGCGCAGCTGCGCCTGGGCCCGGCGGTCCATGGCCTGGGCCTGGAAGCGCTGGTTGCTGTTGTTGACCAGCGCCTGGTAGACGGCAGGCGGCAGGCTGTTGCGGTAGCGCTGCTGGGCAGCGCTCACGGCATCGTTGAAATGGACGCGCTGGTCGGGCCAGCCGGCGGCCTTGTACAACTGTTCGAGGCTGTCCGCCCAGACAGGCATGGTGCAGATCATCAGCAGAAGCAGGGAAAACAGACGGCGCATTCAGGACTCCTGTCGGCAGGCCGCTATTGTCCTAGGCGTGGCGGGGCTTTGTCGAGTCGCCAGCGGCGCTTCCTGACCAAGTGGCGCTGTGCGAGCGATTGGCGAATGGCTATGATGCGCCATGCACACGCCTTTCGAACATCCGCTGCTGTCGACGATCGTCGACGACCTGGCCACCCGTGGCTGGTCGCAGCAACCTCTCTTCCTGCCCGACGCGCTGTCGCGCGCGCTGGCGGCCGAATGCCGTCGCCGTCACGCCGAGGGCGAACTCAACCCGGCCAGCGTCGGTCGCGGCGCCGCGCAGGAGATCCGCGAGGCGATCCGTGGCGACCAGATCCAGTGGCTCGACCCCGGCGAGTCGGAGGTCTGCGACCGCTACCTGGGCGCGATGGACAGCCTGCGCCAGGCCATCAACCAGGGTTTGTTCCTGGGGCTTGAGGACTTCGAGTGCCATTTTGCGCTGTATCCCCCGGGGGCTTTCTACAAGCGCCATCTCGACCGCTTCCGTGACGACGACCGGCGCATGGTATCGGCCGTGTTCTACCTCAATGAAGGTTGGCAACCGGAGGATGGCGGGCAGTTGCGGATGTTCCTGCAGGACGGTGTCGAGCACGACGTGCAGCCGGTGGCGGGCAGCCTGGTGGTGTTCCTGTCGGGTGAAGTGCCGCACGAAGTGCTCCCGGCCGGGCGTGAACGCCTGTCGTTGACCGGCTGGTTCCGGCGCCGTGGCAATGACCCGTTCTGAGCGGCCGAAAGTACTGGTCAGTGCCTGCCTGCTGGGCCAGCCAGTGCGCTATGACGGGCGTGCCAGTGGTCATCCCGACGTCGTGCAGCGCTGGCAGGCCGAAGGCCGGGTGGTGCCGCTGTGCCCGGAGGTGGCCGGTGGCCTGCCGACGCCGCGACCGCCTGCGGAAATTCCGGGCGGGCAGGGCGTTCAGGTCCTGGATGGGCAGGCGCGGGTAGTGACGGTGTCCGGCGACGATGTCAGCGAGGCGTTTCTGGCCGGGGCCAGACGGGCGCTGGAGTTGGTGCGTCGGCATGGCATCCGTGTGGCGGTGCTTAAGTCCGGCAGTCCGTCGTGTGGCAACCTGCAGACCTATGACGGCAGCTTCAGCGGAGTGAAGGTGGCTGGGGAAGGGGTGACCGCGGCCTTGCTGCGTCGCGAAGGGGTGCTCGTGTTCAGCGAGCTGGAGCTGGAAGACGCGCAGCGAGCGTTGGCCAAGGTCTGATCGCCGGGCAAGCCCGCTCCCACGCAATGGTGACCATGACGGCAGCGTGGGAGCGGGCTTGCCCCGCGATGCGGTGTTACTGTCCGGTGGTCGCCTGCTTGGTGCCCTTGAACCATTTGCTTTCCAGGTCGGCCAGACGGCCATCATCCTCGATCCGCTGCAGGGCATTGTTCACAGCCGTCTCGAAAGCTGGATTGCCCTTCTGGTACGGGATCACCAATTTCTGGCCGGCCAGGGCCCGAATGGCGTCGAGCTTGTCGCTCAGTTCGGCATCTTGCTGGTTGAAGGTCATGTCGAATTTGCCGCTCTCCACCCCAGGCAGCACCTCATCGGCGGGCGTCTCGACGAACTCGGCCCGCACATCCAGCTCCTTGGCCAGGGCCTGCCCCAACTCGATCTCGAAGCCGGTCAGGTGTTCGTTCTCCTTGAACGCATAGGGCGGCGTGTCGCCAAGCACGGCGATGCGCAGTTCGCCACGGTCGTTGATTTCGTCGATCAGTTCGGCCTGGGCCAATGGGCTGAACAGTGCCGCCAGCAGAATGCCAATGGTCAAACGCATGAGTGCCCCTTTCTTGTTCGGCAGATGAAGTGCATTCGCCGTGGCTTTCTCGTCTGCCCCGGTCGAACGCAGCCTAAGACCTCCAGGTCGCGGCAAGGTTTTCTTCGGCCCTGAAATATTTCTGTCCCTGTTTTTGAACCTCTCCCGGTCGCGTTGGACTATGGTGAAGTACCGCCACACTGCCTTTAAGTGATAGCGGTCAATTGAAGTGAATCACAGGAGAAGTGAATGAAAAGCCTATTTTCGCGTGCTGCCGTCGCCGGTCTGCTGATGGGGGCGTCGGTGTTCGCCAGTGCCGCGGATGCCCTGAAGAGCGAGCAGCCACCGGAAGGCGCCAAGGTCTTCATCGTTTCCCCCGCTGATGGGGCCACGGTCGACAAGACCTTCACCGTCAAGTTCGGCATCGAAGGCATGGACCTCAAGCCCGCGGGCGACCAGACCCCGCACTCTGGCCATCACCACCTGCTGGTGGATGTGGACAAGGCGCCCCTGGCCGACCAGCCGCTGCCCACGAGCCTGATGCCCGAGAACAACGCGCCGCTGCCGGCAGGCCCGCAGGTGCTGCACTTCGGCAAGGCGCAGACCGAGGCAACCATCACCCTCACGCCGGGCAAGCACACCCTGCAGCTGGTGCTGGGCGACAAGTACCACGTGCCGTTCAAGCCAAGCGTCGAGTCGCAGAAGATCACCGTCAACGTGAAGTGACCCGCCGCGCCATCGCCGGCCGGCCAGCTTGCCGGCGATGAGCGCATTGCAGACGGGCAAGCGTTTCAGAATTGCGAGCCAACCACTTCCTGCGCCACGCCCAGAAAAGCCGCCGGCAATCGCGCCTGACGCCGCTCCTTCAGGCAGTACAGGTACTCGTGCATCACCGGCGCCTCCTCCAGCGCCAGCACCCGTAGCTCCGGGTTATGCGGCACCTCGTGGCGGGCAATGATGCTGATGCCGATGTTGCGCAGCACCGCCTCGCGAATCGACTCGCGGCTGCCGATCTCCAGCAAGGCCCCGGCCTTCACATTGGCTTCTTGCATCATCTGCTCGGTCAGTTTGCGGGTGGTCGAGCCTTGCTCGCGCATCAGCAGGCAATGCCCGGCCACCACGTCGATGGACACCGCCTGACGCTGGGCCAGCGGATGATTGCGGTGTACCGCCAGCACCAGCGGATCGGTGCCCAGCACCCGGCGCACCAGGCGCGCATCTTCCAGCAGTTGCGAGGACGCGGCGATATCCACCCGGTAATCCTCGAGCATCTCCAGCACCAGCTGCGAGTTGCCGATTTCCACCGCCACTTCCACTTGGGGCAGGCGCTCGCGGAAGATCTTCACCAGGTCGAGAATGTAGTAGGGCGCCGTGGCGGCGATGCGCAGGCTGCCCTGGGCCTGGCCACTGTTGCGCAGCTCGAACTCGATGTCGGCCTCCTGCTGCAGCAGTGCCTTGACCATCGGCAGCAGGCGCACGCCTTCCTCGCTCAGCACCAGGCGCCGGCCTCCGCGATAGAACAGCTCGACGTTGTACTGGCCCTCGAGATTGCGTATCTGCGTGGTCACCGTCGGCTGGCTGAGCCCGAGCTTCTTCGCCGCCAGGGTGATACTGCCCAGGCGCGCCACCATGTAGAAGGCTTTGAGCTCGGCGCTCAGCATTGTGGATAACCTCTGTTCTGCGCTGCGGACGCCTATTTGCGCAGCAGGCGCAAGCCGTTGAACACCACCAGCAGGCTCACGCCCATGTCGGCGAACACCGCCATCCACATGGTGGCCATGCCGGCAAAGGTGATTGCCAGGAAGATCGCCTTGATTGCCAGGGCCAGCACGATGTTCTGGGTGAGGATCGCCGCGCTTTGGCGCGACAGCCTGACGAACGCCGGGATTTTGCGCAAGTCGTCGTCCATCAGCGCCACGTCGGCGGTCTCGATGGCCGTGTCGGTGCCGGCGGCGGCCATGGCGAAGCCGATTTCGGCACGGGCCAGGGCCGGTGCGTCGTTGATGCCGTCACCGACCATGCCGACCCGATGGCCCTCGCCGTACAGGCGCTCGATGCTGGCCAGCTTGTCCGCCGGCAGCAGGTTGCCCTCGGCGCGATCAATCCCCACCTGGGCGGCGATGGCCTGGGCAGTGTGGGGATTGTCGCCGGTCAACATGACAGTCTTGATGCCCAGCTCGTGCAGTTCGGCGATGGCTTGGCGGCTGCTGTCCTTGACCGTGTCGGCCACGGCGAACAGCGCCAGCGGGCCGGAGCGGTCGAGCAGCAGCACCACGGTCTTGCCCTGGCGCTCCAGCACATCGAGCTGCGCTTCAAGCTCCGGGGAGCACAGGCCGAGCTCTTCGACCAGGCGATGGTTGCCCAGGTGGTAGGTCTGGCCCCCGATATCACCGCGCACACCGCGACCGGCCAGGGCGGCGAAATCGGTGACTTCGCTCAAGGCCAGGTCCTGTTCCTCGGCGAACAGGGCGATGGCACCGGACACCGGGTGGTCGGAGCGGGCGGCCAGACTGGCGGCCAGGGCTTGGGCCCGGCCTTCGAACAGCGGGTCGAGGACCTTGCTGTCGGTCTGCACCGGCTTGCCGTGGGTGATGGTGCCGGTCTTGTCCAGGGCGAGGAAGTCCAGTTTGCGACCGCCTTCGAGGTACACGCCGCCTTTGATCAGGATGCCCTTGCGCGCCGCCGCGGCCAGGCCGCTGACGATGGTCACCGGGGTCGAGATCACCAGCGCGCACGGGCAGGCCACCACCAGCAGCACCAGGGCGCGGTAGATCCAGTCGAACCAGGCGCCGGCCATGAACAGCGGTGGGATCACCGCCACGGCCAGGGCCACGGCGAACACCACCGGGGTGTAGATGCGCGAGAACTGGTCGACGAAGCGCTGGGTCGGCGCGCGGGCGCCCTGGGCCTCCTCGACGGCCTTGATGATCCGCGCCAGGGTCGACTGGCCGGCGGCGGCGGTGACGCGGTACTCCAGGGCACCGGCCTGGTTGATGGTGCCGGCGAACAGCTTGTCGCCCACGGCTTTCTCGACCGGCAGGCTCTCGCCGGTGATCGGCGCCTGGTCGACGCTGGACTGGCCACTGACCACCTCGCCATCCAGGCCGATACGTTCGCCCGGCCGTACCCGCACCAGGGCGCCGATCGGCACCTCGCGCACGTCGAGCTCGCGCCACTGGCCGTCAGCCTGCTGCACGGTGGCCAGGTCTGGCGCCAGTTGCATCAGGCCGCCAATGGCATTGCGCGCGCGATCCAGCGAGCGTGCCTCGATCAGCTCGGCGATGGTGAACAGCACCATGACCATGGCCGCCTCGGGCCATTGGCCGATCAGCACGGCGCCGGTCACGGCGATGCTCATCAGGGCATTGATGTTGAGGTTACGGTTCTTCAGGGCGATCCAGCCCTTCTTGTAGGTGCCCAGGCCACAGCCGAGGATCGCCGCCAGGGCCAGCACGGCGACCACCCAATCCGGCGCCTTGCCGGAGAAGTGCACGACTTCGGCGGCAATCGCGGCAACACCCGACAAGGCCAGCGGCCACCAGCGGGTCTTGCTCGCCTGGGGCGCATTGGCGCTGCCGTCGTCCTCGGCGGCCAGCGGTTCGGCCTTCATGCCCAGGCTGTCGATGGCCCGCTCGATCTCGGCGGTGCCGGTCAGTGTATGGCGCACGCCAAGCACACGGTTGATCAGGTTGAACTCCAGCTGCTCGATGCCGGCCAGCCTGCCCAGCTTGTCCTGGATCAGGGTCTGTTCGGTGGGGCAGTCCATGGCCTCGATGCGAAAACGACTGAGCTGCGCCTGGGCGCTGGCCTTTTCGGTCAGCTGCACCAAGGCCGGTGCAGCCTTGCTGGCACAGCAGCTGTGGGCGTGGGGCTCATGGTCATGCGCATGGTCATGCTTGTGGTCGGGGCTGACAGGCTGGTTCATGGAATCATCCTTAACTGAGCACTGGCCTCTGCGCAAATCCGCAGAGTGGGTTGTTGCCAAGTGAACACCCTGTAGCCACTATAGGGTCAAGCCCTCTGCTGGAGATTTGCCATGAAGATCGGAGAATTGGCCAAGGCCACCGACTGCGCCGTGGAGACCATCCGCTACTACGAGCGTGAGCAGCTGCTGCCCGAGCCCGCCCGCAGCGACGGCAACTATCGGCTCTACACCCAGGCCCATGTCGAGCGGCTGACTTTCATCCGCAACTGCCGCACCCTGGACATGACCCTCGATGAGATCCGCAGCCTGTTGAACCTGCGCGACAGCCCCGACGGCTCATGCGGCAGCGTCAACGCGCTGATCGACGAACATATCGAGCATGTGCAGGCGAGGATCGACGGGCTGGTGGCGCTGCAGGCGCAGCTGGTGGAGTTGAGGCAGCGGTGCAATGCGCAGGGGGCGGAGTGCGCGATTCTCCAGCAACTGGAGACCAATGGGGCGGTGACGGTGCCGGAAACCGAGCATTCCCATGTAGGCAGAAGCCACGGGCATTGAAAGTACTGGGGGCGCTGCGCCCCCCTTTCGCGACACAAGGCCGCTCCCACAGGTACAGCGCAGTTTCAGGTTCTGCACCGTACCTGTGGGAGCGGCCTTGTGTCGCGATGGGCTGCAAGGCAGCCCCGGCAATCTGAAAAGCTACACCGCCATCGGCGCGGTCATCGGCGCATGGTGCTCGTAGCCTTCCAGCCAGAAGTCGCTTGGCTCGATCTTCTCCAGCCACTCCGGCTCGTACTTGCCGGTCTCGGCGAATGCCGGCACGCGGTCGCTGATCACCAGCTTCGGTGCCGCCAACGGCTCACGCTTCATCTGCTCATTGAGCATGTCCAGGTGGTTCTCGTACACATGGGCATCGCCGATGAAGTAGGTGAACCAGCGCGGGGTGTAGCCGGTCAGGCGGCCGAACAGCGACAGCAGCGCCGCGCCCTCGGTGAGGTTGAACGGCGTGCCCAGGCCCAGGTCGTTGGAGCGGATGTAGAGGGTCAGGGAGATTTCCTTCGTCTCGACATTCGGGTGGAACTGGTACAGGAGGTGGCACGGCGGCAGGGCCATTTCATCCAGCTGGGCGCAGTTCCAGCCGTGGAACAGGATACGTCGGCTGCCCGGGTCGTTGGCGATGGTGTCCAGGCACTGGCGTACCTGGTCGATGGCCTTGTACAGGATGACGAACGCCTGGCCGTCTTCCTCGTCCTGGGCGATACGGCGGAAACCGGCCTTTTCAGCCATCTCGATGGCTGCCGGGTTGCTCAGCGGGACGCGCTTGTAGCCCGGCCACTGGCGCCATTGCACGCCGTAGATTTCGCCGAGGTCGTCATGGCCCTGGCGGAACGGGTTGGCCAGCCACTGGGCGTTCTCGTTGGCGTTCTGGTCCCAGACCTTGCAGCCCAGCTCGCGGAACTCGCCGGCGTTCTTCACGCCGCGCAAAAAGCCCACCATCTCGCCGATCGCCGACTTGAACGCCAGCTTGCGCGTGGTGATGGCCGGGAAGCCTTTCTGCAGGTCGAACTTGAGCATGGCGCCCGGCAGGCTGATGGTGCGGATGCCGGTGCGGTTTTCCTGCAGCGTGCCGTTTTCGATGACGTCACGGACCAGATCTAGATACTGTTTCATGGCTTACCTGTAGCAAGAACGGCAGGGGGATCGCCCCTGCCGTGAAAATCAGACGGTGGCCTTGGCCGACGGCTTACGGTTGTAGGCCCACCAGATCAGGAAGATGCCGCCGACGATCATCGGCACGCAGAGCAACTGACCCATGGTCAACCAGCCGAAGGCGATGTAGCCCAGCTGGGCGTCGGGTACCCGCACGAACTCCACGATGAAGCGGAAGATGCCGTAGAACAGTGCGAACATGCCGGAAACGGCCATGGTCGGGCGCGGCTTGCGCGAGTACAGCCAAAGGATGACGAATAATGCCACACCTTCGAGGGCGAACTGGTACAGCTGCGACGGGTGACGCGGCAGCTGGGCCGGGTCGCTGAATGGTGGGAACACCATCGCCCACGGCACGTCGGTGGCCTTGCCCCACAGCTCGGCGTTGATGAAGTTGCCGATACGCCCGGCGCCCAGGCCGATCGGCACCAGCGGCGCGACGAAGTCCATCAGCTCGAAGAACGACTTGTTGTTGCGCTTGCCGAACCACAGCGCGGCCAGCATCACGCCGATGAAACCGCCGTGGAACGACATGCCGCCTTTCCACACCTCGAAGATCAAGGTCGGGTTGGCCAGGTACTGGTGCAGGTCGTAGAACAGCACGTAGCCCAGGCGCCCGCCGACGATCACCCCCATCGACAGCCAGAACACCAGGTCGGAGAGTTTCTCGCGGCTCCAGGTCGGGTCGAAGCGGTTCAACCGGCGCGAGGCCAGCAGCCAGGCGCCGCCGATGCCGATCAGGTACATCAGGCCGTACCAGTGGATTTTCAGTGGACCGAGGGCCACGGCCACCGGGTCGATCTGCGGGTAAGGCAGCATTGTCTTTCCTCTAGGTTCAGATAAGGAAGCTCAGTCCGACGCAGAACAGCAGCGCGGCGAACAGACGCTTGAGCACGCGCGGCGACAGCTTGTGCGCCAGACGCGCGCCGTAGCGGGCGAAGAACATGCTGGTGGCAGCGATGCCGACCAGCGCCGGAAGGTAGACGTAGCCCAGGCTGTGGGCCGGCAGGTGTTCCTCGTGCCAGCCCAGCCACATGAAGCCCAGGGCACTGGCCAGGGCGATCGGCAGGCCACAGGCCGACGAAGTCGCCACCGCCTGCTGCATGGGCAGGCTGCGCCAGGTGAGGAACGGCACGGTCAGCGAACCGCCACCGATGCCGAAGATGGCCGAGGCCCAGCCGATCACCCCGCCGGCGGCGGTCAACCCGGGCTTGCCGGGGATGCCGCGGCTGGCCTTGGGCTTGAGGTCCAGGGCCATCTGCGCGGCGATCACCAGGGCGAACACGCCGATGATCTTCTGCAGCATCGGGCCCTGGATGAGCGAGGCGGTCTTGGCCCCGACCAGCGCGCCGAGCAGGATGCCCACGGTCATCCAGGCGAAGATCGGCCACTGCACCGCCCCCTTGCGCTGGTGCTCGCGCACGGCATTGATCGAGGTGAAGACGATGGTCGCCAGCGATGTGCCGACCGCCAGGTGGGTCAGCACCGAAGGGTCGAAGCCCTGCAGGGTGAAGCTGAACACCAGCACCGGCACGATGATGATGCCGCCACCAACGCCGAACAGCCCGGCCAGCACGCCGGCGCAGGCGCCCAACAGCAGATAGAGAGCGAATTCCATTCGTGGCCCCAGTGGAAAACAATCCGGCATGGTAACGGAAGCCAAGCCCGGCGCTCTAGTGAACTCTGTGTCAGATGATGGATAGCGGTCGGCGGCGCGGGTAGAGTGGCCAAAAACACAGGGGACAACCTATGTGCCTGATCGTATTCGCCTGGCGGCCGGGGACGACCCGGCCGCTGATCGTCGCGGCCAACCGCGACGAGTTCTATGCCCGGCCGGCACAGGCCCTGGCGGCCTGGGAGGATGCGCCGGGGGTGCATGCCGGGCGCGACCTGGAGGCCGGCGGCACCTGGCTTGGCGTGGGGCCGAACGGGCGCTTCGCCGCGCTGACCAACATCCGCGATCCGCGCCAGCCGCTGGGGCCGCGCTCACGGGGCGAGCTGGTGGCGGCGTACCTGCAGGGCGAGCTGGATGTCGAGGCCTACCTGGACCAGGTGGCCAGCCGCAGTGGGCAGTACTCGGGGTTCAACCTGCTGGTGGGCGATGGCGAGCGGCTGGGCTACCTGCATGCCCGTGAGGCCGCGCCGCGTCTGTTGGCGCCTGGGGTCTACGGGCTTTCGAACGCCGGGCTGGATACGCCGTGGCCCAAGCTGGTGAAGGCGCGTAGCGGGCTTGAGAGTTTGCTTGAGGCCGCCGATCCGCAACGGCTGTTGACCCTGCTGGGCGATGCGCAGCCCGCGTCGGATGGTGAGCTGCCGGAGACTGGCGTGGGGTTGACCACCGAAAGGTTGCTGTCGAGTGTGTTCATCGCCAGCCAGAACTATGGGACGCGGGCGAGCACGGTGCTGATCGTCGATGACCAGGGGCGGCGGCGGATGGTCGAGCGCAGCTACGGGCCGTTTGGCGGGCACCTGGGCGAGGTCAGCCTGGAGGTGTGAGTCCGACCTCATCGCGGGGCAAGCCCGCTCCCACGAGGCTCTTGCAGCAACTATGTGGGAGCGGGCTTGCCCCGCGATGAGGCCGGTACCGACGATCAGAGGGTCTTGTTAGGCCCGATCATCCGCGCCAGGCCAAGGTTCTTCAGCGCCAGTTGCAGCGAGCTGTGGATAACCTGCGGGTTGTCATGGCTCATGGCGTCGGCCAGCAGTTCCTTGGCTTTGCCCAGGTTGATCTGGCGCAGCATCCACTTCACCTTCGGCAGGTTGGTGGCGTTCATCGACAGGCTGTCGAAGCCCATGGCCATCAGCAAAATCGCCGCGGCCGGGTCACCGGCCATCTCGCCGCAGATGCTCACCGGCTTGCCTTCCTCGTGGGCGACGCTGACCACGGTCTGCAGGGCCTGCAGCACCGCCGGGTGCAGGTAGTCGTACAGGTCGGCGACCCGCGGATTGTTGCGGTCGACCGCCAGCAGGTACTGGGTCAGGTCGTTGGAACCGACCGAGAGGAAGTCGACCTGGCGCGCCAGTTCACGGGTCTGGTACACGGCGGCGGGAATCTCCACCATCACCCCCACCGGCGGCATCGGCACGTCGGTGCCTTCGTCGCGCACCTCGCCCCAGGCACGGTGGATCAGGTGCTGGGCTTCTTCCAGCTCGTGGATGCCGGAGATCATCGGCAGCAGGATGCGCAGGTTGTTCAGGCCCTCGCTGGCCTTGAGCATGGCGCGGGTCTGCACCAGGAAGATTTCCGGATGATCGAGGGTGACGCGGATGCCGCGCCAGCCGAGGAACGGGTTTTCTTCCTTGATCGGGAAGTACGACAGCGACTTGTCGCCACCGATGTCGAGGCTGCGCATGGTCACCGGCAGCGGGTGGAACGCCTGCAACTGCTCGCGGTAGATCGCCAGCTGTTCCTTCTCGCTGGGGAAGCGCTGGTTGATCATGAACGGCACTTCGGTGCGATACAGGCCGACGCCCTCGGCGCCGCGCTGCTGGGCGCGGGCCACATCGGCGAGCAGGCCGGTGTTGACCCACAGCGGCATGCGATGGCCGTCCGGGGTGATGCACGGCAGCTCGCGCAGGGCGTCGAGGCCACGGGCCAGCTGGCGCTCCTCCTCGACCACATCGCTGTACTGCTTGCGCAGCACCTCGCCGGGGTTGGTGAACACCTCGCCCTTGTAGCCGTCGATGATCATCTCGATGCCGTCGGCCTTCGAATAGGGCAGGTCGACCACGCCCATGACGGTCGGGATGCCCATGGCACGGGCAAGAATCGCCACATGGGAGTTGCCCGAGCCCAGTACCGAGACCAGGCCCACCAGCTTGCCTTCCGGCACCTCGCCGAGCATGGCCGGGGTCAGCTCTTCGCTGACCAGGATGGTGTTGTCCTGGTAGACCAGCGACTGCGAACGGGCTTCCTGCAGGTAGGCCAGCAGGCGCCGGCCCAGGTCCTTGACGTCCGAGGCGCGCTCGCGCAGGTAGTCATCGTCCATCAGCTCGAAGCGGTTGACGTGCTCGCCGACCACCTGGCGCAGGGCGCCCTGGGCCCACTGGCCGGTCTTGATGACCTCGACCACCTCGCCACCGAGGGCGGCGTCCTCGAGCATCATCAGGTACACGTCGAACAACGCGCGCTCTTCGGGCCGCAGCTGGGTGGCGAGCTTGGCCGACAGCTTGCGCATGTCCTCGCGCACGCCTTCAAGGGCGTTGTTGAACAGCTTGAGTTCGTTGTCGATGTCCTCGACGGTGCGGTCCGGCACCACCTCGAGGTCGGCAGGCGGCAGCATCACCACCGAGCGGCCGACGGCGGCGCCTGGAGAGCCCGGCACGCCGACGAAGCGGGCTTCCTGGATACCCTTGCCCTGGCGCCCCAGGCCGCGGATCGAACCGGTCGCCTCGGCATGGGCGATAACCCCGGCGAGCTGGGCGCTCATGGTGACCAGGAAGGCCTCTTCGCCTTCGTCGAACTGGCGGCGCTCCTTCTGCTGGATGACCAGTACCCCCACCACGCGGCGGTGGTGGATGATCGGCGCACCGAGGAAGGAGGCGAATTTCTCTTCGCCGGTCTCGGCGAAGTAGCGATAGCGGGGGTGGTCGGCGGCGTTCTCGAGGTTCAGTGGCTCCTCGCGGGTGCCGACCAGGCCGACCAGGCCTTCATTGGGGGCCATGCTGACCTTGCCGATGGAGCGCTTGTTCAGGCCCTCGGTCGCCATCAGCACGAAGCGGTTGCTGTCCGGGTCGAGCAGGTAGACTGAGCAGACCTGGCTGCCCATCGCCTCCTTGACGCGCAAGACAATGATACCCAACGCCGTCTTGAGATCTTTGGCGGAGTTCACTTCCTGGACGATCTTGCGCAGCGTATTGAGCATGGCTCGGGGTCGGACTCCGTCGTCAGTCGCGCGTCAGCAGGCGCGGGGCTAGCTCTTTCAGGGCGCGGCGGTATACCTCGCGCTTGAATGTCACCACCTGGCCCAGCGGATACCAGTAGCTGACCCAGCGCCAGCCATCGAATTCCGGTTTGCCGGTGAGGTCCATGCGCACCCGTTGCTCATTGCTCACCAGGCGCAGCAGGAACCACTTTTGTTTCTGGCCAATGCACAGGGGCTGGCTGTGGGTGCGCACCAGGCGCTGGGGTAAACGATAACGCAACCAGCCACGGGTGCAGGCAAGAATTTCCACATCCTGGCGCTCCAGGCCCACTTCTTCGTTCAGCTCGCGGTACAGGGCATCTTCCGGCGTCTCGTCAGGGTTGATACCACCCTGGGGAAACTGCCAGGCATCCTGGTTGATCCGCCGAGCCCATAGCACCTGCCCGGCATCATTCGTGAGAATGATCCCGACATTGGGGCGAAAACCATCCGGGTCGATCACGGCAGCAACCTCGCAAACGCATGTCAACGCATTGTTCCACAAAGCCCGAGCGCGCAGCAACGCGCCCGCCAAGCTTATGTGCAGCGAGGTGAAAACTCCGTATTCTGCGGGACTCTCCCGTGGCTGATGCGAGTGACCGCGATGCGCCTGGCTTTATTCGACCTGGACAATACCCTCCTCGGTGGCGACAGCGACCACGCCTGGGGTGACTACCTATGCGAGCGGGGCATTCTCGATCCGATCGCCTATAAGCAACGCAACGACGCTTTCTACCAGGACTACCTCAACGGCTCCCTGGATATGCAGGCCTACCTGGCCTTTTCCATGGAAATCCTCGCGGCCAGCGAGCCCGCGCAGTTGGAGCAGTGGCACCGCGAGTTCATGCGCGACTGCATCGAACCGATCATCCTGCCCAAGGCCCTGGCGTTGCTGCAGCAGCACCGCGAGGCGGGCGACCAACTGGTGATCATTACCGCCACCAACCGCTTTGTCACCGCGCCGATCGCCCACCGCCTGGGCGTGCGCGTACTGCTGGCGACCGAATGCGAAACGCAGGACGGGCGCTATACCGGGCGCAGTACCGATATACCCTGTTTCCGTGAAGGCAAGGTGACGCGGCTTGCGCGCTGGATGCTGGAGAACGGGTTCGACCTGGAAGACAGCTACTTCTACAGCGACTCGCTGAACGACGTGCCGTTGCTGGAGGTGGTGGCGAACCCGGTGGCGGTGGATCCGGATCCGAAGCTGCGGGCCGAGGCCGAGCGGCGGGGGTGGCCGGTGATTTCTCTTCGGCGTTGAGATCGGCGGGGCTGCAAAGCAGCCCACGGAGCCTAGATCGGCTTGGCGCCCATCAGGCCAGCAATGGACAGGAAGCAGACGCCACTGAACAGCGCCAATGCCAAGGTGAACTTCAAACCCACGGTTTCAGCCTTGCGCAGCCGGTTGAGCCGCACTACCAGCCACCACACGGCAAACGCGCCCAGCGTATAGATGATGCTGGACGCCAGCACCCAGGTCTGCCCCAGTGGCCAGCCGACCAGGTGCACCAGCCACCAGCCGGTGAACGGCATGCTCACCAGGCACAATCCCATCAGCAGCCAGATGAACACCAGTGGTCGGCGCAACAGCTTGCCGTAGGCCTCGGCATCGCCCTGGCGGCGGGCGCGGACAGTCCAGATCGCCAGGCCCAGGCCACCCAGCAGCAACAGGGCGGTGGCGAGGATGTGCAGGGTCTTGAGGGTGGTCAGGTGTTCCATTTCGTGATCGTCCTTCTGGCTGGTGGCTTCATCGCGGGGCTAGCCCGCTCCCACGAGGTCCGTTTGGCGTGTTCAGCCCAAGAATAGCTGGTAGGCCGGATTCTCGGTCTCGTCCCAGTACGGATAGCCGATCTTGGCCAGCGCCGCTGGCACCAGGTGGCGCTCCTCCTCCGGCACCTGCAGGCCCGCGACCACCCGGCCATCGGCGGCGCCGTGGTTGCGGTAGTGGAACATCGAGATATTCCAGCGCCCACCCAGCTTGTTGAGGAAGTTGAACAGCGCGCCCGGCCGCTCGGGGAACTCGAAGCGCAGCACCATCTCGTCGCTGGCCCCGGCCGAGTGGCCACCGACCATGTGGCGGATGTGCAGCTTGGCCAGCTCGTTGTCGGTCAGGTCGGTAACCGGGAAGCCTTGTTCGGTCAACTGCTGGACCAACGCCGCGCGCGGGTCGGTTTCGGGGTGGGTCTGCACACCGACGAAGATATGCGCCTCGTCCGAGGTGTGCTTGCGGTAGTTGAACTCGGTGATCTGGCGCTTGCCGATGGCTTCGCAGAAGGCCTTGAAGCTCCCCGGGCGCTCGGGAATGGTCACGGCGATGATCGCCTCGCGCTTCTCGCCAAGTTCGGCGCGCTCGGCCACATGGCGCAGGCGGTCGAAATTGACGTTGGCACCCGAGTCGATGGCCACCAGGGTCTGCCCGGCAACGCCCTTGAGCTCGACGTATTTCTTGATACCGGCCACGCCCAGTGCGCCTGCAGGTTCTGTGATCGAGCGGGTATCGTCGTAGATATCCTTGATCGCCGCGCAGATCTCGTCGGTGCTGACGGTGATCACCTCGTCTACATGATGACGGCAGATGTCGAAGGTGTGCTGGCCGATCTGCGCCACCGCCACGCCGTCGGCGAACAGGCCGACCTGCGGCAGCACCACGCGCTCGCCTGCGGCCATGGCCGCCTGCAGGCAGTTTGAGTCGTCCGGCTCGACGCCGATCACCTTGATCTCGGGGCGCAAGTACTTCACGTACGCCGCGATGCCGGCGATAAGCCCGCCGCCGCCGACCGGCACGAAGATCGCGTCCAGCTGGCCCGGGTGCTGGCGCAGGATTTCCATGGCCACGGTGCCTTGCCCGGCGATGGTGTGCGGATCGTCGTAGGGGTGGATGTAGACGAAGCCCTTCTCCTCCACCAGCTTCAGCGAGTAGGCCAGTGCCTCGGGGAAGGTGTCGCCGTGCAGCACCACCTTGCCGCCCCGCGAGCGCACGCCTTCGATCTTGATCTCCGGGGTGGTCTTGGGCATGACGATGGTCGCCTTGATCCCCAGCTCCCGCGCCGCCAGGGCCAGGCCTTGGGCGTGGTTGCCGGCGGAAGCGGTGACCACGCCGCGGGCCAGTTCCTCGGCGCTCAGTTGCGCGAGTTTGTTGTAGGCCCCGCGGATCTTGAACGAGAACACCGGCTGCAGGTCCTCGCGCTTGAGCAGCACGGTGTTGCCCAGGCGCTTGCTCAACTGCCCGGCGCTGTGCAGCGGGGTTTCGACGGCAACGTCGTAGACGCGCGAGGTGAGGATCTTCTTGACGTACTGTTCGAGCATCGGAAAGCATCACTGGGCCGCGGGACAAGGGCTGGGAGTCTACCGCAGCGTCACGTCGGGCGACCACAGCAAAGCCGCCGGAGCCGTTATACTAGGCAACTTTGAAATCCGCCCAGCCCCTCCCGGAGCCCGCATGACCCAGGACCAACTCAAACAGGCCGTCGCCCAGGCCGCCGTCGATCTCATCCTGCCGAAACTGGATGAGAAAAGCGTCGTCGGCGTCGGTACCGGTTCGACCGCCAACTTCTTCATCGACGCCCTGGCCCAGCACAAGACCGCCTTCGATGGCGCCGTCGCCAGCTCCGAAGCCACCGCTCAGCGCCTGAAGGGCCATGGCATCCCGGTCTACGAGCTGAACAGCGTCAGCGAGCTGGAGTTCTACGTCGACGGCGCCGACGAGAGCGACGCCCACCTCAACCTGATCAAGGGCGGCGGTGCGGCCCTGACCCGGGAGAAGATCGTCGCGGCGGTGGCCAAGACCTTCATTTGCATCGCCGACGCCAGCAAGCTCGTACCGGTGCTCGGCGCCTTCCCGCTGCCGGTCGAGGTGATTCCGATGGCCCGCAGCCATGTGGCGCGCCAGCTGGTCAAGCTGGGCGGTGACCCGGTCTACCGTGAAGGCGTGGTGACCGACAACGGCAACGTCATTCTGGATGTGCACAACCTGCAGATCACCAACCCGGTGGAGCTGGAAAGCCAGATCAACGCCATTGTCGGCGTGGTCACCAATGGCCTGTTCGCGGCGCGTCCTGCGGATGTGCTGTTGCTGGGGACCGCAGAAGGCGTGAAGACCCTCAAGGCCGAGTAAGCCTCATCGCGGGGCAAGCCCGCTCCCACGGTGGGAGCCGGCTTGCCCCGCGATAGCGTCAGCCCAGGCAATCAATCAGCCGGCTGCTTGAACACATAGAACAGGTTCGGCTCGCTGACCAGGTAAATGGTCCCAGCGTCATCCATCGCAATCCCCTCCGCCTGCGGCACGGTCTGCTTCAAACCCTGAGACCCCTTGCGCAGCGACAGCGTGCTGAGCGGCCTGCCCTCCACATCCAGCTCCAGCACCAACCGCGACTCGTCCGACAGCGCCAGCAGGTGCCCGCTGCGTTCGTCGAACTGCAGGCTCGACAGGTCCCTCACGAACAGCCGCCGGTCACGCTTGCGGTCCTGCACCACATGCACGGCATAGGGCTTGTCGGGGTTGTCATGGGGAAAACCATGCACCTCGTAGATCATCATCGGATCCCGCTCCTTGGCCACGAACAGGCGCTTGCCCGCCGAGTCGTAGGCCAGTCCCTCGAAGCCCTTGTTGCCATTGAGACCGATGCCAAGGGACAGCTGCTCGGCATCGCTGGCGTCGAGGAACAGGGTGTCGTCGTCCAGGCGCACGCGAATCAGCCGCTGCTGGCGCTCGTCGGTGATCACGTAGCTGTTGGGTCCCACATACTCTACCGCCTCGGGGTCACCGAAGCCGGTCAGCGGCACGCGGCGCAGGATACGGCCGTCCAGCGACAGCTCGATCAGCTCCGAGCGGGCATTGGTGACGGTGAACAGGCTCTTGCGGTCGGGATCGTAGGTCAGCGCCGAGATGTCGTCGTCCAGCCCGACGATGGGCTGCGCTTCGATCGCCACCCGGTAGCGATCCAGGCCGATGCTTTGTTCGGCCGGTTGCCACCAGGTCTTGAGGTTGAACCAGCCGCGCTCGAACAGGCGGAACTCATGCCCGGCAGCAGCCAGGACGAGCAGGACAACAAGCACGATGAAGGCGAAGATCAGGCGAAGGTGGCGGCGCATGCGGACGGACTCGGCGAAAGGAGCGCGTAGCTAACCACTATCAACTGAAGCAAAGCTTAATGCCATCATCAGGAAAGTCTGGCAGTTCAGGGCTTCCTGAAACGATAGAACAGGTTGGGCTCACTGATGATGTACAGGTTGCCCCTGTCATCCATCGCCACACCTTCAGCCCGCGGAATGGTGTCACCCAGGCCGTTGAAGCCACCGAGCAAGGTCATGAAGCTGACCTGCTCGCCCTTCTCGTCCAGTTCGAGCAGCATGTTGGAGTCCGCCGACAGTGCCAGCAGGTGACCGGTGCGCGGGTCGATGCCCAGTGCCGACAGGTTGCGCAGGTCCAATTCGTCGCTGGGCAGCGGTTGCTTGTCGCCCTTGAGCGGGCCTTGGCCGTCAGTGCTCCAGATGAACAGTTTCGGTGGCCGCTCGGCGCCGATGATCAGCCGCTGCCGGATCTGGTCCCAGGCAATGGCTTCGAAGCCCTTGTTGCCATCCTCGGTATTGCCCAGGTCATAGGACGGATAGTCGGCGCGGTTCAGCGATGTCGAGGTGGCATCCACCTTGACCAGCGTCAGGTCATGGTTGCGCTCGTCGACAATGGCGACCTGGCCATTTTCGAGTACCGCCACGCCTTCCGGGTTCGACCAGCCCACCAGGGGAATCTTGCGCAATACATCACCGTCAAGGGTGAGCTCGACCAGGAATGGGTGCTTGCCCATGACCGAGAACAAGGTGCGGGTGTGCGGATTGAACGCGAGGTCCGATGCTTCGTCACGCTCCATGCCCGGCAACGGCTTGGCATCGATGTCGACCACGTAGTCCGGCAGCCAGATGCTTTCCTGGCGCTCGGCCTGGCTTTCGAAGCCTTCCTTTATCCACAGCAGGCCACGGTCATCCCAATGCATGGCCACCACCAGGCCATAGGCGATGATCGCCAGCGCAAGCAGCCACAGCGACCAGCGGGTGATCAGTCGTCGCTTTGGCGGCAGGGATGCGCTGGGGGGATTGGTCATCGGACAGGGATCCTGGAAATAGGCGGCAGGGTGGTCGCCACGGTCGGCAAAGGAGCGGGAAACAGCGAATTATCCGGATCAATTGTGAAAAAAACGACAAATCCTACCGGCAAGGGCGGCGACGACGGCATTGCGCCGTCGTCGATCTTGGTCAGAGCACCCGGCCTTCGAACCGGCTCGCGCCCGGAAGTTCCAGCACCAGCTCATCGCCCACATTGAACGGCCCCACGCCCGCCGGGGTGCCGGTGAGGATGACATCGCCGGCCTGCAGGGAGAAATGCGCCGCCATATGCTGGATCATCGGCACGATCGGGTTGAGCATCAGCGCGCTGTTGCCGTCCTGGCGTACCTTGCCGTTAATGGTCAGACGAATGCCGATATCGGTCAGGTCCTCGAAGGTACCGGCCGACACGAACGGCGGCAGCACGCAGGCGCCATCGAAACACTTGGCCAGTTCCCAGGGCAGGCCCTTTTCCTTCAGCTTCGCCTGCACATCGCGCAGAGTGAGGTCCAGCGCCGGGGCAAAGCCGGAGATGGCGTCGAGCACCTCTTCCTCGGAGGGATGGGTGGACAGAGGCTTGCCCAGCAGCACGGCGATCTCCGCTTCGTAGTGCACCGAACCGCGCTCGGTCGGGATCTTGAAGCCGCCTTCCAGGGGCACCACGCAGCTGCCGGGTTTTATGAACAGCAGCGGCTCGCTGGGGATGGGGTTGTCCAGTTCCTTGGCATGCTCGGCGTAGTTGCGGCCGATGCACACCACCTTGCCCAGCGGGAAGTGGATGCGCGTGCCGTCTACGTACTGGTGCTGGTAACTCATGGCCGACTCCTGTGAATACTGCTTTTTATTCGGGAGCGAAGATCTTACCCGGATTCATGATGCCGTTCGGGTCGAACACGGCCTTGATCGCCTTCATGCAGGCAATTTCCTCCGGCGAGCGGCTGTAGCCCAGGTAGTCACGCTTGGTCATGCCCACGCCATGCTCGGCGGAGATCGAGCCGTTGTAGCGTTCGACGATCTCGAACACCCATTTGTTGACCTTGGCACAGGAAGCGAAGAAGTCGTCCTTGCTCATGTGGTCGGGCTTGAGGATGTTCAGGTGCAGGTTGCCGTCGCCGATGTGGCCGTACCAGACCACTTCGTAGTCCGGGTAGTGCTTGCCGACGATGGCGTCGATATCGCGCAGGAAAGCCGGCACCTTGGACACGGTGACCGAGATGTCGTTCTTGTACGGCGTCCAGTGCGAGATGGTCTCGGACAGGTACTCGCGCAGCTTCCACAGGTTCTTCAGCTGGGTCTCGCTCTGGCTCATCACCCCATCGAGCACCCAGCCCTGCTCCACGCAGTGCTCAAAGGTGGCCAGGGCCTCGTTGGCCACTTCCTCGGTGCTGGCTTCGAACTCCAACAGGGCGTAGAACGGGCAGTCGGTTTCGAACGGCGCGGGCACATCACCCCGGGCGAGGATCTTGGCCAGACCCTTGTCGGAAAAGAACTCGAAGGCCGTCAGGTCGAGCTTGCCCTGGAAGGCGTGCAGCACCGGCATGATCGCGTCGAAATCGGGCGTGCCCAGCACCATGGCGGTGAGGTTGCGCGGCGCGCGGTCCAGGCGCATGGTGGCCTCGACCACGAAGCCCAGGGTGCCTTCGGCGCCGATGAACAGCTGGCGCAAGTCGTAGCCGGTGGCGTTCTTGATCAGGTCCTTGTTCAGCTCGAGCAGCTCGCCCTTGCCGGTGACCACTTTCAACCCGGCCACCCAGTTGCGGGTCATGCCGTAGCGAATCACCTTGATCCCGCCAGCGTTGGTACCGATGTTGCCGCCGATCTGGCTGGAACCGCTCGAGGCGAAGTCCACTGGGTAATAGAGGCCTTGGTCCTCGGCAAACTGTTGCAACTGGCGGGTGACGACCCCTGGCTGGCAGGCTACGGTGCGGTCGAATTCATTGAAGGCCAGGATCTGGTTCATGTAATCGAAGGCCACCACCACCTCGCCATGGGCGGCCACGGCGGCGCCCGACAGGCCGGTACGCCCGCCCGATGGCACCAGGGCGACCTTGTGCCGGTTGGCCCAGCGCACGATGGCCTGTACCTGCTCGACAGACTTGGGGAAGACGATGGCGGTGGGAGCCGGCGGGTAGTGCTTGGTCCAGTCCTTGCCGTAGGCCTCGAGCGAGGCCGGGTCGGTGAGGACCTTGCCAGGGTCGACCAGGGTCATCAGCTCATCAATTACCGCAGACTGGGTCATCGCTGGAACTCTCGACTTATTCATAGTCACCCTGAGCACGCTTCACCTGTCGGCATAAGCTCAGATTGTGTCGCGTATGCTAGCATAGCCCTCCCGCTGTTCGTGCTAAGGCCGACGCCGCGCCGCTTCACCCCCTCTTCGCCATTTTTCTCCGGGATACAGGTTTACGCAGATGAGCAAGACTTCTCTCGACAAGAGCAAGATCCGGTTCCTTCTTCTTGAAGGTGTGCACCAGAACGCGGTCGATACCCTCAAGGCCGCCGGCTACACCAACATCGAATACCTCACTGGTTCGCTGCCGGAAGCCGAGCTGAAGGAAAAGATCGCCGATGCCCATTTCATCGGCATCCGCTCGCGCACCCAACTGACCGAAGAGATCTTCGACTGCGCGAAGAAACTGGTGGCGGTCGGTTGCTTCTGCATCGGCACCAACCAGGTCGACCTGGAAGCGGCTCGCGAGCGCGGTATCGCCGTGTTCAACGCCCCTTACTCGAACACCCGTTCGGTGGCCGAGCTGGTGCTGGCCGAAGCGATCCTGCTGCTGCGCGGCATCCCCGAGAAGAACGCTTCCTGCCACCGTGGCGGCTGGATCAAGAGCGCGGCCAACTCCTTCGAGATCCGTGGCAAGAAGCTGGGCATCGTCGGCTACGGCTCGATCGGCACCCAGCTGTCGGTCCTGGCCGAGAGCCTGGGCATGCAGGTGTACTTCTTCGACCCGCTGACCAAGCTGCCGCTGGGCAACGCGGTACAGGTCACCAGCCTGCACGAGCTGCTGGGCCTGGCCGACATCGTCTCGCTGCACGTGCCTGAGCTGCCGTCCACCCAGTGGATGATCGGCGAGAAGGAAATCCGCGCGATGAAGAAGGGCTCGATCCTGATCAACGCCGCCCGAGGTACCGTGGTCGAGCTGGACCATCTGGCCGCCGCGATCAAGGACAAGCACCTGATCGGCGCCGCCATCGACGTGTTCCCGGTCGAGCCGCGCTCCAACGACGAAGAGTTCGAAAGCCCGCTGCGCGGCCTGGACAACGTGATCCTGACCCCGCATATCGGTGGTTCCACCGCCGAGGCCCAGGCCAACATTGGCCTGGAAGTGGCCGAGAAACTGGTCAAGTACAGCGACAACGGTACGTCCGTATCGTCGGTCAACTTCCCGGAAGTGGCCCTGCCGGCCCACCCAGGCAAGCACCGCCTGCTGCACATCCACGAAAACATCCCGGGCGTGCTCAGCGAGATCAACAAGGTGTTCGCCGAGAACGGTATCAACATCTCCGGTCAGTTCCTGCAGACCAACGAGAAAGTGGGGTACGTGGTCATCGACGTCGACGCCGAGTACTCGGACCTGGCCCAGGAGAAACTGCAGCACGTGAAGGGCACCATCCGCTCGCGCGTACTGTTCTGAGTTTCACTGCGTCATGAAAGCGGGAGGCCCTGGTGGCCTCCCTTTTTTGTTTGGCTAACGGCTAAAACCCAGAAGGGCCACTACAAAAATCCACCAATACCACTATCACTCGTTTTTACCCCCTCGCCACACAACCGTCTCACAGCCTTCCTAGCATGGCCCCATCTCTTCGATGAGGCCTTGCCATGAACGACGCCACGCCAGGCGCACAGATGAAAGTGCGCGGTATCCACAAGCGCTTCGGCGCCTTCACCGCACTCAACGACGTCTCTCTCGACATCGCCGCCGGCGAGCTGGTGTGCCTGCTCGGCCCATCGGGCTGTGGCAAGACCACCTTGCTGCGCTGCATCGCCGGGCTCGAACGCCAGGACCGCGGGACGTTATACATTGGCGAGCGCGACATCTCCGAGCTGCCACCCCAGGCCCGTGACTACGGCATCCTGTTCCAGTCCTACGCCCTGTTCCCCAACCTCACCGTCGAGGCCAACATCGCCTACGGCTTGGCCGGCAGCGGCCGTGAGGCCTCGCGCCAGCGGGTCGGTGAAATGCTCGAGCTGGTCGGCCTTGCCGGCAGCGAGAAGAAATACCCCGGCCAGCTGTCCGGCGGCCAGCAGCAGCGCGTGGCCCTGGCCCGAGCGCTGGCGCCCTCGCCGTCGCTGCTGCTGCTCGACGAGCCGATGTCGGCGCTGGACGCCCGTGTGCGCGAGCACCTGTGCACCGAACTGCGCCAGCTGCAGCGTCAACTTGGCATCACCACGCTGATGGTCACCCACAACCAGGACGAGGCCATGCTGATGGCCGACCGCATCGCCGTGATGAACAACGGCCAGGTCGAGCAGTACGCCACGCCCCAGGAGATCTATGACCAGCCGGCCACGCCGTTTGTCGCCGAATTCGTCGGCCAAGGCAACTGGCTGCCGTTCCAGCGCAGCGGCGACAGCCATGCCCAGGTCGGCGGCCTGCACATGCGCCTGGCGGCCAACGCCGCTGGCGCCAGCAGTGGGCGGCTGTTCTGCCGGCCCGAGGCGATCACCGTCAACCCGGTGGTACACGAGGAAAACCTGTTCCCGGCCAAGGTCCGCGAGATCACTTTCCTCGGCAACCGCTGCCGCATGAGCTTCGAGTTCAAGGCCCTGCCGGGCCACGCATTGCTTGCGGAGCTGGCGCCGGAGGCGATGCCGCGCCTGGGCTCGCAGGACATCTGGGTGGCCCTGCCGCCGCAGAGCCTGCAGGTGTTCGCCTGAGATGGCCGCGCCGATGACCCTGCCGCTCACCTCCACCAAGGTCGCACCTCGCAGTGGTGTCGCTCTAGGGGACCGTCTGTTCGTGGTCGGTGGCAAGAGCCTGCTGCTGATCTTGCTGGTGCTGGCGGTGCTGATGCCGTTGCTGGCGATCTTCTGGCGCGGTTTCAGCGCTGAAGCCGGGCAGGGCGGCGGCCTGCCGGCGGCCCGTGAGCTGTTCGCCAGCGAGAACTTCCACTGGCTGCTCGGCAACAGCCTGGCGGTGGCCTTCACCGTCGCTGCCATTGTCGTGCCGCTGGCCTACCTGTTTGCCTATGCCCTGCAACGCACGCTGATTCCGGCCAAGGGCCTTTGGCGAGGCATCTCGCTGCTGCCGTTGCTGGCGCCGTCGATGCTGCCGGCCATCGCCCTGGTGTACCTGTTCGGCAACCAGGGCCTGCTGCGCGGGCTGCTCAGCGACAACATCTACGGCTTCTGGGGCATCGTCATCGGCGAGGCCATCTACACCTTCCCCCACGCCCTGATGATCCTGCTTTCGGCGCTGTCGCTGGCCGACGCGCGACTGTTCGACGCCGCCTCGAGCATGGGGGCTGGGCCGGCGCGGGCATTCTTCAGCATCACCTGGCCGGCCACGCGCCAGGCGGTGTTCGCCGCGTTCTGCCTGGTGTTCACCCTGACCATCACCGATTTCGGCGTGCCTGTCGTGGTAGGTGGGGATTACCAGGTGCTGGCCCTGGAAGCCTACAAGGCCGTGGTCGGCCAGCAGCAGTTCGGTCGTGGCGCGCTGATCGGCATGGTGCTGCTGGTGCCGGCGCTGCTCAGTTTCGCCGTCGATGCCTGGTTGCGTCGCCGCCAGGGCGACGCCATGAGCGGCCGTGCCCAGGTGTTCGAGCCCAAGCCATCGCGGCTGCGCGATGGCTGCTTCCTGGCCATCGTGCTGCTGGTGTGCGCGGCACTGCTGGCGGTGATCGGCATGGCGGTGTACTCGTCGCTGGTCACGTTCTGGCCGTACAACCTGTCGCTGTCGCTCAAGCACTACATGTTCGAGGACACCGCCGGTGGTGGTTGGCTGGCCTATCGCAACAGCGTGACCATGGCCATCGGCACCGCGCTGATCGGCAGCGTGGTGATCTTCACCGGCGCCTACTTGATGGAGAAGACCCAGGGGCAGCGCCTGCTCAACCAACTGCTGCGCCTGCTGAGCTTTATTCCCATGGCGGTGCCCGGCCTGGTGCTGGGCCTGGGCTACGTGTTCTTCTTCAACCTCAACGGCAACCCGCTGCATGTGTTCTACGGCAGCATGGCGCTGCTGGTGGTGTGCACCATCGCTCACTACCTGACCACCGCGCAGATGACCGCCACCACCGCACTGCGCCAGCTCGATGGCGAGTTCGAGGCCGCCGCGCTGTCGCTCAAGGCGCCGCTGTACAGGCATTTCATGCGGGTCACCGTGCCGATTTGCCTGCCGGCGCTGCTGGACATCATTCGCTACCTGTTTGTCTCGGCCATGACCACCGTGTCGGCGGCGATCTTCCTGTACAGCCCCGACACCATCCTCGCCGCCGTTGCCGTGCTGAACATGGACGACGCCGGCAACGTCGGCGGTGCCGCTGCCATGTCGACCCTGATCCTGCTCACCAGCGCTGCCGCATCCTTGCTGCTGGCCGGTGCCTCACGCGGCCTGCTGCGCCGCTCCCAGGCCTGGCGCCAGCGCGCCCCAGGCCATTGACCGACTGCCCACACTGATAGGAACCGCATCATGTTCAAGCCCCTCGCACTTGCCGCTGCCGTATCCGCTGTCTTCAGCCTGCAGGCCTCGGCCGCGACCCAGCTGACCGTCTACACCGCCCTCGAGGCCGAGCAGCTCAAGCGCTACAAGCAGGCTTTCGAAAAGGCCAACCCCGACATCGAGATCAAGTGGGTGCGCGACTCCACCGGCATCATCACCGCCAAGCTGCTGGCCGAGAAGGACCGTCCGCAGGCCGACGTGGTGTGGGGCCTGGCTGCTTCCAGCCTGGCCATCCTCGATCAGAACGGCATGCTCGAGGCCTATGCGCCGAAAGACCTGGGCAAGATCTCGGCCAACTATCGCGACGCCGCCAACCCGCCGGCCTGGGTGGGCATGGACGTGTGGGCCGCGACCCTCTGCTTCAACACCGTCGAGGCCGAGAAGCAGGGCCTGAGCAAGCCGGTGAGCTGGCAGGACCTGACCAAGCCTGAATACAAGGGCAAGATCGTCATGCCCAACCCGGCCTCGTCCGGCACCGGCTTCCTGGATGTGAGCGCCTGGCTGCAGACCTTCGGCGAACCGCAGGGCTGGGCCTACATGGATGCGCTGCACCAGAACATCGGCCAGTACGTTCATTCCGGCTCCAAGCCGTGCAAGCTGGCGGCCGCCGGTGAATTCCCGATCGGCATCTCCTTCGAGTACCCGGCCGTGCAGCTCAAGCGCCAGGGCGCGCCGCTGGATATCGTGCTGCCCAAGGAAGGCCTGGGCTGGGAGATCGAAGCCACCGCGGTGATCAAGGGCTCGCCGAAGGCCGATGCCGCCAGGCGCCTGGCCGACTTCTCCGCGAGCCCCGCGGCCATGGAGCTGTACAAGGAGAACTTCGCCGTGCTCGCCGCGCCGGGCATCGCCAAGCCGCAGACCGAGTTGCCGGCCGATTACGAGCAGCGCCTGATCAAGAACGACTTCGCCTGGGCCTCGAAGAACCGCGACCAGATCCTCAGTGAGTGGCGCAAGCGCTACGACGGCAAGTCCGAGAAGGTCGCCCAGCAGTAAAGCCTTCGCGCAGCGAGCCTGTTCCTGCAAGATCGTGGGAGCGGGCTTGCCCCGCTACGGCGTCACATCCGTCAGAACAGGAGCCCGCGTGATGGCAACATCCTCCCAGATTGTCAGCGACATCTTTGCCCTCTATGACCGTCATGGCAGCGCCGACTACATCGGCGAAGCCATCACCCAGGTCGAGCACATGTCCCAGGCCGCCCAGTTGGCGATGGAGGAGGGCTACGACGACGAAGTGATCCTCGCTGCCTTCTTCCACGACATCGGCCACCTGTGCGAGGGCGAGGACATGGGCGGCTATGGCATCGTCAGCCATGAGCGCATCGGCGCCGAGTACCTGCGCCGCTGCGGTTTCAGCGAGCGACTGGCGCGGCTGGTGCAGTATCACGTCGAGGCCAAGCGCTACCTGACCTTGCGCCAGCCCGGCTACTACGCTCGCCTGAGCGAGGCCAGCCGGCGCACGCTGGCCTACCAGGGCGGGGTGATGAACAACAGCGAAGCCGACGCGTTCGAGGCCGATCCTCTGTTCCGGGTGAGTCTGCGCCTGCGTGAGTGGGACGAGATGGCGAAGCTGACCGGTGTGCCCGTGATGGACCTGGAGGTGCTGAAGAGAAAGGCGCTGGCGGTACTTTGATCGATCCGTTTTCCCTTTCCGCAAGATCCCGCATCACTTCTCCAGATGCTCATGCTGTGCCTCTTACCATACTTCCCCTCCTGGCAGCCCACTCGTTGCGACGAGGAGACCTATCACCATGTCGTTCCCCATTGCGATTCTCCCCGGTGACGATAAACATGCCAGGGGTGTGGAAGTCCCTGATATTCCAGGCTGTTTCTCGGCCGGCGAGGACCTCGACAACGCCATTGCCATGGCCCGCGAGGCCATCGAAGGCCACCTCGAACTGCTGGCCCAGGACCAGCAAGAGATCCCCAAGGCCCGCCTGGTCAGCGTGCACGCGGCGAATCCGGCCTATGCCGGCTGTACCTGGGCGCTGATCGACATCAGCCGTTACCTGGGCAAGGCCGAGAAGCTCAACATCATGCTGCCGGCGTATTTGCTCACCCGCATCGACGCGTACGTGCAGAACCATCCGGAGCACAAGAACCGTTCGGGCTTCCTGGCCGAAGCGGCGCTCAGGATCTTGCAGGGGGACTGCAAGTGATCGGGCGCTCGCGTCCAACGGTAGGCGCACGCTGACGCACAATTCGCCATCGTTTCAGTCCAATCGAGATCTGTAGTTTGGAGGGCCGGATCAACCTGCGTTCGATTGGCGATCCGGGTGGGGGTCGATTGGCCTGTCGAGATGATCGTCCAGTTGGTTCCAATCCTCCCCGAACAACTCCACCGGATGCATGGTCCGGTCCGCGCCGTTGCCGCATGCCAGTGCCTTGGCCGGGCAGTACAGGTCGCAGCCCCAGCAGATCCGTTCGGGATGGCTGGGGTTGCTGGGAAATCGCTTGGCCATGTTTCCCTCCATGAAGTGAATGCCTGCGCTCAGGCTATGCCGCGCATGGCCAAGGGGCTTGATCGGGGTCAATGCCGCTAGCTGATCGGCCCGGGCGCCTGCACCTGTTTCATCAGGTCGTCGTTCCAGTGGCCCTCGACCTGCACATGCGCGGCGGCGCCGAGCATCACCGCTTCGATCAGGTTGTGGTTGAGGTAGGTGTACAGCCCGGGCTGGCGGAAGGTATACAACGCCGCGCCCGCCGCGCCGCCGGGAATGAACCAGGTTTCCAGGTTGCGCTGCGGCGGGTTGGCGAACTTGCCCGAGGCCCAGACATAGTCGCCGTGGCCGCCGATCAGGTGCGGGCGGGTATCGCGGTTGGCCTGGGAGTGAACGATCAGCACGGTCTCGCCGACCTTGGCGGTGAGCGCCTGCTTGCCGGTCAGGGCACCGACGCTGCCGTTGAACACCACATGGCTGGGCACCAGCCCTTTCATCAGCTGGCTCATGTCACCGAAGCTGGCCATGGGGTTGGCGTAGCGCTTGTACTTGCCGTCCTTGTCGCGGGGGATGTAGTAGTCCTGTTCGCCGATGTACCAGACTTTGTCGTAGCGCAATGGCCGGCCCTCGGGGTCCTTCAGGCCATCGCGGGGCAGGACCATGATCGCGCCGTTCATGCCGCACACCACATGCCAGGGAATCATCGCCCCGCCCGGTGCGCAGTGGTATACGAACACCCCGGCACGGTCGGCCTTGAAGCGCAGCTTGACCTGCTCGCCGGGCTTCACGTGGGTCAGCTCGCCGCCGCCGAGGGCGCCGGTGGAGGCGTGGAAATCGATGTTGTGCATCATGCTGTTGCTGGCTGGGTTGACCAGGGTGAGTTCCACGTAGTCGCCCTCATGCACCACCATCAGCGGGCCGGGAACCGAGCCGTTGAACGTCATGGCGTGGATGTAGGCGCCGGCGGTGTCGATGGCCAGTTCTTTCTCTTCGATGACCATGCGGAACTCGACGATCCGCGGCTTGCCCTCGGCACGCTGGGTATGAGCGTGGACTTGCGGCGGCGCCACCAGCTCGACGCTGACACGTTCCAGTTTCGCCAGGCCAACCGCCGGGTCCTGGCCCGGTACGGCGGTCGCGGCCTTTGCCAGGCCACTGCCAAGCGCCGAGGCGCCGACGCCCAGTAACACGGTACCGGCCAGCATGCCACGCCGGGTGAGGGACACGCCTTCTTGCTCGTTCATGGGACTTCTCCTTAAGTCGACGAAAGCCGTCTGGCACAGGAATAGCCGCTTTAAAGGTAAGGTTTATTGAGGGAGAACAAGAAGCGGAGAGGGTGGGCAATGTGTCGCAGGGGCTGAAACGAAAAAGCCCCGACATTCGTCGAGGCTTTTGAGGATGGTGCCGGCACCAGGAATCGAACCCGGGACCTACTGATTACAAGTCAGTTGCTCTACCATCTGAGCTATACCGGCACAGGGGCGTCATTATAGCGATGGATTTGCCGCTGTAAACCACTTCGTTGCATCCATCGCACATTCCCCTAAGTCACCGCGCAGAAAGGAGAATTTTCCTACCAGCCGCGGTGAATCGAGTTGACGCTTGGCTCGGGCTGGCCCGGGTTGAAGAACAGCTTGCCGTTGTCGCAGCCGCGCTTGCGGCAGCTGCCGTCGGCGTTGTGCAGGGGCAGGCCGCGGTCGCCGCCCAGTTGCATGCCGGGCATGTTCCAGTTCAACGGGGCGGGCTTGCTCGATGGCGTGCCGCTGGCGCAGCCGGTCATGGCCAGGGCGAGGGTCAGCAGGGCGAAGGGCTTGGTGTGTTTCACGATGTTCGAGTCCGTTCCGGGATCAGTCTTTGTTCAGGATGCGCTGGATGGTGCCGCCGCAGGCCATGTAGCAGGAGTCGTAGTCATTGCCGCAACTGTAGCTGCTCCCCGTGTAGGAGGGGTAGCTCGGGTAGTAGCAACTGTGACGCGCTTCCTTCTTGCTCTTGCCGTTCTTGCAGTACTGGTAGGCCCTCATCTCGGCCTGGTGCAACGCACGTTCGCTGTTCTCCTGCAGGCGCGCCATCTGCTGGCAGTGGTTGCGCTCGGTCGAACAGCTGTTGATGCAATTGATGCCATGCGCGCTGGGCGGTGGCGAGTATCTGTAGGTGTAGCTAGGGCCGCAGCCGGCCAGCAGCAGGCAGGCCAGTACCAGGGCGGCCAGGCCCTTGGGGGAAAATGCCATGGGTGTTGCAGTCCTTGATCATTCGTCGCTGAACTCCAGCAGGTCGCCGGGCTGGCAGTTCAGGGCGCGACACAGCTTCTCGAGGGTCTCGATCTTGAAACCCTTGATCTTGCCGTTCTTCAGCAGCGACAGGTTCGCTTCCGTGATACCGATGATTTCCGCCAGGTCCTTGGAACGCATCTTGTTCCGGGCCATGACGACGTCGAGGCGGATGATTATCGGCATAGGAAGCAGTCAGACATAACAGTTATGTTCATCGCTGATGGTCTTGGCGTCACGCATGAGCAGCGAGAAGGCACACAGCAAGATGCCTTTCATGATCTCGTAGACAGCCTGCGATGATACACCGATCGAGAAGCTGAAGCTCCTTTCGCCGGCCGGCAGGTCGATGGCCAGGGCCAGGCCCTGCAAGGTGTAGGTCACCGGCCACAGCAACGGGGTGAAGATGCACAGCAGGCCGACCCACCACAGCAGCTTGATGTTGTCCGAGGACCAGGTCTGGCCACGGGACAGCCGATGGAAGAACAGGCCGGTCAGGCTTAGGGCAATGACGGAAATCATTGTCGGGATCATGTCCACGGCCAGTACCAGGCCGATGGCCAGGGGAGATGGCATGTAGCCGGGTTCCAGCAGCAGGGGCATCTGGTCGCCATAGGCCTGCAGGTAGCCGTTGAGCATTTCAGGGAAGTCGAAGATGCAGAGCAACGGGATGGCCGCCAACTCGACGATCGCGGTCGTCCAGGCCAGGTAGGCGGCAAATGTGCCGATGGTGCGTAGGCGCGAACGCGCATAGGCCACGGATCTACTGTTCATGGGGTGCCTCCGTACAGTGATGAACGGGGCGGATTATTCTTGAATAATTATCGTAAAACAATAATTAATTTTGTATTTTTGACTGTGGCGACGGTTTGTCGCAGGGGGAGGGGGTGAGCATGGCACAGGCCTTGCCGGTGTTCGCGGGGCCAGCCCGCTCCCATGCTGAGGAAGCTTGCCTACGCTATAGAGCAGTCGCAGGGTCATCCCTATAGGAACGACTGTGGGGAATATAATTTACGAAGCTTTCAGCAGGCTTTAAGGGGATAAATCTGGAGGCGCGCAATTTTTCGCGAGAAACATTTAGTCTAACCCTATCGTTTTGACTTAATCGATCAGTTCAGCTAATCTCGTGTTCATTATGTTGAACAGCAAAGCTTTCAAGCTCCTCTCCTCCTCCCGCCTGGTTTCCCGTGAACGTCACTGGACCGGCGACCTCTAGCGCCACCCTCCCTCTACAGCCATAACCATCTCTGTCTGGCGCCGATACCTGTGCGCTCGGCTGCTGTCGCCCATGGGAGGGCATCATGCGTTCCTGGATCTACCTGATCGTCGCCATCACCTTCGAGGTGATCGGCACGGCGTCGATGAAACTCGCCGCCACCCATTTCCCCGTGCTGGGGCATGCCGTCATGTACGTCATGATCTGTCTGTCGTATTTCTTCCTGGCCCTGGCGGTCAAGCGGGTGCCGGTGGGTGTCGCCTACGCGCTGTGGGAAGGGTTCGGTATCGTGCTGATTACCTTGATCAGCGTGCTCTGGCTCGGCGAAAGCCTGGGCTGGACCAAGGCCCTGGGCCTGGCGGTGATGATCGCCGGTATCCTGCTGGTCAAGGCCGGCACTCGGGCCAAGGCCGTCGAGCGTGAAGGGGAGGCGGCGCCATGCTGATGCCATTTGCCTGGCTGGGCCTGGCCATCGTGCTGGAAGTCCTGGCCAACCTGCTGCTCAAGTATTCCGAGGGTTTTAGCCGCAAGGGCCTGGGCATGGCCTCGATCCTGTGTGTGCTGGCGGCGTTCACCGCGCTGGCCCAGGCGGTCAAGGACATCGACCTGTCGCTGGCCTACGCCATCTGGGGTGGCTTCGGCATTCTTGCCACCGTGGCCATGGGCTGGGCCCTGTTCGGCCAGCGCCTGGCCGGGCGCGGCTGGCTCGGCCTGGTGCTGCTGCTGGTAGGCATGAGCTTGCTCAAACTGGCTTGACAACACCCCTGCCAGAGCGCTTGGCCGAATGGTTTATGCACAATGGGCATTGATTGCTTGCGCGAAAGGCATGCCGATCGGCGCTACCATCGGTCTTTGCGCAAAGGCCTGTTTTTACTGACTTTGCCGGCTGCAGTGGAATAAGCAAACCCGCGCAAATAGCCTCTGGATCCAACATTTGGTGACTTTCATCACAAGCTTGTTCACAGAGTTATCCACAGGCTGTCAACTGCCCTGCGGTGCTATGTCGCGCTCGCCAAGCAGCAGCAAGTTGCGAGGCGTTAGCGGGTAGTCGCAGAACACGCCGACCCTCACCGCATAGCCTTGCTCCTGAAGGAACAAGGCGCGGTCGAGCACCAGCCACATTTCCAGGGGGCGGCGGAAGAGATTGCGTACCCGCTCGAGGTTGCGCACCTCGGCCAGGCGTCGCTGGCCGGCTGCTTCCAGGAAGGCCCAGTCGGGATTGCCGCTGATCATGACCTGTTTGAGTTCGGCCAGGTCGCGGCAGTACTGCTCGAAGGGCTTTGCCAGCCAGCTGACCGGCAGCGATGGCGTGGGCAGGTAGTCGTCTACGCCACGTTGCTGGCGCTGCAGGAGGTCGAAGCCCAGGCGGCGGGCCATGGAGCTGTCACGCTGGCGGCGGGTGCGCAGGCTGGAGGTGACCGCTTCGCTCAGCGGCAGGCCCAGGTCTTCCTGGGTCAACGCCAGACTCGAGGCTCGGGCGGCGCGGGAGAGCGGCTGATAGGCCTGGCCCTGGATGCGGTTGTAGCAGCAGGGCGCAACGGCGATCTGCCGGCAACCCTGCTGGCTTGCCAATTGCATGAGCCGAACATGCAGTTCGCCGCAGGCGTGCAGGGCGACCACGCTCTTGTCGCCGTCCAGGTGGCGAGCGCTGTCGGCGGCCATGACGTCCTGATGCACGTGGGTGGCAGGCAAGTGATGGTGCTCGCTCAGGGCCTTGCCGGCGCTGACCAGTTCGGCGTCGTACTCCAGGCAGGTCAGGCGCTGGCCGGGCTGTAGCAGGCGACGGCCCAGGTGGCCTTTGCCGGAACACCAGTCGAGCCAGTGCCGGGCGGGTTGACTGAACGCCAGGCGACGGCTGAAGGCTTCGATCTGCTGCCACTTGCGGCCAGGGACACCGACATCGAGGCGGTGGCCGGCGGGATGCAGGCCGGCGTCGGGCAGTTCGCCGACGGCGGACAGCTGCGCGGCTTTGGCGGCCAGTTGTGGGAAGGGGGCCGGGGCCTCGGGAGTGTCGAGGGACTCGGCTTGTTCGAGGGTACATTGGCGAAGCCAATGGGACAGTTCCGGGTGTTCGTCTTCCCACGCCAGGCGCAGGTGGGTGAACGGGCGTGGGTGCCACAGCGGCTGGTGCTGTGCGAGGAAGCGGTCGAGGGCCTGGAAGCGCTCGAGGAGCTGGTCGTTTTGCAGGCAGGATGTTGTGGTCATTCGAGCACCGGGGCGCGGTCGAGAGGGGCTGCTGTGCAGCCCCGAGGTCTTCATGGGCTCAACGTCCCTGGCAGGCATCCACGCGCAGCCAGCGCTCCAGTACCTTGAAGCCTTGCACCAGCACGAACGAGATCACCAGGTAGAACACCCCGGCGGCAAAGAAGATCTCCACCGGGAGGTAGGTGCGGGCGATGATGGTCCGCGCCATGCCGGTTAGCTCCAGCAACGTCACGGTGCTGGCCAGGGCGCTGGCCTTGAGCATCAGGATCACTTCGTTGCTGTAGGCCGGCAGGCCGATGCGCGTGGCGCGCGGCAGCATGATGTAGAACAACGTCTTGCCCCGCGACATGCCCAGTGCACGGGCCGCCTCGATCTCGCCCTTGGGGATCGCCTGCAGGGCGCCGCGCAGGATCTCGGCGATGTAGGCGGCGGTGTGCAGGGTCATGGTCAGCACCGTGCACCAGAACGGATCGCGCAGGTACGGCCACAGCGAGCTGTTGCGCACCACTTCGAACTGGGCCAGGCCATAGTAGACCAGGAACAGCTGCACCAGCAGCGGCGTGCCGCGGAAGAAGAAGATGTAGCCGTAGGGCAGGGCGCGCACGTACCAGTGCCGCGAAGAGCGCGCCACCCCCAGCGGAATGGCCAGGATCAGGCCGGCGATGACGGCGATGGCCACCAGCTCCAGGGTCAGGGTCGCGCCCTGGGCCAGGCGCGGCAGCCACTTGATGATGACTTCCCAGTTCATTTACTCGGCCCTCATGAAGCCGCGAGCGGCGCGCTTTTCCAGGAAGTGCATGCCGATCATCGCGATGATGGTCAGGCCCAGGTAGATGCAGGCGGCGACCGCGTAGAAGGTGAACGGCTCCTTGGTCACGGTCACGCCGATCTGTGCGTGGCGCATGATTTCTTCAAGGCCGATCACCGACACCAGCGCGGTGTCCTTCATCAGGATCATGAACAGGTTGCCCAGGCCCGGCAGGGCGATGCGCCACATCTGCGGAAGGATGATCCGCGAGAGGATGCGGCCCTTGGACAGGCCCAGCGCTAGGCCCGCTTCACGGTGCCCCTTGGGAATGGCCAGGATCGCGCCGCGAAACACTTCCGTGGCGTAGGCGCCGAAGCACAGGCCGAGGGCGATGACGCCAGCGGCGAAGGCGCTGAGCTCCAGGCCCGGTATGTTCAGGGCGGCGCCGAGGCTGTTCATCAGCCCGACGGTGCCGAAGTAGATGAGCAGCACCCAAAGCAGTTCGGGTACGCCGCGCACCAACGTGGAATAGGTGCCGCCAAGCCATTGCAGCGGCTTGACCGACGAAGTCTTGGCCAAGGCGCCGAGCAGGCCCAGGGCCAGCCCCAGCAGCAAGGCGCAGAGCGCCAGTTTTACGGTCATCAGGGTACCGGCCATCATGGCCGGGCCGAATCCGTGCAGGTCGATAGTCATGGGTAAGTTTGTTCAAGGGACAGGCACCGCCATGGCGGCGATGCCTGTCGGGGCGAATCAATAGATGCTGAACGGGAAGTACTTGTCGTTGATCTTCTTGTAGGTGCCGTCGGCGACGATTTCCTTCAGCGCGGCATTGAGCTTGTTGCGCAGTTCGTTGTCGCCCTTGCGCACGGCGATGCCGACCTTGTCGCTTTCGTTGACCGGATCGCCCTTGAACTCGTAGTTCTTGCCGGCGTCGGATTTCAGCCAGTCGTAGTTGGCGTACTTGTCGGCGAGGATGGCGTCGACACGGCCGGAGGTCAGGTCCAGGTAGGCGTTTTCCTGGCCGTCGTAGAGGTTGACCTTGAACTCGCCGTCCATGCCGCCGTTGTCATCCAGCCAGGTTGCCGCCTGGGTGGCGCGCTGGGTACCGATGGTCTTGCCCTTGAGCGAGGCGCGGTCGGTCTTGAAGTCGACGTTCTTCGGCGCGATGAACTGCTGCTTGTTCGAGTAGTACGGGTCGGTGAAGTCCACCGCCTGCTTGCGCTCATCGGTGATCGACAGCGAGGAGACGATGAAGTCGAACTTCTTGGCGTTCAACGCCGGGATGATGCCGTCCCAGTCGGAAGTGACCACTTCGCATTCGACCTTCATCTTGGCGCACAGGGCGTCGCCGATGTCCTTGTCGAAGCCGACGACCTGGCCGCTGGCATCCTTGTTGTTGAACGGTGGGTAAGCGGCTTCGATACCCATGCGCAGTTTCTCGGCGGCCATGGCATTGGCCGACATCACCAGCGTGGCAGCAGCTGCCAGGAGGAACTTCTTGTAGGTCTGCATGTAGTGCTCCGTTAGCGGTGGCTGGACATGAATTGCTTGCAACGCGCCGAGGTCGGGTTCTCGAAGACCTGCTGCGGCGATCCTTGCTCTTCGACCAGGCCCTGGTGCAGGAAGACCACTTCACTGGACACCTGGCGGGCAAAGTTCATCTCGTGCGTCACCAGCAGCATGGTACGGCCTTCTTCGGCCAATGCGCGGATGACGTTAAGCACTTCCTGGACCATTTCCGGA
The DNA here is from genome assembly GCF_002205115.1 of Pseudomonas sp. DrBHI1. NCBI lineage: Bacteria > Pseudomonadati > Pseudomonadota > Gammaproteobacteria > Pseudomonadales > Pseudomonadaceae > Pseudomonas > Pseudomonas sp. DrBHI1. The sequence goes on from NZ_NIBE01000059.1 coordinate 181,032, forward strand.
TCGAGCGCCGAGGTTGGCTCGTCGAACAGGATGACCTTGGGTTTCATGGCCAGGGTACGGGCGATGGCGGCACGCTGTTGCTGGCCACCGGAAAGCTGGGCGGGGTAGCTGTGGCGCTTGTCGAAGATGCCGACCTTGTTCAACAGCGCCTCGGCGTGCTCGGTGGCCTCGGCCTTGCTCTGGCCGAGCACGCGGCGCGGCGCCTCGATGATGTTGTCGAGGATCGACATGTGCGGCCACAGGTTGAAATTCTGGAAGACAAAGCCGATTTCGCTGCGCAGGCGGTTGATCTGGCGGTTGTCGGCGGCGATCAGGTCGCCGTTTTTCTGCGCCTTGAGTTTGAGGGCTTCACCGGCGACGAGGATTTCGCCCTGGTGCGGGTTCTCCAGCAGGTTGATGCAGCGCAGCAGGGTGGACTTGCCAGAGCCGGATGAGCCGAGGATGGAGATCACGTCACCGTCGCGCGCGGTCAGCGAAATGCCCTTGAGAATTTCCTGCTCGCCATAGCGTTTGTGCAGGTTGCGGATTTCAAGCGCGGGCGTGGCCTGGGCCATGTGCGGTCCTCATGTGTTCGGGTGCGTTCCCAGCTGTTGGCGGCCTTCCTGGCGAGCGCCACGCTAGCATAGCGGCGCAACGGCGGCCAACCGGGTCGCGGGGGGCTCGGGTCGCTGGTAGGACAGTTTGTCGCATCGCTGCAGTGGACTGTCGCCAGGATATCCGCATTGGCGTTTTGCCCAGCACCGGAGCCTTGATGAAAAAAGGCGCGATGGTGCCAGCTTTGCTCCGGTCTGGGAAGCCGTTTTTGGCCGGGTGGCACTGTGTTGCGTGTTATGTGGGGTCCGGGTTGCGCCCGTGGGTTGCGCTTTGCCTTGCCCTGAATGTGTGCCTGGGTGTTACCGAGGGGCACCTTTGGTGCGTTTGTAAGTGGGTATTTCAGTAATCCCAACTTGGCACGGGGGTTTGGCGACCTTTCGGCCAAGGCTTGGCACAATGCCCTGCAAGCCGCGTCGTTATTGGTTGCAGAAACATTTCAGACGAAAGCCATTCTCAGCTGGCCCGCTTATTGCCATCCGGAAACCACTGAATGCAGCGACGCCCACTCACACCCCGGCGCGCTGGCCAGTCATTCGTGTAGTCCACCTCCTTACAAAGGTAGTTTTATGAGCGGTAACAATTCCAATGACCTCGCTCAGGGGCTCAAGCAACGGCATGTGACCATGCTGTCGATTGCCGGCGTGATCGGCGCCGGCCTGTTCGTCGGCTCCGGCCATGCCATCGCTGCCGCCGGCCCGGCCGTGCTGCTGGCCTACGCCGCCGCTGGTACCCTGGTGGTGCTGGTGATGCGCATGCTCGGCGAAATGGCGGTCGCCTCGCCGGATACCGGTTCCTTCTCCACCTACGCCGACCGCGCCATCGGGCGCTGGGCTGGTTTCACCATTGGCTGGCTGTACTGGTGGTTCTGGGTCCTGGTGATCCCGCTGGAGGCCAACGCCGCCGCGGCCATCCTGCATGCCTGGTTCCCGTCGGTGGACCTGTGGGCCTTCTCCCTGATCATCACCCTGGCGCTGACCGTCACCAACCTGTTCAGCGTGAAGAACTACGGTGAGTTCGAGTTCTGGTTCGCCCTGCTCAAGGTGCTGGCGATCATCGGTTTCATCGTCGTCGGTTGCGCGGCCATGTTCGGCATGGTGCCGAGCAGCCAGGTCAGCGGCGTCAGCCACCTGTTCGATACCCAGGGCTTCATGCCCAACGGCCTGGGCGCGGTGCTGGCAGCGATGCTGACCACCATGTTCTCGTTCATGGGTACCGAGATCGTCACCATTGCCGCCGCCGAGTCGAAAGACCCGGGCAAGCAGATCAGCAAGGCCACCAACTCGGTGATCTGGCGTATCTGCCTGTTCTACCTGGTGTCGATCTTCCTGGTCGTGGCCATGGTGCCGTGGAACGATCCGGCCCTGGCCGAGAAAGGCTCCTACCAGACTGTCCTCAGCCTGATCGGCGTGCCGAATGCCAAGCTGATCGTCGACATCGTCGTGCTGATCGCCGTGACCAGCTGCCTGAACTCGGCGCTGTACACCTCCTCGCGCATGCTGTTCTCCCTGAGCAAGCGTGGCGACGCACCGGCCATCGCCCAGCGCACCACCAAGGCGGGCACCCCGCACTGGGCCGTGCTGCTGTCCACTGCCGCAGCCTTCCTGTGCGTGTTCGCCAACTTCCTGGCCCCGGCCGCGGTGTTCGAGTTCCTGCTGGCAAGCTCCGGCGCCATCGCCCTGCTGGTGTACCTGGTGATCGCCGTGTCGCAACTGCGCATGCGTGCCCAGCGTGAGGCGAAGGGCGAGAAGATCTCGTTCAAGATGTGGATGTTCCCTGGCCTGACCTGGGCGACCATCGCCTTCATCATCGCCATTCTGGTGGTGATGGGCCTGCGTGAAGACCACCGTGCCGAGATCATCGCCACGGCGATCCTGAGCATTGGTGTGGTGGCGGCTGGCCTGTTGCTGCATCGCAAGCGTGGCGCTGCTGCGCGGGTGGCGCTGGATAGCTGATCCGTTGGCGTGAAATGCAAAGGCCGCGTCCTGTGAGGGGCGCGGCCTTTTTGTTTGACTTGTGCGGGGGTGGGAGCGACTCAGCCGAACTGCTTCTGCTGTTGCTGCTGCCTGGCCACGACTTCCGAGGCAGTGACATAGGCGTCCTGGAACTCGTTGCTTTCCAGCCAGGCCATGGTCGCGTCCTCGTCGGCACCGTCGAGCCATTTGCGGTAGGCGGTGAACACCAGGACGATGTAGTCGGTGGCGTGTTCTTCCTTGTGGCCCTTGAGCACCAACGCCAGCAGCGGGTCGACCAGGAATACCGAGATCATCGGCACCAGGCCGTTTTCCTGGGCTTGCTTCATCTTTTCGAACAAGCTGTTGTAGCTGCCCGACTCCATGGCCTTGTTGAACACCTGCTCGACGCTGGCGCTGTCACCGGCGCTGGCCTTGACCGCCTGGCCGCTGCGTACCATGCGATTCTGCTTGGCCTTGGTGGCGGCGCGCTTGGCGCGTTTCTGTTGTTTGGTGTTGGTGGCCATGGGTGGATCCTTGGGGTGTCTGGTAAAGGCGCGTATTGAAGCGTAGTTGCCAGGGAAACCCAAGCAGGTATTCGAGATCGCCGGGGGCGCAACGCGCCCCCGGGGCTTAACTGACTAGCGCCTCCGGCTCATCCTCCTCGAAGCCCCGCGAAGCCCGCCCGACCAGCAACGGATCCGGCGCATGCGCCACGCTGTGATCCTTACCCGGATAATCCAGCGAATGCAGGAAGTGGCGAATGCAGTTGATCCGTGCCCGCTTCTTGTCGTCCGACTTGATCACCGTCCACGGTGCATCGGCGGTGTCGGTGTGGAAGAACATCGCTTCCTTGGCCGCGGTGTAGTCCTCCCACTTGTCCAGCGACTTGATGTCGATGGGCGACAGCTTCCAGTGCTTGAGCGGATCGTCACGGCGCGAAATGAAGCGGCGCAACTGCTCCTCGCGGTTCACCGAGAACCAGAACTTGAACAGCAGGATGCCGCTGTTGCACAGCATGCGCTCCAGCTCCGGCGCTTGGCGCATGAATTCCAGGTACTGCAGGGGCGAGCAGAAGTCCATGACCTTCTCGACCCCGGCGCGGTTGTACCAGGAGCGGTCGAAGAACACCATTTCGCCGGCTGTGGGCAGGTGCTGGACGTAGCGCTGGAAGTACCACTGCCCCTTCTCCTGCTCGGAGGGCTTCTCCAGCGCGACGATGCGCGCGCCGCGCGGGTTCAGGTGCTCCATGAAGCGCTTGATGGTGCCGCCCTTGCCGGCGGCGTCACGGCCCTCGAACAGCACGACGATGCGCTGGCCGGTTTCCTTCACCCAGTTCTGTACCTTGAGCAGCTCGATCTGCAGGTCATGCTTGGCCTTCTCATAGTCCTGGCGGCGCATGCGCGTGCGGTAGGGGTAGTTGGCCGGCAGGCGAGCGGCGGTGCTGTCTTCGTTGCTGCCTTTGCGAGCGTTCGCCACTTCCAGGGCGGCGGGCTGCTGGCTGACCTGGGTAATGGTCTCTTGCGCGGCGGTGCTGGTGGCCGGCTTGCGCTGGCGTGGGCGACGAGGGCGAGGGGCTGGCTTGGGGCTGCTGGCGGCCTCGGCGGGCGCTGGCAGGAGGAGGGTGGCGGATTCTTCGCTCATGGAGGTCCTTGCGGGGGTCGGTCGAATGTCCACCTTCCATCCTATGCAGGAGCAAAGGGAGGCATTTTGATATCGATCAACCAGGGGCGAAGGATTCCTGGGGTAAAACGGTAGGCAACAAAAAACCCGCACTAGGCGGGTTTCTTGTGTCGCTTCGGGTAACTTTGCAACCACCAGAAGCTTGAAGGTGGTGCCCAGAGACGGAGTCGAACCGCCGACACGAGGATTTTCAATCCTCTGCTCTACCGACTGAGCTATCTGGGCGACGGGGTGAATTAAATAGATTTTCTCAGAGGCCGTCAACGACTTTTTCAAAAAAATTTAAATTAATTCCGTCGCTTACGATTCGTGGGTCAATTCGAGGGCGGAACGTAGCCTTCGGCCTGGGCGTAATCCTCGCCGGCGAAGAACTTGTCCATCTCGGCCTGGATGAATTTGCGGTCTTCGGCATTCATCATGTTCAGGCGTTTCTCGTTGATCAGCATGGTCTGGTGGTCCTGCCACTCCTTCCAGGCTTTCTGCGAGATGTGCTCGAAGATGTCCTGGCCCTTGGCGCCCGGGTAGGGCGGGCGGTCCAGGCCTGGGAGTTCTTCGTTGTACTTGCGGCACTTCACGGTGCGGGTCATGGCTTATCTCCTGCAATCAGTTCGTCGGCCGCGCGTTGCAGCAGCTTCTTGACCGGGGCGGCGAGGCCCAGGCGCGGCGGGGTGGCGAGGTTATACCAGAGCCAGTCGGGCTCGGCCACGTACGAGCCGACGGGCTCGACACGCACCAGCCAGGGTTCGATGGCCAGTTGGAAATGGCTGAAGGTGTGGGTCAGGCCGTCCAGGGCCTGGCTGCCGTTCAGGCGCAGGCCGTGCTGGTACGCGAGGTCGTCGAGCTGTTCCAGGCTGTCCAGCTCCGGCAGGCTCCATAGTCCGCCCCACAGGCCGGTGGAGGGCCGGCGATAGAGCAGGATCGCGCCTTCGTGGTTGGTCAGCAGCGGCATCAGGGTCTTGCGCTGGGGCAGGGCCTTGCGCGGCTTGGGCTCGGGGTAGCGGGTCTCTTCGCCATGCAGGTGTGCCTCGCAACCCCTTTGCAGCGGGCAGATCAGGCAACTGGGCTTGCTGCGGGTGCACAGCGTGGCGCCCATGTCCATCATGGCCTGGGTGAAGTGGTTGACCCGGGTCATCGGTGTGAAGCGTTCGGCGGTGGCCCAGAGCTGGTTGGCCACTTTGGGCTCGCCGGGGTAGCCGGCCTGCGCGGTGAAGCGGGCCAGCACGCGCTTGACGTTGCCGTCGAGGATCGGTGCGCGGATGCCCATGCTGATGCTGGCGATGGCGCCCGCCGTGGAGCGCCCGATGCCGGGCAATTCGGTGAGTTGCTCGACGCTGCGTGGGAACTCGCCGCCATGCTGCTCGACAACGATCTTCGCGGCTTTTTGCAGGTTACGGGCGCGGGTGTAGTAGCCAAGGCCCGTCCACAGGTGCAGCACCTCGTCCTCCGGCGCCTCGGCCAGAGCCTGCACGGTCGGCAGCGCCTGCATGAAACGGTCGAAGTAGTTGAGCACGGTGCTGACTTGCGTCTGCTGCAGCATGATTTCGGAGACCCACACCCGATACGGGGTGATGCCCTGTTGCCAGGGCAGGTCGTGGCGGCCGTGCTGGTCGTACCAGTCCAGCACGGCGCTGGAGAACTGCTGGGGGGTCATCGTTTGAACAGCCCCTTGAGCGCATCTTTGAGTTCCGGGCTCACCTTGTCTCCGAGTTTCTCTTCGAGTTTTTCATCGATCTTGTCCTTCAGGCGGTTGCCGGCCAGCTTCGCGGCGACCTTGCCCAGGCCGTCCTGGTCTAGGCGGCAGGCCTTGGCGCCCAGCTCCAGCGGGCCACGGCAGCGCAGCGGTACTTCGACACCGGTAAAGCGCTCGTTGACCTGGCAGGCCGGGTCGGGCATGGCGCGCTGGTCGCCCTCGACGATCACACCGACGTTGTAGTCCATGCCCAGCACGCGCAGGTCGAGGTCGCCATGGCCGTTGACGGTCAGGCCCGGGATGCGTGCCTTGAGGTCCGGGTTGCTGGCTACGCCGTTACGCACCACCAGGCTGCCGCGCAGTTCCTGGAACGGCGTGTCCTTGCCCCGTTGTTCGCCGCTGAGCTGCTTGCGGTTGAGGGTGGCGATGGCCTGGCACAGCTGCTGTTCCAGGTTGGCGTTGACCAGCACACCATCATTGATGGTGAAGCTGGCGTTGCCGTTGAGGGTATCGACCAAGGCTTTCTGGCTGTTGCCGGTGGCGGTCAGGTCGCTGTTCAGGGTCAGCAGGCCCTTGACCGGCGGCGCCTGGTCCGGGCTTTCGCGCTTGATGAAGTGCTCCACCGGCACGCGACTGATCTTGGCGTTCACGCCGATCTGCGGCACGGCAGGGCGTACGTCGACAGTGCCCTTGGCCTCGAAGGTGCCGTTGTACAGGCTGCCGCGCAGGGTCTGCAGGGTGACCAGGCCGGCCTGGCCGCTGGCGGTCAACTGCGCGTCGCTGATCGGCAGCTTGTCCAGGGTCAGCGCGCCGAACGACAGGTCGGCCTGCAGGTCCAGGGCGCGCAGGCGGTCGACCGGCAACAGCTTGTCGTTGCTCCAGGCCACCTGGGTCGGAGCGTCGGGCAGTGGTGTGGTGCCCGCGCCGGCGACGGCGGTGGCTTCCTGCTGCTTGACCTCGGCCTGGCGCGCTGCCGTGGCGCCCTTGGCCTCTTCGCTTTTGGCCGGCAGGTAGCGATCGGCGTTGAACGTGTCGGCTTTGAGGCGCACACGCAACGCTTGCTTGGCGAAGTCGTCCACGGCGACACGGCCGGTGAAGGTGCTGTCGTCCAGCTTCACCGCCAGGTCTTCCAGGGCCAGGCTGTTCTGCGTGCCCTGCAGGCGGGTGACCAGCTCCAGTTTCTTGAATGCCGCCGGGTCAGCGGTGGCCGGCAGCGGGTGGCCGATGCCGTCGAGGAAGCTGCGCAGGTCGAACTGGGCGATGGACAGGCCGCCGCTGACCTGCGGGGCCTTGTCGAGGTCACGCACGTTCAGCTCGCCCAGGGCACGCAACTGGTTGGCCGAGACCTTCAGGCCGCTCCAGGACGCGACATTGGCCGCCAGGTCGACCAGCACCTGCCCTTGGGCAACGAAGGTCAGGGTCTTGCCGGAGAGCGGCTCGCCCGAGGTTTCGCCGGACAGACGCATGTCCTCGAGGTTGTAGCGCTTGAGCTTACGGTCGAAGCGCAGCTCGCCGGTCAGCTCGGTGCGCGCCTTGATGTTCGGCTGGCTGGCGCTGAGGAAGGCGCTGGCCTTGAGCGCGATGTTCGCGCCTTCGTGCACGGGACCTGTGCTCAGCTGGATGCTTTCGGCGCCATAGGTCTGTCCGGCTTTCTCGTCGGTGTAGAGCACGCGGGCGTTATTGACGGTCAGGCTGTCGATGTCGAGCTTGACCGAGCGCTCGCTGGCTTCCGAGTTGGCTGGTGTGGCGGCTGGCGTTTCAGTCGGCGTGCTCGCCGACGCGCCTGCGACGGTCGGCTGCGGCAGTGGCTTGCCGATGTCTTCCCAGTTGCCATGGCCGTTGGCGTCGCGGGTCAGGGTCAGGTTGAGGCCCTCGACCCGCACATCGCTCATCTGCACCTCGCGGCGCAGCAGCGGCAGTACGCGCACTGACAGGCCGAGCATCTGCAGGTCGGCGAACGGCACCTTGGGGTTGTTCAGCGTGGCGATGCTTGCTTCGTGCAGTTCCAGGCCCAGCCAGGGGAACAGGCTCCAGCCGATGTCGCCGTTGAGGGTCAGTTCCACATGGGCCTTGTCGCGGGCCAGCTTGCGGATTTCATCTTTGTAGTCGTTGGGATCGAAGAGGTGGGTCAGGGCGAAGCCCAGCGCCACGATGATCAGCAACAACCCGAGAAGTCCCAGCCCCAGGATTTTGCCGAACGCTTTCATGGGCGAGTCCTTGTAGTCCGATTTAGAAATTCAGCGGCGAGTATAGCGCCGTGGCACTTGGCTCTGCGTATCCGACATTTCGACAGTGGCAATGGCGGCAGTTCATTTATTGCCTGTTCGGGCCTCATCGCCGGCAAGCCGG
>NZ_NIBE01000059.1:189333-200090 GCF_002205115.1 Pseudomonas sp. DrBHI1
TGGTAATCTTGCGCCCGCCTGTGGAGTCCCCGCGACCCATTGTCGCGGGGTGCCAGCCCAAGCGGCCGGGCTGCCTTGCGTGCAGCCGAAGCAGAGCCGTCCATGCGCACAGCCCACCTACAAAAGGAACAATCCATGAACAGCAGTATCACGTCGGGGACGGTGGCGAGCGCGCCGGGCTTCCTGTCGAAGGAGCGCATCATCGCCCGTCCGGGCTTCAATCGCTGGCTGGTGCCGCCGGCGGCCCTGGCGATCCACCTGTGCATCGGCATGGCCTATGGCTTTTCGGTGTTCTGGCTGCCGCTGTCCCAGGCCTTGGGTGTCAGCGCACCGGTGGCCTGCGCCGCCGACATGGGCTTTGTCGCCCGACTGTTCAGCGCCGAGTGCGACTGGCCAATCTCCATGCTCAGCTGGATCTACACCCTGTTCTTCGTGTTCCTCGGCTGCTCGGCCGCGGTGCTCGGCGGCTGGCTGGAGCACGCCGGCCCGCGCAAGGCCGGCCTGGTATCGGCGCTATGCTGGTGCGGTGGCCTGCTGATCTCGGCGATCGGCGTGAAGACCCACCAGTTGTGGCTGATGTGGCTGGGCTCGGGGGTGATCGGTGGGATCGGCCTGGGTCTGGGCTACATCTCGCCGGTGTCGACGCTGATCAAGTGGTTCCCGGACAAGCGCGGCATGGCCACCGGCATGGCGATCATGGGCTTTGGCGGGGGTGCCATGGTGGGCGCGCCGCTGGCCACCGCACTGATGGGCCATTTCTCCAGCCCGACCGAAGTGGGCGTATGGCAGAGTTTCGTGGCCATGGCCGCGATCTACTTCGTGTTCATGACCGCCGGCGCCCTGGCCTACCGCGTGCCGCCGACCGGCTGGAAGCCTGAAGGCTGGACGCCGCCGGCGAAGAAGGCCAACGCCATGGTCACCGATCGTCACGTGCACGTCAGCGTGGCCTGGAAGACCCCGCAGTTCGCCCTGGTGTGGCTGGTGCTGTGCCTGAACGTGTCGGCCGGTATCGGCATCCTGGGCATGGCCTCTCCGCTGTTGCAGGAAGTGTTTGCCGGCAAGCTGCTGGGCAACGAACTGACGTTCAGCGAACTGAACGCCGCGCAGCTGGCGCAGATCGCCGCCATTGCCGCCGGCTTCACCGGGCTGCTGAGCCTGTTCAACATCGGCGGGCGCTTCTTCTGGGCGTCGTTCTCCGACTACATTGGCCGCAAGAATACCTACTTTGCCTTCTTCGCCCTGGGCGTGGGCCTCTACAGCCTGGTGCCAAACATGGGGCACATCGGCAACGTGGCGCTGTTCGTGGCGGCGTTCTGCATCATCCTGTCGATGTACGGCGGCGGTTTCGCCACCGTCCCGGCGTACTTGGCCGACCTGTTCGGCACACAGATGGTCGGCGCCATCCATGGTCGCCTGCTGACGGCCTGGGCGGCGGCAGGCGTGCTCGGCCCAGTGCTGATCACCTACCTGCGCGAGGCGCAGCTGGCTGCGGGCGTGGAGCGCGCGGCGGCTTACGACATGACCTTGTACATTCTCGCCGGCCTGCTGGTGCTGGGCTTCATCTGCAACATGTTGGTGCGGCCGGTAGCGGACAAGTACTTCATGACCGATGCCGAACTGGCTGCCGAGCGAGCGCTGAGCCATGACAAGGGTGTCGATTCGGCACGCTCGCTGGAGTGGCATGCGGCGCCGGGCAGCCTGCCGTTGGTGCTGCTGGCCTGGGCCGTGGTGGTGATTCCGCTGGCCTGGGGGGTGTGGATCACCTTGCAGAAGACGGCGGTGCTGTTTCACTGAGTTAGCTGGCCCTGGGGGCGCTTTGCGCCCCTTTCGCGACACAAGGCCGCTCCCACAGGCATTGCGTACCTTCAGGCTCACGAGGCTCCTGTGGGAGCGGCCTTGTGTCGCGATGGGCTGCGAAGCAGCCCCCAAAGGTACTTGTATAGACCTGTAGGCCCGTCCCGCCCCCGTAATTACTAGCCCTGCCATATGTCATCCGCGTTTCAAGCCGGCGCGTTCTGGGCCTATAATGGAGCCCTTTTCGCCCAATGATTTTGCGGAGCTGGTGATGGTCGAACGTAAGGCTTCCGTCGAGCGCAATACCCTGGAAACCCAGGTCAAGTGCTCGATCAACCTCGATGGCAGCGGCAAGGCCCGATTTGAAATCGGCGTGCCTTTCCTTGAACACATGCTCGACCAGATCGCCCGGCATGGGCTGATCGACCTGGACATCGAGTGCAAGGGCGACCTGCATATCGACGATCACCATACCGTCGAGGACGTTGGCATCACCCTCGGCATGGCGTTCGCCCAGGCCATCGGCGACAAGAAAGGCATCTTCCGCTATGGCCATGCCTATGTGCCGCTGGACGAAGCGTTGTCGCGCGTGGTCATCGACTTCTCGGGGCGCCCGGGCCTGCAGATGCATGTGCCCTACACCCGCGCCACCGTCGGCGGCTTCGATGTCGACCTGTTCCAGGAGTTCTTCCAGGGCTTCGTCAACCACGCCCTGGTGACCCTGCACATCGACAACCTGCGTGGCCACAACACCCACCACCAGATCGAGACCGTGTTCAAGGCTTTCGGCCGCGCCCTGCGCATGGCCGTCACCCTCGACGAGCGCATGGCCGGGCAGATGCCGTCCACCAAAGGGTGCCTGTAAATGCAGACGGTAGCCGTAATCGACTATGGCATGGGCAACCTGCACTCGGTGGCCAAGGCCCTCGAGCACGTGGGCGCCGGCAAGGTGCTGGTGACCAGCGACGCCGCGGTGATTCGTGAAGCCGACCGCGTGGTGTTCCCCGGCGTCGGCGCGATCCGCGACTGCATGGCCGAGATCCGCCGCCTGGGCTTTGACAGCCTGGTGCGCGAGGTCAGCCAGGACCGTCCGTTCCTCGGTATCTGCGTGGGCATGCAGGCGCTGCTCGACCACAGCGAAGAAAACGATGGCGTCGATTGCATCGGCCTGTTCCCCGGCCAGGTGCGCTTCTTCGGTAAAGACCTCAAGGAAGACGGCGAGCACCTGAAGGTGCCGCACATGGGCTGGAACGAAGTGAGCCAGACCATTGACCACCCGCTGTGGCATGACATCCCTGACCGGGCGCGCTTCTACTTTGTGCACAGCTACTACATCAACGCCGGCAAGCCGGGCCAGGTCGTCGGTCGCGGCCACTATGGCGTCGACTTCGCCGCCGCGCTGGCCGATGGCTCGCGCTTTGCCGTGCAGTTCCACCCGGAGAAGAGCCATACCCATGGCCTGCAGCTGCTGCAGAACTTCGTCGCCTGGGACGGGCGCTGGTAAATGAGCCGATCGAAGACCAAGGCCCCGATCATCACGCTGACGCCGGAGCAGGAGCGCGACGCGCTCGACACGCTCAAGCGTTTCCTCGAAGACCGCTTCGAGCTGCAGCTGGGGTCGTTCGAGGTGGCCGAGGTCCTCGAGCTGTTCAGCAAGGAAATTGCACCCCATTACTACAACAGGGCGATTGCCGATGTTCAACTGCACCTCAAGGAGCGGTTCGAGAGCATCGAAAGCGACCTGTGGGCGCTCGAGAAGCCCTGAACCCAACGAACAAGACAGGTTGCCAAGATGCTGATTATCCCCGCTATCGATCTCAAGGACGGTGCCTGCGTACGCCTGCGCCAAGGCCGCATGGAAGACTCCACCGTATTCTCCGACGACCCGGTGAGCATGGCCGCCAAATGGGTCGAGGGTGGCTGCCGTCGCCTGCACCTGGTCGACCTGAACGGCGCCTTTGAAGGCCAACCGGTCAACGGTGAAGTGGTCACTGCCATCGCCAAGCGCTACCCGAACCTGCCGATCCAGATCGGCGGCGGCATCCGCTCGCTGGAAACCATCGAGCACTACGTCAAGGCCGGCGTCAGCCACGTGATCATCGGCACCAAGGCGGTCAAGCAGCCCGAGTTCGTCGCCGAAGCGTGCAAGGCCTTCCCGGGCAAGGTCATCGTCGGTCTTGATGCGAAAGACGGCTTCGTCGCCACCGACGGCTGGGCCGAAGTGAGCTCGGTGCAGGTCATTGACCTGGCCAAGCGTTTCGAGGCCGATGGCGTCTCGGCGATCGTCTACACCGACATCGCCAAGGACGGCATGATGCAGGGCTGCAACGTGCCCTTCACCAAGGCCTTGGCCGAAGCCACCTCGATCCCGGTGATCGCCTCGGGCGGCATCCACAACCTGGGCGACATCAAGGCCCTGCTGGACGCCAAGGCCCCCGGCATCATCGGCGCCATCACCGGCCGCGCCATCTACGAAGGCACCCTCGACGTCGCCGAGGCCCAGGCCTTCTGCGACAACTATCAAGGCTAAGGAGCGACCATGGCACTGGCCAAGCGCATCATCCCTTGCCTGGACGTGGACAACGGCCGGGTGGTCAAGGGCGTCAAGTTCGAGAACATCCGCGATGCCGGCGACCCGGTGGAGATTGCCCGGCGCTACAACGAGCAGGGCGCGGACGAGATCACCTTCCTGGATATCACCGCCAGCGTCGATGGCCGTGACACCACCCTGCATACCGTCGAGCGCATGGCCAGCCAGGTGTTCATCCCGCTGACCGTCGGTGGCGGCGTGCGTACCGTGCAGGACATCCGCAACCTGCTCAACGCCGGTGCCGACAAGGTCTCGATCAACACCGCGGCAGTGTTCAACCCTGAGTTCGTGGGTGAGGCGGCGGACCGTTTCGGTTCGCAGTGCATCGTCGTTGCCATCGACGCCAAGAAGGTTTCTGGACCGGGCGAAACGCCGCGCTGGGAGATCTTTACCCATGGCGGGCGCAAGCCGACCGGGCTGGATGCCGTCGAGTGGGCGAAAAAGATGGAAGGCCTGGGCGCCGGCGAGATCCTGCTGACCAGCATGGACCAGGATGGCATGAAGAACGGCTTCGACCTGGGTGTTACCCGGGCGATCAGCGATGCGTTGGGGATTCCGGTGATTGCCTCCGGTGGCGTGGGCAACCTGCAACACCTGGCGGACGGAATTCTGGAAGGCCACGCCAGCGCGGTGCTGGCGGCGAGTATCTTCCACTTTGGCGAGTACACGGTGCCTGAGGCGAAGGCCTATATGGCTTCGCGTGGGATCGTCGTTCGCTGACAGAGCGCTGGGAGGGCTTCGCCCTCCTTTCGCGACACAAGGCCGCTCCCACAAGTACAGCACTGCACCTGAGGCTGGCGTCGTGCCTGTGGGAGCGGCCTTGTGTCGCGAAAGGGCCGCGAAGCGGCCCCAGAGGCATCACCCGTGGTTCTTGCCAAGCAAGGCATGGTAAAGCTCGGTATCCCCAAGAATCCCCACCACCTTGTCGTTATCCTGCAGCACCAGCTTGTTGCCGGTCTGGTAACGAATCTGCAGCGCCTCGCGCATGCCGATATCGGCGTGCACCACGGTCGGCCTGCGCTCCAGCAGCTCCACATCCTGCCCCGGTGCCCAGTTCTGCATATCCAGCCCGTTCTGGCCCTGGCGCGCGCGCTTGAGCGAGCCTCCCTCGCCGAGGTCCAGCCATGAGTCGATTCCCGGGTCCAGGCACACCGAGCCGTTGACCCGCTTGCACTGGTCCAGGCTGCGCATCAGGCTGCGGCCGCACAGCACGTTGAGCGGGTTGGTGTGGGCGACGAAGGTACGCACGTACTCGTCGGCCGGGTTGAGCACGATGTCTTCCGGCTTGCTGTACTGGATGATCCGCCCGTCCTTCATGATCGCGATACGGCTGCCCAGCTTCAGGGCCTCGTCGAGGTCGTGGCTGACGAAGACGATGGTCTTGCTCAGCTTGCTCTGCAGGGCCAGCAGTTCGTCCTGCAGGCCCTGGCGGATCAGCGGGTCAAGGGCCGAGAACGGTTCGTCCATCAGCAGGATGTCGGCGTCCATCGCCAGCGCCCGGGCCAGGCCGACGCGCTGCTGCATGCCACCCGAGAGTTCATCTGGCTTCTTGTTTCGCCACTGGGTCAGGCCCACCAGCTCGAGCTTTTCATCCACCAGCTTGCGCCGTTCCTTCTCGGGACGGCCCTGCATCTCCAGGCCAAAACTGATGTTCTCGCGCACCGTCAGCCAGGGCATCAGGGCGAACTTCTGGAACACCATGGCGATGCGCTTGGTGCGCATCATTTTCAGCTCCGCCGGGGTGCAGTGGGCGATGTCGATGTGCTTGCCTTCATGCTCGACGAACAGCTTGCCGCGGCTCACGGTGTTGAGGCCGTTGATGCAGCGCAGCAAGCTGGATTTGCCAGAGCCGGACAGGCCCATCAGCACGCAGATCTCGCCCTTGTTGATGTCCAGGTTGGCCTTCTCGACACCGACCACCAGCCCGGTTTGCTTGAGGATCTGCTCGCGGGTCTTGCCCTGGTCGAGCAGGGCCAGGGCCTCGCGCGGCTTGCTGGAGAAAATGACGTCGACGTCTTCGAAACGAATGATGCTCATGCCTCACCCCTTACCGGCAGCTCCGGTTGCTTGCAGATACGGTCGAGCATGATTGCCAGCAGCACGATGGCCAGGCCCGCTTCGAAGCCCAGGGAGATATCGGCGGTGTTCAGTGCGTTGACCACGGGTTTGCCCAGGCCGTCGGCGCCGACCAGGGCGGCAATCACCACCATCGACAGCGACAGCATGATGCATTGCGTCACGCCGGCGGCGATGCTCGGCATGGCGTGGGGCAGTTCGATACGGGTCAGCAACTGGCGGCGCGAGCAACCGAAGGCCTTGCCGGCGTCCATCAGTTCCTGCGGCACGTCGCAGATGCCCAGATAAGTGAGGCGGATGGGCGCGGCGATGGCGAACACCACGGTGGAAATCAGTCCTGGCACCACGCCCAGGCCGAACAGGGTCAGGGTCGGGATCAGGTAGACGAAGGTGGGCACGGTCTGCATCAGGTCCAGCACCGGGCGCATGGCGGTGTAGAACATTGGTTTGTGCGCGGCGGCGATGCCCAGCGGCACGCCGATGACCACGCAGACCACCGTGGCGAAGGTGACCTGCGCCAGGGTTTCCATGGTTTCCTGCCAGTAGCCCAGGTTGAGGATCAGCAGGAACGACAGGGCGACGAAGACGGTGAGGGCCCACTTGCGCTGGATCAGGTGCGCGAGGGCGGCGAACAGGGCGATGAGCACGAACGGGTTGAACCAGGTCAGGGCGCTGGTGACCCCATGGATCATGAATTCCAGGCCTGCGGCGATGGCGTCAAAGTAACTGGCGCCGTTCTGGGTCAACCATTCGACGAATGAGGCGATGTACTGCCCCAGGGGTATTTTCTGATCGATAAGCATGATAGCGAGCTTCCACCTGCAAAGATTGAAATCAGTCCGGGGCGGGCACGGTCCCGCCCCGAGGTGTTGCCATTGCGTCTTGCGTTATTGCGTCAGTTTGGCCTTGGCCGCCTCGAGGCCGGGCTTGCCGTCCACGGTGGTCACGCCGGCCAGCCAGGCATCCAGCTTGCCGGGGTTGTCCTTGAGCCATTTCTTGGCCGCCGCCTCGGGTTTCATCTTGTCGTCCAGGACATAGCCCATCATGGTGCTTTCATCCTTGAGCTCGAACGACAGGTTCTTCAGCAACTGGCCGACGTTGGCGCATTCCTGCGCATAGCCCTTGCGGGTGTTGGTGAGCACGGTGGCCTTGCCGAAATCGGGACCGAAGTAGGCGTCCCCGCCGGTCAGGTACTGCATCTTGAAGCGGGTGTTCATCGGGTGTGGTTCCCAACCGAGGAACACGATCGCCTCGTCGCGCTTCTGCGCCCGCTCTACCTGGGCGAGCATGCCGGCCTCGCTGGACTGCACGATCTGGAAACCGGCGTCCTTCAGGCTGAAGGCGTTGTCGTCGATCATCTTCTGGATGGTGCGGTTGCCGTCGTTGCCGGGTTCGATGCCGTAGATCTTGCCCTTGAGCTCCTGCTTGAACTTGGGCAGGTTGGCGAAATCCTTCAGGCCCTTGTCATACAGGGCCTGGGGCACGGCCAGGGTGTACTTGGCGTTCTCCAGGTTGGCGCGCACGGTCTCGACGGTGCCGGCGTCGCGGTACTGCTTGATGTCGTTCTCCATGGTCGGCATCCAGTTGCCGAGAAACACGTCCAGGTCCTTGCCGGTGGCCAGCGACTTGTAGGTCACCGGTACCGAGATCATGGTGGTGTGGGTCTTGTAGCCCAGGGCTTCGAGCACGACGCTGGTGGTCGCGGTGGTGACCGTGATGTCGGTCCAGCCGACATCCGAGAAACGCACCGTCTGACACTGCTCGGGTTCGGCGGCCTGGGCCAGCAGCGGAGCGGACAGCAACGCGACCAGCAACAGCTTGGGTGAAGCTTTCATGGATGGACTCCTGTGATTTTATCTTCGGGTTCGCGTGGGTCGCCGGGCGTTCTCAGGGCTCCGGTCGACCAGGCCTGCAGAGGGCAGGATGCGAGGCCGTGCAATACGAGTCGCTTTCGATAATCCTCCAGCGTTCGGCAATCGCCTACTGGTGGCGTCGTATCCAGTACAGGACGGGTCGCATCCAGTACGGACGATGTCGCAACTGGATTTTTCCACCCCCCGGCCTCGGTTTTTGCGGCGTCCCGGCGCTGGAAAACGGCGCACGCAGGGCCGGTGCAGTGGCGGCGCTGCTGGACAAAAGTACGTCGGTTGCAGACGGCGAGGGGGTGGGCAAAAGCCCGATGATGCGAGCATTCCGAGGCGGCTCGAGCTTTCAGCCTAGCAGTTGCGCAAGGCGGTGTTCGGCGCTGCGAGACAAGCCCATCAAGAGGTGATGCGACAATGGCCATCAGCGTGTTCGACCTGTTCAAGATCGGTGTCGGGCCTTCCAGCTCACACACCGTCGGCCCCATGCGCGCCGGCGCGCTGTTCGTCCAGGGGCTGCGCGAGCGCGGCGAGCTGGAGCGGGTGCGGCGCGTCGAAGTGAGGCTGTATGGCTCGCTGTCGGCCACCGGTGTCGGTCACGGCACCGACAACGCCACGATCATGGGCCTGATGGGCGAATGGCCCGACGCCATCGACCCCAGCCAGATCACCCCGCGCATCGCCGACCTGCGCGAAACCAACGTGCTCAAGCTCGACAACCACCTGCCCATCGAGTTCGTCTGGGCCCGCGACATGCTGCTGCTGGACGAGAACCTGCCGTACCACCCCAATGCCATGACCCTGATCGCCGAAGGTGAGGCGGGCGAGCTGCACCGCGACACCTATTACTCGGTGGGCGGCGGTTTCGTGGTCGATGCCGCCCAGGCCGCCAGCGGCGTGCTGGACGCCGACCAGACCGTGCTGCCCTACGACTTCGACAGCGCCGCCGAACTGCTGCGCCTGTGCAAGCAAAACGACCTGCGCGTGTCGCAATTGATGCTGGAGAACGAAAAGGTCTGGCGCAGCGAAGCGGAGATCCGCGCCGGCCTGCTCAAGCTCTGGCAAGCCATGCAGGAATGCGTGAACAACGGCCTCAAGCATGAAGGCATCCTCCCGGGAGGGCTCAATGTGCGCCGCCGCGCCGCCCGCCTGCACCGCAGCCTGCAGGAGCTGGGCAAGCCTAACGTGATCGGCTCGACCATGAGCGCCATGGAGTGGGTCAACCTGTTTGCCCTGGCGGTCAACGAAGAGAACGCCGCTGGCGGGCGCATGGTCACCGCGCCCACCAACGGTGCGGCGGGCATCATCCCGGCGGTGTTGCACTACTACATGCGGTTCTCCGATGCGGTGGATGAGTCCAATGTGGTGGACTTCTTCCTCGGCGCGGCGGCAGTGGGCATCCTGTGCAAGAAGAACGCCTCGATCTCCGGCGCCGAGGTTGGTTGCCAGGGCGAGGTCGGTTCGGCTTGCGCCATGGCTGCCGCAGGCTTGGCCGACGTGCTTGGCGCCACCCCGGCGCAGTTGGAGAACGCCGCCGAGATCGCCCTTGAACACAACCTTGGCCTGACCTGCGACCCGGTCGGTGGCCTGGTGCAGGTGCCCTGCATCGAGCGCAACGCCATCGCTGCGGTGAAGGCGATCAATGCCGTGCAGATGGCCTTACGCGGTGATGGCGATCATTTCATCTCCTTGGACCAGGTGATCCGCACCATGCGCGACACCGGCGCCGACATGCATGACAAATACAAGGAAACCTCCCGTGGGGGCCTGGCGGTCAGCGTCATCGAATGCTGATGCGCCGTTCTGGCCCGCGCGTGACCGATGCGCCACATTCTGGCGCACTGGTTGTCATCTACCGGCCGTCGCCTGTCGTTACCAGCAGGGTCATTGTCGGTGACACTCAAGTCTGTCGCATCTGGGCAACTTTCCCACAAGTGCTACCGAATTGCTCAGCGGTGACGCGCAGGGGCGCTGGCGCGCCCGTTTGCGTTTGAACTGACGTTCATCACCCGGCCCGCTGGAAGGCGCATGCCGACGTCGTTTTTGGGTTTTATTGGATGAGCGTTCAATTTCAGGCATGCCATTTGCGTTGAGATTGGCAAAGCCCCTGCATACGAAACGGGGCCATTACAAGAACAGTGCTCGCCTGAGGCACACCCTGCATTGTGTGAGGAGAAATCGCGATGACGTCGTACACCTCCGGGACCCCAACCCAGAACCGCACAGCACCCCAGTCCATCGGCTTTCTCCTGCTGGACAACTTCACCCTCATTTCCCTGGCGTCGGCGGTCGAGCCGCTGCGCATGGCCAACCAGCTGTCCGGTCGCGAGCTCTACCGCTGGCATACTCTGACCGTAGACGGTGGCCAAGTCTGGGCCAGTGATGGCTTGCAGATCACCCCCGATGCCGCCATGCACAGCGCGCCCCCGATCGAC
>NZ_NIBE01000059.1:200134-260112 GCF_002205115.1 Pseudomonas sp. DrBHI1
GTTTCGACTGCAGCGTGCACTGGGAATGCCTGGCGGCGATGCAGGAAGCCTACCCGCGGGTGAACATGAGCACCCGCCTGTTCACCCTCGACCGCAACCGCTTCACCAGCTCCGGCGGCACCGCGCCCCTGGACATGATGCTGCACCTGATCAGCCGCGATCATGGCCGTGAGCTGTCGGCGGCGATCTCCGAGATGTTCGTCTACGAACGCATCCGCAACGAACAGGACCACCAGCGCGTGCCGCTCAAGCACATGCTCGGCACCAACCAGCCGAAGCTGCAGGAAATCGTCGCGCTGATGGAGGCCAACCTCGAGGAGCCGATCGACCTGGACGAACTGGCGGTGTACGTGGCCGTGTCGCGGCGCCAACTCGAGCGACTGTTCCAGAAGTACCTGCACTGCTCGCCGTCGCGCTACTACCTCAAGCTACGCCTGATCCGTGCCCGGCAATTGCTCAAGCAGACGCCGATGTCGATCATCGAGGTGGCGTCGGTGTGCGGGTTCGTGTCCACGCCGCACTTCTCCAAGTGCTACCGCGAGTACTTCGGCATTCCGCCGCGTGACGAGCGCGTGGGCTCGAACACCACCCAGCAGGTGGCAATGATGCCGATTCCGCAAGCCATGGCCTTGTCACCGCACAGCGGGCCGATGGCGGCGCTGAGCCAGGCGCGTAACGAGTCGACCTTTGCCAGTGTGCGCCTGTAGCTGAACATCGGTCCCTGTAGGAGCGGCACAAGGCCGCTCTTACAAAGGGCCAGTCAATGCTTCAGGCACGTTTGTTGAACTGCGCCAACGCCGGCAGCAACTGCTTGTCGATGGCTTGGCGCACGGCCGGCAGGATCGTCGCGCTGCCGGTGTACATCTGCTCGACCATGCCCTTCAGCGCCCGCGCATTGGGCTCGGTCAGTCCGCGTATCACCACCTCGCAGGCCTGCTCGGCGCTGGCGCCGGCCGGAATGTCGAAACCCCGCGAGCGCAGCTGGCCCAGCAGGTCGTCCTGGTCGATCAAGTCCGCATGCATCATGACTAATGTCCTTCGCC
Source organism: Pseudomonas sp. DrBHI1 (assembly GCF_002205115.1). NCBI lineage: Bacteria > Pseudomonadati > Pseudomonadota > Gammaproteobacteria > Pseudomonadales > Pseudomonadaceae > Pseudomonas > Pseudomonas sp. DrBHI1. The sequence goes on from NZ_NIBE01000059.1 coordinate 201,178, forward strand.
GCTGTTGTTTTCAATTGATTCTGTGTCCGATGCTCTGGGGCGGCAAGGGCGGATTGTCACGATGGCTGCTTTGACTACGAACAGGTCGTTTACGGCTAAATCGTCGGGAAAGGAGGGCCGCAGATTGATGTCACGGCACCGGGGGCTTGGTCACTCTCGGCGTTTTTCAAACTAGTTGTCGCGTCACTCCTCGATCAGATACAGGTAGTCGTACTGACCACGCACCGAAGACGGTAAGTATGTGATGTCCCACGACCACACACGATTCGGTGCCTGGGTCGCATGTGTTGTCGGCTCGGCATTACGTCCAGGGCGCTGAGCACGTCCTCGGTGCTGCCTCTGTCCGGCAGTTCGAAGCTGCAGCGCAGTTCAATCTCAAGTTCTTTGATGCATTTCTGATCCTGCCGGGCTTGTTCCCGATCAACCTTGGGTTGCGCTTGTTGAGACGCCATTGCGCTCAGAAGCCCTTGCCGTCACGCGGTTATCTGCTTGGCATACAAGCTTTTGCGACGACAGTATTCGCCCAATTCAATCTCGGACAGGCTGGCACACTCGGTGACTGCAGCGAATTTCACCTCCACCGACTAACTCTCGGTCGGGTGTTTGGGGGCGGACACCACTACGGATCCTTTGGTACTGGCTTGCCGACGTCAGGTGTACAGAGACATTTCAGGAACGCCCTCGGCCATCGTCAGATTGAATGGAGGGAGCAACATCTTGAGGAATTCGGCTTTGCGCTCAGAGGAATAGTACGGCACAACGGCTCTGTTTGCGCCCCTGTGTCTGGTTTCAGGTAAATCAGGCGAGGCGGCCACTATCCTGACACCGGGGGCCTTGCAGTGGATGTTGCTTTTGATCCCGGAAGCTCACGGCTTTCCAGGACTTTTGGGGGCACGCAAACTACCTGATAATTTTGCCAGTTGCGGGCTGTCTGATAGTTAGTTAAGTATTATGGCAGATACTTTTTGTTCGAGCGTTGGCATGTCACTGCTGGGCGACGACAGCGTAATCTGAGGATGGGGAGGTAAGGACATGAACAAACTATGCGGAATTCATGCTGTCTTGCTATGGACTGTATTGGTCTTTGTTTTTTCGGGGTGTTCCACCCCGAAGCCCGAGGGGGCGACGCCGTCTGCAAACGAATTGCAGGTTTCTTTTTATACGGGGTCTTTCGCAGCGAGTGGATTTCTATGCAGTGTAATCGTGCCTGATCACGGAAATGCGCCACTATGTCCTGCGATGCTACAAGCGCTGGCGGAGAATAGTTGTCATACTTCTGAGGAGGGGTGTAGGAGAGAAGGGAAGGAATATATGCCTGAGCTCGGGTCAATTCGATTTCTACTCTGGTTTGGCTTTCGCGTTATCTGTTTTGAAACGGCGCGAGGCGAGGCTGCGCTGTGCGTTCAGGGGATGCTTCCTGAACCCAATTTATTTCCGCGGATGATTGCAGATATAAAGAAATCGGTGTGGGAACATCCAAATATTCTTCAGCCCCTGGAAATAACGATATGGAATGAGGAGTTGTTCGGTAAGATAACCCATATTACCTCCTGGAAGCTTGATCAATAAGGCTGCTTGCGGCTGGTCTTCTGGCTTGTTTAAGTATTTGCATTGTGCCTGGTTGTGTACTGCTTGCTCATATGTTCAAGGAGAATAGGATGATTATTCAACGAAGGACTACGTGGCTTTTCGCATTTTTACAGGTGCTTCTGCTGTCGGCTTGTGGAGTGGCAAGTCATGCGCAGGTTTCATCAATGGATGATGAGCAAAAACTTTATGATATCAAGGAAGCGATGGATCTCCAGGGGCTGTCGACGCTGGCCTCTAGCGATGCAGACGTCAATTTCCTTAAAGCACTGGGGCAATCGAGGAACATAGAATATGCGCGTTTCATTGATGTCAATCCGGCCTTGGTCAAGGCAGGGGTTGGCCGGCTTTTGGTGTCGCTACCAAATGGAGATATTGTAAAGTTTCAGCAACGTAATGTCTATGAAGAAGGTAACAATACTACGTATTGGTTTGGAGACATCGTTTCCGATCGAAAACAACACCACACATCTCCTGGTGAGGTTGATATAGATCCTGTCAGCAGAATTATGCTGGTGCGGCAAGGGCAGCGTCTGAGCGGTGAGATATATCTGCCAGGACAATTTTATCGTTTGGAAAATGCGGGTGCGGGGCGATATGCTCTCATTAAGTTTGGGTCGGATTCTAATTTAAAGTGTGATCCTATACGTGAGTCGCAGGGTAAAGAACTGAAAAAAGCAGTGAATGGTTCACAGCCCAGGGCGCGTAGTATTATTAGGGTCATGTTCGTTAGTACGCAGGAGGCGCGTGCAGTTGATCCGTCTTTTGAAGTCAGGATTAGGGCAATGTTGGCATCGAGCTCTCAGGTGTTTCGGAGAAGTAATGTTGACCTTGAGTTTGAGTACGCTGGGTATTATGCCTCGAGTTTGAAGGAGGCTGAGCTTGAACAGGACCCAAAAAAAATACTGAGGGAGGTCCGTGGGCCAAACACGCCTGTCGCAAGACAAATTGCTGAACAGAGAGAGTCGAAGCAGGCTGATTTGGTTGTCACTGCAGTTGCTTATCCATTTTTTGGTGGCCAGGCTTATGTCTCGGCAAGAAAGGAAACTGCCTTTGCATTGATCCATGTTGCACACGAATCAGACATTCTGACGCATCAGCTTGGACATCTCTTGGGCGGGGAGCATACATGGAAACCTGGATATCCCGATCCAGGTGAACATCCATACAGATTCGCGCATGAGTTTTTTGCCAACGGTGCTAAGTATCATACGATAATGGGTAAGTTTGATTGCGGAAAAAATGGATGTGATCATTATGATATGGGTCAATTTTCTGACCCTAAAGCTACTTTTGCTTCAGTGCGTTTGGGTACTAAGGAGCATAGTGATAATGTTCGTCTTTTTAATGAGGTTAGGGATGATGTGTCCAAGTTCTATCCCTGAAATCAAGGTTGAGTGTATTTAGGTGGGCTCTGAGTGAGAAGGCACGCTGGTGGTCGAGGTAATCTTCTCGCTCGAGCCTGATCTTACGTTCAAGGAATGCGAATGGTTCGGCCAACGTACAGTGAATGCGGTTGGCTATCTTGCCCAGTGACCAGGTTTTCCAGTTGTTCGATGGAACTCGCCGTAAACGGCGCAGACTTTGGTCCGGCCATATCCACGTGCAGTAGCAGTTGCTCGCTGGCGGAGAGGGCTTCCTCAAAGTCCTTTCTATGCAAGCTGTGGTACAGGTGCAGGCGCTTCTTGTCGAAGCCGATAATGAATGTCTGCACCCACACCTCAGTATCAAGCTTTACCTCGTGCAAGTAGTTGATATGCGCCTCTAGGGTAAACAGCGAATGCCCGCTCTGCCCTCGTGCATCGGCATCCAGGCCGATGCGCTCCATCAGCGCATCGGTGGCGTAGCTGAAGATCAGCAGGTAGTAGGCATCGCGCAGGTGGCCGTTGTAGTCGACCCATTCCGGCAACACCCGGGTACGGTAGGTGATCAGGGCGGGCATCGTTTAATCCTCAGTCGCCGAAGGCCATGCCGTGCTTGGCTTTGCTGGTTTTCACCGCTTCCAGTACCGCCAGCAGTGTGTCATCACGATAGCGCTCCAGGGCCGCGATGCTGCGCTCGCCCAGCTGTTCCGAGGTGCCTTCCACCACATCGTCGATCAGCTTGTCGGTCAGCTCCGGTGCCGGCAGGTACGTCCAGGGCAGCTTCAGCGCTGGGCCGAACTGGGCCATGAAGTGGCGCATGCCGGCGTCGCCACCAGCCAGGGTATAGGTAAGGAAAGTGCCCATGAACGACCAGCGCAGACCGGCGCCGAAGCGGATCGCGTCGTCGATCTCGCCAGTGCTGGCGACGCCGTCGTTGACCAGGTGCAAGGCCTCGCGCCAGAGCGCTTCGAGCAGGCGGTCGGCGATAAAGCCGGGGACTTCCTTGCGCACATGCAATGGGCGCATGCCCAGCGCTGTGTAGAGGGCTTTTGCCGCTTCGATGGCGTCGGGGCTGGTGTTTCGGCCGCCGACGATTTCCACCAGTGGCAGCAGGTACACCGGGTTGAACGGGTGGCCCACCACGCAGCGCTCGGGGTGGGTGGCCGACTCATAGAACTCGCTGGGCAGCAGGCCCGAGGTGCTGCTGGCGATGATCGCATTCGGCTTGGCGGCGGCGCTGATCTTCGCGTGCAGGTCGAGCTTGAGGTCCAGGCGTTCGGGGGCACTCTCCTGGATGAAATCGGCGTCGCGCACGCACGCCTCGATGGTGGCGACGAAAGTCAGGCGATCCTGTGAGGCGCCGGGCGCCAGACCTTGCTTCTGCAGGGCCGGCCAGGCATTGGCGATACGTTTGCGCAACATGGCCTCGGCGCCGGGCGCAGGGTCCCAGGCAATCACGTCCAGGCCATGGGCCAGGGCGCGGGCGACCCAACCGCTGCCGATTACGCCGCTACCCAGGGCGGCGAAGGTCTTGATGTCGGTGATGAATGGCATATCGGGCTCCTACAGGAATATCAGCGGCGTTTGAGGTTCATCTTTTCCCGGCCTTCTGCCGGGCTGAGCACGCGGGCACCCATGCGGGTGATGATTTCCATCGCCCGTTCCACCAGCTGGCCGTTGCTGGCCAGCACGCCACGGTCCAGGTACAGGTTGTCCTCCAGCCCGACCCGGACGTTGCCGCCGAGCAGCACCGCCTGGGCGGCCATGGGCATCTGCATGCGGCCGATGCCGAAGCCGGCCCAGGTGACATTGGCCGGCAGGTTGTCGACCATCGCCTTCATGGTGGTGGTATCCGCCGGCGCGCCCCATGGGATGCCCAGGCACAGCTGGAACAGCGGGTCGTCCAGCAGGCCTTCCTTGATCATTTGCTTGGCGAACCACAGGTGACCGGTATCGAAGATCTCCAGCTCGGCCTTCACGCCCAGCTCGGTGATGCGCTTGGCGCCTGCGCGCAACTGGGCCGGGGTGGAGACGTAGATGGCGTTGCCGTCGCCGAAGTTGAGGGTGCCGCAGTCGAGGGTGCAGATTTCCGGCAGCAGTGCCTCGACATGGGCCAGGCGCTCCAGCGGGCCAATCAGGTCGGTGCCTGGGCCGAATTCCATGGGTGACTCGCCCGGGCCGATCTCCAGGTCGCCGCCCATGCCGGCGGTGAGGTTGACGATGATGTCCACGTCAGCCTCGCGGATGCGCTCCATCACTTCGCGATAGAGGTTGACGTCGCGGCTAAAGCGGCCGGTTTGCGGATCGCGAACGTGGCAGTGGACCACGGTGGCGCCGGCCTTGGCGGCCTCGACGGCGGATTCGGCGATCTGTTTCGGGGTGACCGGGACCAGGTGGCTCTTGGCGACCGTGTCGCCGGCACCGGTGAGGGCGCAGGTGATGATGACGTCGTGGTTCATGGTGGATTCCTTTTTGTGACTATGGACCGGATCTCTGTAGGAGCGGCCTTGCGTCGCGATAGGGCCGCGCAGCGGCCCCAGGATTTATGTGGCGGCGTTGAAGTCCGGGGGCCGCCTTGCTGCCCTATCGCGACACAAGGCCGCTCCTACACCGATCGGGTTGACCTGTCGGTGTGCGAGTAGGCGAAGAGGTTCTGTCAGTTGGCCGTGAGCTTGAGGTTGTCCGCGGCGGGCTTGCCATCGAAGGTGGTTACACCCTCGAGCCAACGGGCCTTGTCCTCGGGGTGGTCCTTGAGCCACTGGCGGGCGGACTCCAGCGCGTCCTTGTGATCGAGCAGCGGCTGCATCATCCGGCTCTCGTCCTCGGCGCTGAAGTTCAGGTTGGCCAGCAGGCGGTGGGCGTTGGGGCAGCGTTCGGCGTAGTCCGGCGCGGTCACCGTCCACACCGTGGCGCGGCCTTCGTCCGGGCCCAGGGCGTCCTGGCTGTCGCCGAGATAGACCATGTCGATGTTCACGTTCATTGGGTGCGGCGCCCAGCCAAAGAACACCACCGCTTCCTTGCGTCGTACCGCTCGGTCCACCGCGGCGAGCATCCCGGCCTCGCTCGACTCGACCAGCTGGAACTTGCCCAAGTCGAACTGGTTCTTGCTGATCATCGCCTTGATCTGGGTATTGGCGCCGGAGCCTGGCTCGATGCCGTAGATCTTGCCGCCCAGTTCCTTCTGGAACTTGTGGATGTCGGCGAACGTCTTCAGGCCTTTGTCGGCCAGGTATTTCGGCACGGCCAGGGTGGCGCGGGCGTCTTCCAGGCTTGGCTTGTCGAGCACCTTGACCTGGTTGGTCTGGATGAATGGGGTGATGGTCTGGGTCATGATCGGGTTCCAGTACCCGAGGAACATGTCCAGCCGCTTGTCGCGAATACCGGCGAAAATGATCTGCTGCGAGGCGCTGGTCTGCTTGGTCTGGTAGCCCAGACCATCGAGCAGCACCTGGGCCATGGCGCTGGTGGCGATCACGTCGGTCCAGTTGACCACGCCCAGGCGCACGTCCTTGCAGACGGCGGGTTCGGCGGCGAAGAGCGGTGCGGCTACGGTGGTGCTGAGCACGAGGGACAACAGGCTGCGGCGGATAAAGCGTTGCATGGTGGCTCTCCATCGGCAGTGCATATTGTTATGGGTCCGGCCTCTGCGGGCCGTGAGAACACGCTACGCTGGCGACAGGGTGGAAAATCGCACCCTGGCGACCAACACTTGCACGGAGGCGACCACCTTTGCGCGGAGCATGCGATGCCGGAAACCATAGACTTCCTGTTGCTACCCGGCTTTTCCGCCATGGGTTTCATCAGTGCCATCGAGCCGCTGCGCGTGGCCAATCGCTTCCGTGGCCCGTTGTACCGCTGGCGCGTGCTGAGCCTGGACGGTGGCGCGGTAGAGGCCAGCAACGGCATGTCGGTGAATGCCGATGGCGCGCTGGGGGAGGGCGGGCACGGGCGGCTGTTGCTGCTGGTGGCCGGCTTCGAGCCCTTGGCGTGCTATGGATCGGCGCTGCAGCAAGCGCTACGTCGTCTCGACCATGAAGGCGTAGTGCTCGGGGGTATCGACACCGGCGCAGTGGTGCTGGCCGAGGCCGGCCTGCTCGATGGTCACCGGGCGACCCTGCACTGGGAGGCACTGGAGGCGTTCAAGGAGCGTTATCCACGCCTGCAGGTGACCCAGGAGCTGTTCGAGATCGACCGCCGGCGCATCACCTGTGCCGGCGGCACGGCCTCCATCGACCTGATGCTCGACCTGATCGCCCAGGCCCACGGCAGTGAGCTGGCGGTGCAGGTTTCCGAGCAGTTCGTGCTGGGGCGCATCCGTCCGCGTCAGGACCACCAGCGCATGGAGATCGCCACGCGTTACGGGCTGCGCAACAAGAAGCTGGTGAAAGTGATCGGCGAGATGGAGCGCAACACCGAGCTGCCGCTTAACACCCAGGTACTGGCTGACGGCGTGCAGGTGACCCGGCGCCAGTTGGAGCGGCTGTTTCGCCTGTACCTGGCCGACACGCCCAGCGGTTTCTATCTGCGGCTGCGACTGGACAAGGCCCGCCAGCTGCTGCGCCAGACCGACATGAGCGTGCTGGAGGTGGCAGTGGCGTGCGGGTTCGAGTCGGCGTCGTATTTCACCCGCTGCTATCGGACACGGTTCGAGCGGTGCCCGCGGGAAGACCGGCGATTGGTCGGGTCATGAAGTGAGCATTCGCGGGGCAGGCAATCACTGCTGTCCGATCGACTGCAGGTATTCCGAGCGCTCGTCGCTACGCTGCGCCACGCAGGTATCCCACGCCGCCTCGTACGCCTTGCTCCCCGGCTTCTCGGCCCAAGTCTCGACCTTGCAGTCGGCGTCGCGCAACTGTGCCCACAGCTTTTCGGCTGCCTCCATCTTGCCGCTCAGCGCCGCGGCCTTGTCGCTTTCATCCGCGTACTGGTCGCGGATGCGTTGCATCAGGTCGTCATAGGCCGCTTTCAGTTCGCGCTCGGCGGTCTGCTTGTTGTAGGCCGCGCAGGCATACCCCTGCTGTTCGGTCTCGACGTTGTCGCAGGGCGTGCTTTCTTCCTCGGCGGCGTACGCGCTACCCGCGACCGCCAGCAGAACCAGCCATGCCATTGATTTCATCCAATTTCTCCTGAACAAGCTGACCAATCGCTGGATTCTCGCTCAGCGCAGGTTCGGGCGATAGCTCCCTGACGAAATGTTCATCAAACGTCGTTGTCGAGACTCGCTCTCATTGCCGAGGGCCGTGCCAGAGCGTGCCGGATCGGCCATTGACGCTTTCGGCAAACCCCCTGTCGTTTTTGCATCGGGGCGCCTCGGGCGGCAGGCATATGCTGGCCCCAAAGCGCCGGCACAAGGTTCGGCGCATGCAGACTTCAATAAAAGGGGACAGCCTGATGAGCCCAGCCGAACTTCACGCCGACAGCATCGTCATCGACGGCCTGATCATTGCCAAGTGGAACCGCGAGCTGTTCGAGGACATGCGCAAGGGCGGGCTGACCGCGGCCAACTGCACGGTCTCGGTGTGGGAGGGCTTCAAGGCCACCGTCGACAATATCGCCTCCAGCCAGAAACTGATCCGCGAGAACAGCGACCTGGTGATGCCGGTGCGCACCACCGCCGATATCCGCAAGGCCAAGGAGCTGGGCAAGACCGGCATCCTCTTCGGCTTCCAGAACGCCCATGCGTTCGAAGACCAGATCGCCTATGTCGACGTGTTCAAGCAGCTCGGCGTGGGCATCGTGCAGATGTGCTACAACACCCAGAACCTGGTCGGCACCGGTTGCTACGAGCGTGACGGTGGCCTGTCGGGCTTCGGCCGCGAGATCGTCGCCGAGATGAACCGCGTCGGCATCATGTGCGACCTGTCCCACGTTGGCTCCAAGACCTCCGAAGAGGTCATCCTCGAGTCGAAGAAGCCAGTCTGCTATTCCCACTGCCTGCCCTCGGGCCTGAAGGAACACCCGCGCAACAAGTCCGACGCAGAGCTGAAGTTCATCGCCGACCACGGCGGCTTCGTCGGCGTGACCATGTTCGCGCCGTTCCTGGCCAAGGGCATCGACTCGACCATCGACGACTACGCCGAGGCCATCGAGTACACCATGAACATCGTCGGCGAGGACGCCATCGGCATCGGCACCGACTTCACCCAGGGCCACGGCCAGGACTTCTTCGAGTACCTGACCCACGACAAGGGCTACGCCCGGCGCCTGACCAACTTCGGCAAGATCATCAACCCGCTGGGTATCCGTACCGTCGGCGAGTTCCCCAACCTGACCGAAACCCTGCTCAAGCGCGGCCACTCTGAACGCGTGGTGCGCAAGATCATGGGCGAGAACTGGGTCAACGTCCTCAAGGATGTGTGGGGCGAGTAAAGCCGCTCTCCAAGCCTGAAAGCCCCTGCCAGCAACGCCGGGGCATCCAAACAAAAAATTTTATGGAGTTGAGTTTCCATGGCCAAGATCGCCCCGCAATTGCCAATCGAAGTCGACAGCGAGACCGGTGTCTGGACCAGCGACGCCCTGCCGATGCTCTATGTGCCACGGCATTTCTTCGTCAACAACCACATGGGCATCGAGGAAGTGCTGGGCGCCGACAAGTACGCCGAGATCCTCTACAAGGCCGGCTACAAGTCCGCTTGGCACTGGTGCGAGAAAGAAGCCGAGTGCCATGGCCTGGAGGGCGTGGCGGTGTTCGAGCACTACATGAAGCGCCTGTCCCAGCGTGGCTGGGGCCTGTTCCAGATCCAGGACATCGACCTGGACAAAGGTACCTGCAGCGTCAAGCTCAAGCACTCGGCGTTCGTGTACGTGTATGGCAAGTGCGGCCGTAAGGTCGACTACATGTTCACCGGCTGGTTCGCCGGGGCCATGGACCAGATTCTCGCTGCCCGCGGCAGCTCGATCCGCACCGTGGCCGAACAGGTCTACGGCGGGTCGGAAGAAGGCCACGAAGATGGCCTGTTCGTTACAAAGCCGTTGTAAGCCGGAGATAGCGTCATGGCCTTCGAAGCAATGTTCCAGCCGATCCAGATCGGCAAGCTGACCGTCCGCAACCGTGTGCTCAGCACCGCGCACGCCGAGGTCTACGCCACCGACGGCGGCATGACCACCGACCGCTACGTGAAGTACTACGAAGAGAAGGCCAAGGGCGGCATCGGCCTGGCCATCTGCGGCGGCTCGTCGGTAGTGGCCATCGACAGTCCGCAGGAGTGGTGGTCGTCGGTCAACCTGTCCACCGACCGCATCATCCCGCACTTCCAGAACCTCGCCGACGCCATGCACAAGCATGGCGCCAAGATCATGATCCAGATTACCCACATGGGCCGTCGCTCACGGTGGGACGGCTTCAACTGGCCGACGTTGATGTCGCCGTCGGGCATCCGCGAACCGGTGCACCGCGCCACCTGCAAGACCATCGAGGTGGAAGAGATCTGGCGGGTGATCGGCAACTACGCGCAAGCCGCGCGTCGCGCCAAGGAGGGCGGCCTGGACGGCGTCGAGCTGTCGGCTGTGCACCAGCACATGATCGACCAGTTCTGGAGCCCGCGGGTCAACAAGCGTACCGACGAGTGGGGTGGCACCTTCGAGGGCCGCATGAAGTTCGGCCTGGAAGTGCTCAAGGCCGTGCGCAAGGAAGTCGGCGACGACTTCTGCGTGGGCATGCGTATCTGCGGCGACGAGTTCCATCCCGATGGCCTCAGCCACGAGGACATGAAGCAGATCGCCGCCTACTACGACGCCACCGGCATGCTCGATTTCATCGGCGTGGTCGGCTCGGGCTGCGACACCCACAACACCCTGGCCAACGTCATCCCCAACATGAGCTACCCGCCGGAGCCGTTCCTGCACCTGGCGGCCGGCATCAAGGAAGTGGTCAAGGTCCCGGTGCTGCACGCGCAGAACATCAAAGACCCGAACCAGGCCACACGCATCCTCGAAGGCGGCTATGTCGATATGGTCGGCATGACCCGCGCGCACATCGCCGACCCGCACCTGATCGCCAAGATCAAGATGGGCCAGGTCGACCAGATCAAGCAGTGCGTCGGTGCCAACTATTGCATCGACCGCCAGTACCAGGGCCTGGATGTGCTGTGCATCCAGAACGCCGCGACCTCCCGTGAATACATGGGCGTGCCGCACATCATCGAGAAGTCCACCGGGCCGAAGCGCAAGGTGGTGGTGGTGGGCGCAGGCCCAGCTGGCATGGAGGCGGCCCGCGTCGCCGCCGAGCGTGGCCACGACGTCACCGTGTTCGAGAAGAAAGACCAGATCGGCGGACAGATCACCATCGCCGCCAAGGCGCCGCAGCGCGACCAGATCGCCGGCATCACCCGCTGGTACCAGCTGGAGTTCGCCCGCCTGAAGGTCGACCTGCGCCTGGGTACCGCTGCGGATGTGGACACCATCCAGGACCTGCGCCCGGACATCATCGTGCTGGCGGTGGGCGGCCATTCGTTCCTCGAGCAGAACGAGCACTGGGGCGCCGCCGAAGGGCTGGTGGTCAGCAGCTGGGACGTGCTCGACGGCAAGGTCGCGCCGGGCAAGAACGTGCTGGTGTACGACACCATCTGCGAATTCACCGGCATGTCGGTGGCCGACTTCCTCGCCGACAAGGGCAGCCAGGTCGAGATCGTTACCGACGATATCAAGCCGGGCGTGGCCATGGGCGGCACGACCTTCCCGACCTACTACCGCAGCATGTACCCCAAAGAAGTGATCATGACCGGCGACATGATGCTGGAGAAGGTCTACCGCGAGGGTGACAAGCTGGTGGCGGTGCTCGAGAACGAGTACACCGGCGCCAAGGAAGAGCGCGTGGTCGACCAGGTGGTGGTGGAGAACGGCGTGCGCCCTGACGAGCAGCTGTACTACGCGCTCAAGGACGGCTCGCGCAACAAGGGCCAGATAGACGTGGAGGCGTTGTTCGCCATCAAGCCGCAGCCGATCCTCAGCCAACCGGGCGAGGGCTACCTGCTGTACCGCATCGGCGACTGCGTGGCCCAGCGCAACGTGCATGCGGCGATCTATGACGCCTTGCGGCTGTGCAAGGACTTCTGATCGCACCGCCTCTCTAGAGGCGGGATTGGCCCCCTGTAGGAGCGGCCTTGCGTCGCGAAAGGGTCGCGAAGCGACCCCGGGATCTGTGCATCACTGCTGAGCCCCAGGGGCTGCTTTGCAGCCCTTTCGCGACACAAGGCCGCTCCTACAGGGGTCGGTGCCGCCCATGAGAGCGGCGCAGGATTCTAGCTGTTGTGGGAGCCTCCCATGTTGAACACCCTCTTACCCATCCTGCTGTTCGCCGCCCTCGGCCTGGCGGTGCTCGGCGCCCTGCGCCGGGTGCGCATGTGGCGGCGTGGGCGGCCGAGCAAGGTTGACCTGATTGGTGGCCTGCTGGCCATGCCACGGCGCTACCTGGTGGACCTGCACCATGTGGTCGAGCGCGACAAGTACATGTCCAAGACCCACGTGGCCACCGCCGGCGGCTTCGTGCTGTCGGCCGTGCTGGCGATCCTGGTGCACGGCTTCGGCCTGCACAGCAAGATCCTCGGCTATGCCTTGCTGGTGGCCACGGTGATCATGTTCACTGGCGCGCTTTTCGTCTTCAAACGCCGGCTCGATCCGCCTTCACGCCTGTCCAGGGGCCCATGGATGCGCCTGCCGAAAAGCCTGCTGATGTTCGCGGCGAGCTTCTTCATCGCCACGCTTCCGGTTGCTGGCATCCTGCCGGAAGGTACTGGCGGCTGGGTGCTGGTCGTCTTGCTGGGTGTCGGTGTGCTGTGGGGCGTGTCCGAGCTGTTCTTCGGCATGACCTGGGGCGGCCCGATGAAGCACGCCTTCGCCGGTGCCCTGCACCTGGCCTGGCACCGCCGCGCCGAACGCTTCGGCGGTGGCCGCTCCACCGGCCTCAAGCCGCTGGATCTGGAAGACCCGAATGCACCGCTGGGCGTGGAAAAGCCGGTCGATTTCACCTGGAACCAACTGCTCGGTTTCGACGCCTGCGTGCAGTGCGGCAAGTGCGAGGCCATGTGCCCGGCGTTCGCCGCCGGCCAGCCGCTGAACCCCAAGAAGCTCATTCAGGACATGGTCATCGGCCTGGCCGGTGGTACCGACGCACAGTTCGCCGGCAGCCCTTACCCGGGCAAGCCGGTCGGCGAGCATGGCGGCCATCCGCACCAGCCGATCGTCAATGGCCTGGTGGATGCCGAGACGCTGTGGTCGTGCACCACCTGCCGCGCCTGCGTCGAGGAATGCCCGATGATGATCGAGCACGTCGATGCCATCGTCGACATGCGCCGCCACCTGACCCTGGAAAAGGGCGCCACGCCGAACAAGGGCGCCGAGGTGCTGGACAACCTGATCGCCACTGACAACCCCGGCGGTTTCGCCCCGGGCGGGCGGATGAACTGGGCGGCCGACCTCAACCTGAAACTGCTGTCCGAGGTGAAGCGCACCGAAGTACTGTTCTGGGTCGGCGACGGCGCCTTCGACATGCGCAACCAACGCACCCTGCGGGCCTTCGTCAAAGTGCTCAAGGCCTCGGGCGTGGACTTCGCCGTGCTCGGCCTTGAAGAGCGCGACAGCGGAGATGTGGCCCGTCGCCTGGGCGACGAGGCGACCTTCCAGCAACTGGCCAAGCGCAACATCCAGACCCTGGGCAAATACAGCTTCCAGCGCATCGTCACCTGCGATCCGCACAGCTTCCATGTGCTGAAGAACGAGTACGGTGCGCTTGGCGGCGAGTACCAGGTGCAGCACCACAGCACCTACATTGCCGAGCTGATCGCCGCGAACAAGCTCAACCTCGGCCAGCACAAGGGCGGCAGCGTTACCTATCACGACCCGTGCTATCTGGGCCGCTACAACGGCGAATACGAAGCCCCGCGCGAAGTGCTCAAGGCGTTGGGCATCGAAGTGCGCGAGATGCAGCGCTCGGGCTTCCGTTCCCGCTGCTGCGGCGGTGGCGGCGGTGCGCCGATCACCGACATCCCCGGCAAGCAGCGTATTCCCGACATGCGCATGGACGATATCCGCGAGACCGAGGCCGAGCTGGTGGCGGTGGGTTGTCCACAGTGCACGGCAATGCTCGAAGGCGTGGTCGAGCCGCGTCCGCAGATCAAGGACCTGGCCGAGCTGGTCGCCGATGTGCTGATCGAAGACGAAGCCCCTGCAACCGCGAAGTCGCAGGCTGCCAAACGTGAACCTGCGGAGGTGCACTGATGAGCGACATCATCCGCCGCGACCCACGCGCCGAGTGGATCGCCCGTAACCGCCTGCATCCGCTGCACGCGGCGATGCAGACGCAACAGACGAGCTGGATGGGCCCGCACGGGATCATCCGCAAGAACCCGCACGCGATCGCCGCCGGCTTCATCGGCCCCAGCGGCCTCAAGCGCATCGACCGCAGCGGCGCCCAGCAGGGCACCGGTGTCGGCGGGCGACGCAGCGCGGCCGCCGAAGTGCAGTTGCCGCTGCACAGCGTGGCGCAACCGGCCTTCTACATTGCCGTGGTCCCGGACATGGTCGGTGGTCGCCTGGGCAGCCATGACCGCGACCTTTTGGGCCTTGCCCACAGCCTTGCCGGCGGCGACGGCGCGGTGCTGGCCATCGTCTTTGGCGAGCACAAGGAAAACAACTTTTCCACAGCCGGCGTCGATCGCTTGCTGGTCATCGAGGGCGAGGCCTTCGCAGGTTATGCACCGGAGCAGCTGGTCCAGGGCCTGCGGGCTGTGGATAACCAGTTCGCGCCGCGTCACTGGCTGCTGCCTGACAGCCGTACCGGTGGCGGCGAACTGGGACGTCGCCTGGCCGCGGCGCTGGGCGAACGCCCTGCGACGCGGGTGTGGCAGGTCAAGGACGGCCAGTGCATCGGTCGTGCCGGTGCCGGCCAGCAGGATATCCAGCGGAGTGTGCCACGCCTGATCCTCGCCGCCGCCGAATGTGCCGAGCCGGTCAGCGAAACCCGTCATGAAGCGTTGCCGGTGGAGTTGTCCACAGGCGTGGCACGCAGCCTGTCGCGTATCGAAGACCTGGGTTCGGTGGCCGTGGACCCGGCGGCCATCGCCATGGCCGAGGCCGAGTTCATCGTCTCCGGCGGCAACGGCGTCAAGGATTGGGACCTGTACCACCGGGCCACGGCGGCCCTCGGCGCCACCGAGGGCGCATCGCGGGTGGCGGTGGACGACGGCTTCATGCCGCGCAACCGCCAGGTCGGCGCCACCGGCACCTGGGTCACGGCGCGGGTCTATGTGGCTGTGGGTATCTCCGGTGCCATCCAGCACCTGCAGGGTATCGGTGCCTGCGACAAGGTGGTGGCGATCAACATGGACCCGGGCTGCGACATGATCAAGCGAGCTGACCTGTCGGTGATTGGTGACAGCTCGGCAATTCTCAAGGCACTGATCGAGGCTGTGGACAACTTCCGCAGCGGCGGCCAGCGCGACGCGGCATAGGGGCAGCGAGCATGAGTACGAAAGTCATCAGCCTGGTCTCGATCGGCGCCCACCCCAGCTCCGGCCGCGCCCGCCGCGCCGAGCAGGATGCCCGTGCCGTGGAACTGGGCTTGCAACTGGCTGGGGATAACTTGCAGGTGGTGCACGCCGGCGATCCTCGCGAAGAGGCACTGCGTGCCTACCTGGGCATGGGGCTGGATCATCTGGATGTGCTGGAACAACCCGCCGGCGCCGATGTATTGGGCGTGCTCGGCGATTATCTGCGCGACGCGGGTGCCCAGCTGGTGCTGACCGGCAGCCAGGCCGAAACCGGCGAAGGCTCGGGCATGCTGCCGTTCCTGCTGGCCGAGAAGCTGGGCTGGCCGCTGGTGGTGGGGTTGGCCGAGGTCGAGTCCATCGACAACGGTACCGCCCAGGTGCTGCAGGCTCTGCCAAGGGGTCAGCGGCGTCGCCTGAAGGTGCGCCTGCCATTGCTGGCAACTGTGGATAACGCTGCGCCCAAGCCTCGACAATCGGCGTTCGGCCCGGCCCGGCGTGGTGTGCTGGCGGCGCGCAATGTGGCAGTGATTGAGGATTCGTTGCTGGCCGAGGATGCCCTGCAACCGGCCAGGCCACGGCCCAAGCGGCTCAAGGTGATCAAGGCCAAGAGCGGCGCCGACCGCATGAAGGCCGCGACGGCCAAGGCCAGTGGCGGGGGGGGCAAGGTGCTCAAGGATGTATCTCCACAGGAAGGCGCCGAGGCTATTCTCAAGCTGCTGGTAGAGGAGGGGGTACTACGCTGATTTTGCTCACATTCACTGTTGGTCACGCTGTGGATAAACTGTTCGAATACCGCTGAAGCCCTTGTCAATCAATGTGTCTGCAGGTTTGTTCAATTTCTGAGCACTGGCATCTCCATTCATCATGGAAGCTATAGCGAACTGGGATTGATATGAGATATGCACAGACATATGCACAGACCTTGATTGGAGGGGGTTGTCAACAAAGCTTGTTCATGTCTCTGTGGACAAGTTGTTTGTGCAAGGCTGCAAGCACCGGACTCATTGGACTGTGGAGGAGTGACTATTTTTTGTTCATCAATGGTCGGAAGCAGCCAGGCGAAGCTGTGCCTGTGAGTTGTTGAAAAGAGGACCCACTTTACCAGGCGGGCTGCATGACCCTGGTAATTTTGCTAGTTAACGCTCCCTGACAGGCGGTGGTAGTGTTGCTGCCAGGTCAGACAGGGGCTTATCTATGTTCACGGCAAAGCTGTTGGTCACAGACCATCTACTTAGTCCTAGCCTTGTACGGGGGACGTCAGGGAGTGCGCCTGTCTCCTATACCCCCTACGGTGACCGTTCTTCGCGAACGGGTTTCGCATGCACAGGCTTCTCAGGCCAGTTTCGTGAGCCAATCTCAGGCAGCTATCTGCTGGGCAATGGCCGCAGGTCCTACAACCCTCAGCTGATGCGCTTCCATTCACCCGATGCACTAAGCCCATTTGCTGCCGGAGGCCTGAACCCCTATGCGTACTGCAAAGGTGACCCTGTCAACATGACCGACCCAAGTGGCAATTTCCCTGGATACAAGGCGACAGTGATGGGGAACGCGCCGGCACTCTATACGGCAGGTAAAATGGTAGTCAGTAGTCTCTACAATAGAACACTGCCATCGGCTAAAGATACCGTTGTCACGCTCGCCACAGCAGCAGTTGGCGGTGTAGGTATGTATGGTGCTCTGTTGCAGTATCACGGCGATCCGTTGGGTGATGATTATGCTAACTGGACAACGGCGATAAATGGAGTTGGAACGACTGCATATTTATTTATGAGTGATCTGCTGAAAGGCGGTACGTTAAGCCTTGAAAAAGTTCGGGAAGTCGGTGGAAAGGTGGCCAGTTATACCCGCGAAAGTTTCCGGACTCGACATGCAAGAGAAATCGAAATGAAGGAGTTGACCAAAGAAAATAAAGTAGTGCTTAGCACATTCAAGCCGCAGGACAGCGTGGTAAACCTCCTAGGCACAAGTCCAGGCTCGTCGAGTTCGGGTAGCGTGCCTCCTCTTGCTAGTTCTGCTGGATCGCTAATACGAAGCTGATTAGTCACCTGGCTAGATAGTATTCGGCTTCGGCGCAACTACGGGTTATTCGTGCTGTTTCGACCTGTCGAGGTACCGACTATGAGCGTTTCATCATCATTGTTGCAGACGGATCTTCAGTACAGTGCCCTGGCCGCCATGCTTAGAGACGGATCTCGGTTCATTGCTTATACGGTATATGGCGCGTCTCCGGTAATAGTCGCTGGTACCTTGACGGGTTTTGATGGAGTAGTGCGAGACGGCTGTTTGGGGGGGTATCTGCTTGGAAATGGTTATCGTGTATACAGCCCCATGCTGATGCGTTTTTATTCTGCCGACCAGGTGAGTCCATTTGGGCGAGGTGGAGTAAATGCTTATGCGTACTGTCAGGGTGATCCAGTCAATTATCGAGATGACTCTGGGAGGGTGCGGAAACCTGCTCGAAAAATATCACTATCTGAATTCCAACTGGCTTCATTGGCAAGCCTGGCTAAAGAACTGACAAAAGAAATAAGTATCTTGGATGAACAGCTTGAAAAAAGCGGAAGGTTGTTGAGGAGTAGCCCGTCGCGTGGAGCGCCAAGTTCCGCAGAGAAAAGCCTTCGGGAGTCGATGGTGCAATTACAGCTGAAAAGGCATGAGGTCGAGAAGTCTCTTGTAACAGTTAATAATGAAAGCGCCAAGCTTTCGCAGTCAACATCAGCGACGTCATCGGAGTCAGAGTCACAAGCTAGTCAGCCTACTTCGCCCACACTCGCACTAATTTCTGTGCAGGTTCGTCAATCCTCTAGCTCTTCAGTTCACCATGATCCAGAAGCGCCTCGCCAAGTAAAAGAGCATTATTTTGTCTACCCAGGCAGGTGACACACCATGAGACAGGCTACTGTACTTCTAGAAGTTGACAGGCAGAAGAGTGCCTTGAATCTCAATTCGGGTCGTGGGTACACGCCGTTTGGCTACAGGCAGGCATATTTTTCGCTGATGGGTTTCACAGGTCAGTTATGTGAGCGTGGCCTGGGGGCGTATGCGCTCGGGAACGGACACCGCTTCTATAACCCCTGGTTGATGCGCTTCCATTCTCCAGATGCATTAAGCCCTTTTTCCCAAGGGGGGATAAATGCTTATGCCTATTGCGCGCTCGACCCCATAAATCATGTCGATCCTAATGGTCGATGGCTTTATACCGTCGCGAAGAACAATCTCGTGACGGCAAAAATATTCATGGAAGGAATTTATGTTGGTCAGAAGCTTGTAAAGCGCTATATCACCGGTTCAGAGGAGGGGTGGTATGAACCGAGAAAAGTTGGCGAGTATGTTTCCTACGCTTTCAAGGGGGCTGCAGTGGCGTTGTCAGCGATGTCTGAGCTTATAAGCAATCTACCAGGCCCTACGACGCCAAAAGAGCAGGATAGTTACGATCGACTAATGAGTGCCGCCGACAATTTGAAAGGCGCTGCCGCAGTTTTAAGTCTGGGTGCGACAGGTATCGAGATTCTCATCGCAAGTGTAGATATTTATAAAACGGTACAAAAAAATAGGCGAGTCGATGTGCGTCGTGAGGCCGATATGTTGAGGCAGGCCGAGCAAAATGATGATCTACTGAACAGGCTGTAAAAGGCGATGTTTGATCTGGCAAGAGGAACTTGCGGCAGTCGTTACACCCCATCCCAGTGATGACAGGGCTATAGCCGCATCTTCGCATGATGAAGGTGGATTGCCCTACCTGCCGCTGGTTCAGTACTAGGCAGCACGTAGGGCCTGGGGTTACTGAGAAATGACTTCCTTTAGATAAGGCGCCGGCTCGGCACCAAGATTGTTAAGCAAGCGTTGGCTGTACCAGTCAATAAAGTTCACCACCCCGAACTCATAGGTCTTGGAGTACGGGCCAGGCTGGTAAGCGGTAGAATTGATCCCCCGCTGGTTCTCCTCCGCCAACCGACGATCCTGGTCGTTGGTGGCATCCCATACTTTGCGCATCTCCTCTGGGTTGTAATCAACCCCCTCGACCGCATCCTTGTGCACCAGCCACTTGGTGGTGACCATGGTCTCCTGCGCGCTGATCGGCCACACGGTGAACACGATCATATGGTCGCCCATGCAGTGGTTCCACGAATGCGGCAGGTGCAGGATGCGCATTGAGCCTAGGTCCGGATTCTTGATACGGCCCATCAGCTTCTGGCAGGCCTGCTTGCCGTCCATGGTCATCGACACGGTGCCCTTGAGCAGTGGCATGCGCACGATGCGGTTACGCAGGCCATGGCTCTTGTGCAGGTACGGAATCCCCTCGGCTTCCCAGGCGGCGGCCGAGGCGGCCACGTGGTCCTTGAATTCCTGGCTGGCGCGCGGGTCGTTGGTGTCGTCCCATTCCAGCAGGGTCTTCAGCAATTCGGGGTGTGAGCCACTGCAGTGGTAGCACTCGCGGTTGTTCTCCAGCACCAGTTTCCAGTTGGCCTTCTCCATCAAGGTGGTCTGCACCGCCACCTTGGTGTTCTCCATGTCGTACGGTTCCATGTAGTGGTCGAGGGTGGCGAGGAACTCGTCGATGGCTGGCGGGTTCTCGGCCAGGCTGATGAAGATGTAGCCACCGGCCACCTTCACGTTCACCGGTTTGAGGCCGTACTGGTTCATGTCGAAGTCGGCGCCCATCTCGGTGCCGGCGAACAGCAGGCGGCCATCGAGCTCATAGGTCCACTGGTGGTAGTGGCAGACCAGCTTGGCCACCTTGCCTTTGTCGCTGACGCACAGGCGCGAGCCGCGGTGGCGGCAGACGTTGTGGAAGGCATGCACCTTACCTTCGGCGCCGCGTATCACGATGATCGGGTTCTTGCCGATCTGCAGGGTGATGTAGTTGCCCTTGGTCGGGATCTCGCAAACCATGCCGGCGATCAGCCACTCCTTGTGGAAGATCTCCTGCATGTCGATCTGGAACAAGCGCTCGTCGCAGTAGAACGGCTGCGGCAGCGAGTAGGTGCGCTCGCGGGTCTGCAGCATTTCGGCGGTGGCCTTGCGTGCAGGTTCCAGTGGATCGCCCAGGCTCAGGGTTGCGGTGACGTCCATCGTGTGGTCCTCGTGGCCGCGCGCGGCCGGCTGAAGTGGCTAATCGTTGTTGTAGTGCCGCAAGGCTGTTGTTAGCGATAAACAACCTGTTGTTTTGCCGAGGAGTGTGCGTCCGGGCCGGGAAATGACCATATCCACGGGCGACATGGCCGCATCGAATTCCGACGCGCCAACCCTTGTAGCGCGGGGCTGGTCGCGATGAGCACGCCGATGTCGCGGATGGGAATGTACGGCGCGGTGCGCTTGCGCATTATCGGAGCCATGAGAATGGCCGACAGTCGGCTGCTGGAGATGAACATGTCCGATACCTTCCTCAATCCGGTTACCACCCAGACCTGGGCCAATGGCCGCCACATCGTGCGCTGCGTCAAGGTCATCCAGGAAACCTGGGACGTGCGCACCTTCTGCTTCATGGCCGACCAGCCGATCATGTTCTTCTTCAAGCCCGGGCAGTTCGTCACCCTGGAACTGGAGATCGAAGGTAAGCCTGTGATGCGTTCGTACACCATCTCCAGCTCGCCGTCGGTGCCCTACAGCTTCTCCATCACCGTCAAGCGCGTGCCGGGTGGGCTGGTGTCCAACTTCCTCCACGACACCATGCATGAAGGCGCTGAACTGCCGGTGCACGGGCCGGTGGGGTTGTTCAACGCCATCGACTTCCCCGCGGGCAAGACGCTTTACCTGTCCGGCGGCGTCGGCATCACCCCGGTGATGTCCATGGCCCGCTGGTTCTACGACACCAACGCCAATGTCGACATGGTGTTCGTGCACAGCGCCCGCTCGCCGAAGGACATCATCTATCATCGCGAGCTGGAGCAGATGGCCTCGCGCATCCCCAATTTCAGCCTGCACATCATCTGCGAAAAGCATGGGTTGGGTGAGCCCTGGGCCGGTTACCGCGGTTACCTGAACCAGCGGCTGATGGAACTGATTGCCCCGGACTACCTGGAGCGCGTGATCTTCTGCTGCGGGCCGACGCCCTACATGAACGCGGTCAAGCGCATGCTCGAGGCGGTCGGCTTCGACATGAAGAATTATCACGAGGAATCGTTCGGTGCGACGCCGCCTGAGGCGAAGGCCGACGCGGTGGAGCATGCCGAAGCGGCTGCCGATGCGCCGGAAGTGGATGTGGCCGACCTCAACCTGGTGGAGTTCGTCGGTAGCGACAAGAGCATCCGCGTGGCCCCTGGCGAGACCGTGCATGCGGCGGCCGCCAAGGTCGGGCTGATGATCCCCAAGGCCTGCGGCATGGGGATCTGCGGCACCTGCAAGGTACTCAAGCTCGGCGGCGAGGTGGAGATGGAGCACAACGGCGGGATCACCGAGGAGGATGAGGCCGAGGGTTACATCCTGTCGTGCTGCAGCGTGCCGAAGGGGGATGTGCGGATCGAGTATTGATCTACATTCGCAGGGGCCGCAAAGCGGCCCTGGTTACATGGGGTGCCTGATATTTTTGCCAGTTCCACTAGCGCCGCATCGCTGCCAATCTTCGGATGGAATTCACGGCGAAGGATTGTGGACAATGCCTACCTACTTGTTTGCCTGCGACAAGCAGAACACCCCCCTTGGCGGCATTGGTTTTTCCGATCGGGGCTTTACCGCCTATGGGGCGTTAACGTCACCGATCAGCCCGATGACAGGTTTCTGTGGACAGCCTCGGGACGCCCGGATGGATCGCTATCCATTAGGCAATGGGCACCGTCGGTACAGTCCTGCCTTGATGCGGTTCCAAGAACCTGACACGTTGAGTCCGTTCGACAAGGGCGGCATCAACGCGTACATGTATTGTGCGGGAGATCCGGTGAACCGGCTTGACCCGACTGGCGGATACTCTGCCTTGGTCTCGCAGATCATTCAGCGCTCCGGGACCATCGCATTGCATACCGCCTCGCCGCTGGCGTTGTTGTTGGGGCCAGAGCCCAAGGGGGCGTTGGCGGTGAACGCCACACGGGTTGCCCTGGCTGGTTCCGCCACCAGTGTGGTGGCAGCAGGGTTGGGGTTGGCCGGGGTGGGGGCGGCAACCTATGTTGCCAATGCCGGGACCGCTCTGCTGGCAGCGGGGGCAGGAACTCGGATTGCCAAGGCGGTCTGGGAGAACCGAGCGGAGCTCTGGCAGCATGTCAAGGAAAGTGTCAGCACCAATGTAAGGGCAGTGCTGGGCCTGCGCAGAGAAACAAGTACGCCGTCGACAACCGATGAAATGCCCAACGTTCGGGTGTTCACGCTTGACGACGTACCTGTTTCACCGACTGAGGCCAGAAGTGGCATCAGGAACTCTGCCTGATGCCGTTGGTTTAAGGTTGGCTAATCGCGGACTTGCTCCCCGATGGCTGCAAAGGTCAGGTACGGAATCGAGCCACCAGGCCGTTCAAGTCAACCGCCAGGCGCGACAGCTCGGCACTCGCCGCGCTGGTCTGATGTGCCCCGGTAGCGCTCTGCACCGACAGGTCGTTGATGTTCACCAGGTTGCGGTCCACCTCGCGGGCGACCTGAGCCTGTTCTTCCGCCGCACTGGCAATCACCAGGTTGCGCTCGTTGATCTGCGCCACTGCACCGGCGATGGAGTCCAGCGCCAGGCCCGCGCCACGGGCGATGTTCAGGGTTGACTCGGCGCGCTCGGTGCTGGTGCGCATCGAGTCCACGGCCTGCTCGGTGCCGCCCTGGATGCTGCCGATCATCCGCTCGATCTCGCTGGTGGACTGCTGGGTGCGATGCGCCAGTGCGCGCACCTCGTCGGCGACCACGGCGAAGCCACGACCGGCCTCGCCGGCGCGGGCGGCCTCGATGGCGGCGTTGAGCGCCAGCAGGTTGGTCTGGTCGGCCAGGCCGCGGATCACGTCGAGCACCTTGCCGATATCGCGGGACTGCTCGGCCAGGTGGGTGATCAGCTTGGCGGTGGACTGTACGTCGCCGCTCATGCGTTCGATGGCGCCCACGGTCTCCATCACCAGGTCGCGGCCATCGCCTGCCGAACGGCTGGCTTCGCTGGAGGCCTCGGAGGTGCTTACCGCGTTGCGCGCCACTTCCTCGACCGCGCTGGTCATCTCGGTGACGGCAGTGGCGGCCTGCTCGATCTCGTTGTTCTGCTGCTGCAGGCCACGGGCGCTTTCGTCGGTGACGCTGTTCAGCTCCTCGGCGGCGGAGGCCAGCTGGGTGGCGGAGCCGGCGATCAGCTGCAGGGTGTCGCGCAGCTTGTCCTGCATCTTGGCCATGGCCTTGAGCAGCCGCGCCGCCTCGTCGGTGCCTTCGGCGTGAATGCTGTGGGTCAGGTCGCCCTCGGCGATCTGCTCGGCGGCCTGCAGCGCTTCGTCGATGGGCTTGACGATACTGCGGGTAAGCAGGAAGGCGAACAGCAGGGTCAGCACCGTGGCGGCCACCAGCAGGCTGATCACCAGGGCGAAGGCGCCGCTGTACTGGTCGGCGGCCTGGGCATTGGTGGCGCTGGTCTGGTCAGTGTTGATGCGCACCAGGGTGTCCATGATCTTGTTGATCTGTTCGGAGTTGTCCAGCAGGTCGCGGTTGAGCAGGTCGCGCAGGGCGTCCAGATCGCCGGCCTGGCTCAGCGTGCGCATGCGCGCCTCGAGCTGGCGGTACTGGTTGAGCAGCAGGCCGTACTGGTCGAAGGCGGCCTTCTCGTCGGCGGCGGTCACCAGCGGCTCGTAGGCGCGGCGGGCCTTGTCGATCTGTGCGTTGCGCTCGTCCAGCAGGCGCAGGGTGTCCTGTTGGGTGGCCGGTTCGCGGTTGAGCAGCAGGCGGTAGGACAGGGTGCGCAGGCGCAGGTTGAGCGCGGTCAGCTCGTCGAGGGTCTTGATGCTGGGCACGCTGATCTCCTCGATGGTCACGCCGGCCTGGCGGATGTTGCCCATCTGGATCAGCGAGAACACGCCGAGGCCCAGCATAAGCAGGCCGATCACGGCGAACCCGAGCAGCGCGCGCGGCGCGATATTCATATTGCGTAAGGACATGGAGGCAGTTCCCAAGGCAGAAGAGGTGCCGCGATCCATGCGACGGAAGAGGACCTGCCTGCCTATCGGTCGTGACCGGCCAGTCTTGAGTCCGTCAGGCAAAAATTGTGAGGCAGCTAACTATTTTCCTGACCAGCGGTTGATCCAGGTCGGAACAAGGGAGCCGATCCTGGGTCAACCTGAACCCGGCAAACACCTTTTGAATCCGATATTTAATGGCGGGGGCGGCAGTTTTTCCTTATCGTGTGCGCCCTTTGCAACAACCGAGATAGACGCATGTTGGAAACTTCCCTGAATCAACTCGAGCAACTGGTCAGCGACCTGATGCACAAGAACGCGCAACTGGCCGAGCAAAACGCCAGCCTCGGCCAGGAACTGGCCCAGGCCAAGGAAGAGAATGACAGCCTGCAGTTGTCGCTGATGGAGCAGGAAGAGAAGCACGGCGCCACCGCCGCGCGCATCCAGGCCCTGGTCGAGCGCGCCAGCGCGGGTGTCGTGAACGCATGAGACTGCAAGCGCAGCCGGTCAATGTCGTGTCGATCCTGGGTAACGACTACTCGCTCAAGGCGCCCGAAGGCCAGGAAGAAACCCTCTCCCAGGCCGTGCGCATGCTCAACGTCGCCCTGGCCGAAACCAAGCGCAACTATCCGACCCTGATCGGCGACAAGCTGCTGGTGCTGGCCGCCCTGAATTTGTGCTCCAAGCAGATCGAACTGCAGCGCGAGCACGACCGCACCCTCGAGCGCACCCAGGCGCAGATCGACGCCACGGTCGATGCCATCAGCAAGGCCGTCTCCGACGTCTGACTGACGCCATCGCGCGGCGACTGGTAGCAGGCTTGCCCCGCGACTAGGGCGGCCGTTGTGTCGCGGATCACTGGAACAACTGGATACTTAAGTGTATACACTTCCCGAAAAACAATAATTATCGGGGAGTGGAACATGCGCATCTGGCGGCGGAGTATCCAGTGGCAACTGATCGCAAGCATGGGCGCCGCCCTGCTGGCGAGCATCCTGGTGGTGGTGGCGATCTATACGATGGCGCTCAACCGCCTGACCGAGCGCTACCTGGTGGACACGGCGTTGCCGGCCAGCGTCGAAGCCATTCGCAACGATATCGAGCGCATGCTCGGTCAGCCGCTGGTGGCGGCGGCGGACATTGCCGGCAACACGCTCCTGCGCGACTGGCTGGCCGCCGGTGAGGCCCCGGCCGAGCTGCCGCGCTTCATCGAATACCTGGAGGCGGCCAAGCAGCGCAACCACGCCTTCACCACTCTGTTCGCCTCGACTGTCACCGGCCACTACTACAACGAGAAGGGGCTGGATCGCACGCTCAGCCGCGCCAATCCCAAGGACAAGTGGTTCTACGGCTACATCGACAGTGGTGCCGAACGCTTCATCAATATCGATATCGACGGCTCCACCGGCGAGCTGGCGCTGTTCATCGACTATCGGGTCGAGAAGGACGGCCAGCTGGTCGGCGTGGCCGGCATGGGCCTGCGCATGACCGAGCTGTCGAAGCTGATCCACGACTTCAGTTTCGGCGAGCACGGCAAAGTGTTCCTGGTGCGCAATGACGGCTTGATCCAGGTCCATCCCGACCAGCAGTTCAGCGGCAAGCGCCAGCTTGCCGAGCAGCTGGACGTCGAGGCGGCCAAGGCCGTGCTGGTGGGCGGTGAAGGTCTGCGCAGCAGCCGTTTCCAGCGTGATGGCAAGGATTACCTGGCCCTCGGCTTGCCCCTGCGAGACCTGAACTGGACCCTGGTAGCCGAGGTGCCGGAAGCCGAGATCTACGCCCAGGCCCGCCAGGCCATCTGGCAGACCTGCCTGATCGGCGGCGGCGTGGCGCTGCTTTCGCTGTTGCTGGTGGTACTGTTGGCACGCGGTTTGGTGCGGCCCATTCGCCAGGTCACTGCCGCATTGGTGCAGATCGGCGGTGGCGCGGGAGACCTCAGCCATCGCCTGGACGACTCGCGCCAGGACGAACTGGGCGACCTGGCCCGTGGCTTCAACCGCTTCCTCGACAGCCAGCGCGACCTGATCGGCGAGGTGCTGCGTACGACCGAACGCCTGCACCGGTCGGTGGAGCAGGTGACCCTGGTGGTGGACAACACCGCAGAGCGCTCGGGCCGCCAGCAGGAAATGACCGAGATGGTCGCCACCGCCGTGCACGAGATGGGCCTGACCGTGCAGGACATCGCCCAGAATGCCGGCTCCGCCGCCCATGCCTCGCAGTCGGCGCGTGACGAGGCGCTGCAGGCGCGGGAGGTGGTGCGCCGTTCCATCCACAACATCGAAGGCATGTCCGGGGAGATCGGCCGCGCCGCCGAGGCGGTGACGCAGCTGGCCGACGAAGTCGCCTCGATCGACGAAGTGCTGGCGGTGATCCGCAGCATTTCCGAGCAGACCAACCTGCTGGCGCTCAACGCCGCCATCGAAGCGGCACGGGCCGGCGAGATGGGCCGGGGGTTCGCCGTGGTGGCCGATGAGGTGCGGACCCTGGCGCGGCGGACCCAGGTATCCACCGACGAGGTGCAGCAGATGATCCACCGCCTCAAGCAGGGCGCGGGCACCGCCGTGGCGTCGATGCAGGCGGGGCAGCAGGCGACCGGCAACGGCGTCGAGTCAAGCCAGCGCACCGGCACCTCGCTCGGTGCGATCACCGATCAGGTCGAGCGCATCAGCGGCATGAACGAGCAGGTGGCCACCGCCACCGAGGAACAGTCGGCGGTGACCGAGGAGATCAACCGGACGGTGCAGGGGATTTCCGACCTGGCGCGGCAGACGGCCAGCGAAGTGCAAGGGTGTCGCGAGGAGTGCCAGGCGTTGCGTGGGCTGGCCGATGACCTGGCGCGGCAGATGGGTGGGTTCCGCCTCTAGCTGATCGCGGGGCAAGCCCGCTCCCACAAGAGGCTTGGAATGCTCGTGGGAGCGGGCTTGCCCCGTGATGACGATATATCAGGCAGCAAAGATGGCGCGGATGTCCGCCGCCAGTTCACGCACCCGGGCTTCCTGGGTATCCCACGAACACATGAACCGCGCCCCACCGCTGCCAATGAAGGTATAGAACCGCCACCCCTTGTTGCGCAGCACTTCCAGCGCATGCTCCGGCATCTGCAGGAACACGCCGTTGGCCTCCACCGGGAACATCAGCTCCACCTCCGGCAAATCGCTCACCAGCGATGCCAGCAGCTGCGCGCAGTGGTTGGCATGCTTGCCATGACGCATCCACGCGCCGTCTTCTAGCAGACCAACCCATGGCGCCGACAGGAAACGCATCTTCGATGCCAACTGCCCGGCCTGCTTGCAGCGGTAGTCGAAGTCCTCGGCCAGGGCGCGGTTGAAGAACAGGATCGCCTCGCCCACCGCCATGCCGTTCTTGGTGCCGCCGAAGCACAGCACATCGACCCCGGCCTTCCAGGTCAGTTCGGCCGGCGAACAGCCGAGGAACGCGCAGGCATTGGTGAACCGTGCGCCGTCCATGTGCAGGTTCAGGCCCAGTTCCTTGCAGGTGGCGCTGATCGCCTTGAGCTCGTCGGGGCGATACACCGTGCCCACTTCGGTGGCCTGGGTGATGGTCACCACGCGGGGCTTGGGGTAGTGGATGTCCTGGCGCTTGAGCGCCACTTCGCGGATCGACTGGGGCGTCAGCTTGCCGTTGACGCTGGCGGCGGTCAGCAGCTTGGAGCCGTTGGAGAAGAACTCCGGCGCGCCGCATTCGTCGGTCTCGACGTGGGCGGTCTCGGAGCAGATAACGCTGTGGTAGCTCTGGCACAGCGAGGCCAGGGCCAGGGAGTTGGCGGCGGTGCCGTTGAAGGCGAAGAACACCTCGCAGTCGGTCTCGAACAGCTTGCGGAAGTATTCCGAGGCGCGTTCGGTCCACTGGTCGTCGCCATAGGCGCGTTCGTGGCCCTGGTTGGCCTTTTCCATCGCGGCCCAGGCTTCGGGGCAGATGCCGGAGTAGTTGTCGCTGGCGAATTGTTGGTTGTTGTCGATCATGACGCCTGTCCTTTTGTACGACGCAGGAACGCACTCTAAACCATCGATTTGGCGGTTGCCTATACAGGCTGTTTGAGCCGGATGCGGTCTCTTGGGAGAAGCGGCGCACCGCCGCTCCCACGCAACTTTCCTCAGCGCCTTGAACAATGTCGTAAACGCGCCATTGCAAGGCGCGCGCAGGCATCTGTGCCCCGGTGCCCGGCCATACCATCGCTGCAAAGGGTGGGAAAACCCTCACCAGACAAGAAACGATCGCTGCCGGGAGATACACGATGTTCAGCAAGCAAGACCAGATCCAGGGTTATGACGACGCACTGCTGGCGGCGATGAATGCCGAGGAACAGCGCCAGGAAGATCACATCGAGCTGATCGCCTCGGAGAACTACACCAGCAAGCGCGTGATGCAGGCCCAGGGCAGCGGCCTGACCAACAAGTACGCCGAGGGCTACCCGGGCAAGCGCTACTACGGCGGCTGCGAGCACGTCGACAAGGTCGAGGCGCTGGCCATCGAGCGCGCCAAGCAGCTGTTCGGCGCCGACTACGCCAACGTCCAGCCGCACTCCGGCTCCTCGGCCAACGGCGCCGTGTACCTGGCTCTGCTGCAAGCCGGCGATACCATCCTGGGCATGAGCCTGGCCCATGGCGGCCACCTGACCCACGGTGCCAAGGTGTCGTCCTCGGGCAAGCTGTACAACGCCGTGCAGTACGGCATCGACACCACCACCGGCCTGATCGACTACGACGAAGTCGAGCGCCTGGCCGTCGAGCACAAGCCGAAGATGATCGTCGCCGGTTTCTCGGCCTACTCGAAGACCCTCGATTTCCCACGTTTCCGCCAGATCGCCGACAAAGTCGGGGCGCTGCTGTTCGTCGACATGGCCCACGTCGCGGGCCTGGTCGCCGCCGGCCTGTACCCGAACCCGATCCCCTTCGCCGATGTCGTCACCACCACCACCCACAAGACCCTGCGCGGCCCGCGTGGTGGCCTGATCCTGGCCAAGAGCAACGAAGAGATCGAGAAGAAGCTCAACGCCGCCGTGTTCCCCGGCGCCCAGGGTGGCCCGCTGATGCACGTGATCGCCGCCAAGGCGGTGTGCTTCAAGGAAGCGCTGGAGCCTGAGTTCAAGAGCTACCAGAAACAGGTCATCGAAAACGCTCAGGCCATGGCCCAGGTGTTCATCGACCGCGGCTACGACGTGGTCTCCGGCGGCACCGACAACCACCTGTTCCTGGTCAGCCTGATTCGTCAGGGCCTGACCGGCAAGGACGCCGACGCCGCCCTTGGCCGCGCTCATATCACCGTCAACAAGAACGCCGTGCCCAACGACCCGCAGTCGCCGTTTGTCACCTCGGGCCTGCGCATCGGCACCCCGGCCGTCACCACCCGCGGCTTCAAGGTCGCCCAGTGCGTGGCGCTGGCCGGCTGGATCTGCGATGTGCTGGACAACCTGGGCGACGCCGATGTCGAGGCCGATGTGGCCAAGAACGTCGCCGCCCTGTGCGCCGACTTCCCGGTCTACCGCTGAGTGGAGCAGAACACCATGCAACGTTATTCAGGCTTCGGCCTCTTCAAGCACTCCCTCAGCCACCACGAGAACTGGCAGCGCATGTGGCGCACGCCGACGCCGAAGAATGTCTACGACGTGGTCATCGTTGGCGGTGGCGGCCATGGCCTGGCGACTGCCTACTACCTGGCCAAGGAACACGGCATCACCAACGTGGCGGTGGTCGAGAAGGGCTACCTGGGCGGCGGCAACACCGCCCGCAACACCACCATCGTGCGTTCCAACTACCTGTGGGACGAGTCGGCGCACCTGTATGAACACGCCATGAAACTGTGGGAGGGGCTGTCGCAGGACATCAACTACAACGTGATGTTCTCCCAGCGCGGCGTCTACAACCTGTGCCACACCCTGCAGGACATCCGCGACTCCGAGCGTCGGGTCAACGCCAACCGCCTCAATGGCGTGGACGGCGAGCTGATCCGCACCGAGCAGGTGGCGGCCGAGATCCCGTACCTGGACTGCTCGAAGAACACCCGCTACCCGATCCTCGGTGCCACCGTACAGCGCCGTGGCGGCGTGGCCCGTCACGATGCCGTGGCCTGGGGCTTCGCCCGTGCCGCCGACGCCCTGGGCGTGGACCTGATCCAGCAGACCGAGGTGATTGGCTTCCGTAAAGAGAATGGCGCCGTGATCGGTGTCGAAACCAACAAGGGCTTCATCGGCGCCAAGCGCGTCGGCGTGGTCACCGCTGGTAACTCCGGGCACATGGCCAAGCTGGCCGGTTTCCGCCTGCCGCTGGAGTCGCACCCGCTGCAGGCACTGGTATCGGAGCCGATCAAACCGATCATCGACAGCGTGATCATGTCCAACGCCGTGCACGGCTATATCAGCCAGTCCGACAAGGGCGACCTGGTGATCGGCGCCGGTATCGACGGCTGGGTCGGCTACGGCCAGCGCGGCTCCTACCCAATCATCGAGCACACCCTGCAGGCGATCGTCGAGATGTTCCCGATCCTCTCCCGGGTGCGCATGAACCGCCAGTGGGGCGGCATCGTCGACACCACGCCGGACGCCTGCCCGATCATCTCCAAGACCCCGGTGAAGAACATGTTCTTCAACTGCGGCTGGGGCACCGGCGGCTTCAAGGCCACCCCGGGCTCGGGCAACGTGTTCGCCGCGAGCCTGGCCAAGGGCGAGATGCACCCGCTGGCCGCGCCTTTCTCCATCGACCGTTTCTACAACGGCGCGCTGATCGACGAACACGGCGCCGCTGCCGTCGCCCACTGACCCGGAGACAACCGTCATGTTGCAAATCTTCTGTCCCCACTGCGGCGAGCTGCGCTCCGAGGAAGAATTCCACGCATCAGGCCAGGCGCACATCGCCCGCCCACTGGACCCCAACGCCTGCTCCGACGAGGAGTGGGGCACCTACATGTTCTTCCGCGACAACCCGCGTGGCATCCACCATGAACTGTGGGACCACGTCGCGGGCTGCCGCCAGTACTTCAACGTCACCCGCGACACCGTGACCTACGAGATCCTGGAAACCTACAAGATCGGCGAGAAGCCGCAGGTTACCGCCGCCTCGAAACAGAGCACCGCGCCAGCGACCGCCAAGGGCCAAGGGGAAAAAGTATGAGCCAGACCTATCGCCTCGCCAGCGGCGGCCGTATCGACCGCAGCAAGGTGCTGAACTTCAGCTTCAACGGCAAGACCTACCAGGGCTATGCCGGCGACACCCTGGCCGCCGCGCTGCTGGCCAACGGCGTCGACATCGTCGGGCGCAGCTTCAAGTACTCGCGCCCGCGCGGGATCATCGCCGCCGGTACCGAGGAGCCGAACGCGATCCTGCAGATCGGCTCCAGCGAAGCCACCCAGATCCCCAACGTGC
This sequence comes from Pseudomonas sp. DrBHI1, assembly GCF_002205115.1. Taxonomy (NCBI): domain Bacteria; kingdom Pseudomonadati; phylum Pseudomonadota; class Gammaproteobacteria; order Pseudomonadales; family Pseudomonadaceae; genus Pseudomonas; species Pseudomonas sp. DrBHI1. The sequence goes on from NZ_NIBE01000059.1 coordinate 233,046, forward strand.
GCGCCACCCAGCAGGCCCTGTATGCCGGCCTGGTGGCCACCAGCACCAACGGCTGGCCAAACGTCAACAACGACATGATGGGCATCATCGGCAAGGTCGGCGGCAACATGATGCCGCCCGGGTTCTACTACAAGACCTTCATGTACCCCAAGTCGTTCTGGATGACCTACGAGAAGTACATCCGCAAGGCGGCGGGCCTGGGCCGTGCGCCGCTGCAGAACGATCCGGACAGCTACGACTACATGAACCAGCACTGCGACGTGCTGATCGTCGGCGCCGGCCCTGCTGGCCTGGCCGCTGCGCTGGCTGCCGCGCGCAGCGGCGCCCGGGTGATCCTGGCGGACGAGCAGGAGGAGTTCGGCGGCACCTTGCTCGACAGCCGCGAAACCCTTGATGGCAAACCAGCCGTCGACTGGGTCAATGCCGTCGTTGCCGAGCTGGAGTCGCTGCCGGAAGTCACCCTGCTGCCACGCAGCACGGTCAACGGCTATCACGACCACAACTTCCTGACCATCCACGAGCGTCTGACCGACCACCTCGGCGACCGTGCGCCCATCGGCCAGGTACGCCAACGCGTGCACCGTGTGCGCGCCAACCGTGTGGTCCTGGCTGCTGGCGCCCATGAGCGCCCGCTGGTGTACGGCAACAACGACCTGCCGGGCAACATGCTGGCGGGTGCCGTGTCCACCTACGTGCGCCGCTATGGCGTGGCGCCGGGCCGCAAGCTGGTGCTGTCGACCAACAACGACCACGCCTACCGCTGCGCTTTGGACTGGCACGAAGCGGGTCTGCAGGTGGTCGCCATTGCCGATGCCCGCCACAACCCACGCGGTTCGCTGGTCGAAGAGGCTCGCGCCAAAGGTATCCGTATCCTCACCTCCAGCGCCGTGATCGAGGCCAAGGGCAGCAAGCACGTCACTGGCGCCCGCGTGGCCGCCATCGATGTGCAGGCGCACAAGGTTACCAGCCCGGGTGAAACCCTCGAGTGCGACCTGATCGCGACTTCCGGCGGTTACAGCCCAGTGGTCCACCTGGCCTCGCACCTGGGCGGTCGCCCGGTCTGGCGTGAAGACATCCTCGGCTTCGTCCCGGGCGATGCACCGCAGAAGCGCGTGTGCGTCGGAGGCGTGAACGGCGTCTATGCCCTGGGCGATGTGATCGCTGACGGCTTCGAGGGCGGTGTTCGCGCCGCCACCGAGGCCGGCTTCAAGGCCAGCGTCGGCACCCTACCGAAAACCCTGGCGCGCAAGGAAGAAGCCACCGTGGCACTATTCCAGGTGCCCCACGACAAGGGCACCGCCCGTGCGCCGAAGCAGTTCGTCGACCAGCAGAACGATGTCACCGCCGCCGCCATCGAGCTGGCCACCCGCGAAGGCTTCGAGTCGGTCGAGCACGTCAAGCGCTACACCGCCCTGGGCTTCGGCACCGACCAGGGCAAGCTGGGCAACATCAACGGCCTGGCCATCGCCGCCCGCTCGCTCGGAATCGGCATCCCGGAAATGGGCACCACCATGTTCCGCCCCAACTACACGCCGGTGACCTTCGGCGCGGTGGCGGGCCGGCACTGCGGCCACCTGTTCGAGCCGGTGCGCTTCACCGCCCTGCATGCCTGGCACATCAAGAACGGGGCCGAGTTCGAGGACGTCGGCCAGTGGAAGCGCCCGTGGTACTTCCCCAAGCCCGGCGAAGATATCCACACCGCCGTGGCCCGCGAATGCAAGGCTGTGCGTGACAGCGTCGGCCTGCTGGACGCCTCGACCCTGGGCAAGATCGACATCCAGGGCCCGGACGCGCGCGAATTCCTCAACCGCATCTACACCAACGCCTGGACCAAGCTCGACGTGGGCAAGGCCCGCTACGGCCTGATGTGCAAGGAAGACGGCATGGTCTTCGACGACGGCGTGACCGCCTGCGTCGGCGACAACCACTTCATCATGACCACCACCACCGGCGGCGCCGCCCGTGTGCTGCAGTGGCTGGAGCTTTACCACCAGACCGAATGGCCAGAGATGAAAGTGTACTTCACCTCGGTCACCGACCACTGGGCGACCATGACCCTGTCCGGCCCCAACAGCCGCAAGCTGCTGGCCGAGGTCAGCGACATCGACCTGGACAAGGAAGGCTTCCCGTTCATGAGCTGGAAGGAAGGCCTGGTTGGCGGCGTGCCGGCACGGGTGTTCCGCATCTCGTTCACCGGCGAGCTGTCGTACGAGATCAACGTCCAGGCCAACTACGCCATGGGCGTGCTGGAGCAGATTGTCGAGGCGGGCAAGAAGTACAACCTGACCCCGTACGGCACCGAGACCATGCACGTGCTGCGTGCCGAGAAGGGCTTCATCATCGTCGGCCAGGACACCGACGGCTCGATGACCCCGGACGACCTCAACATGAGCTGGTGCGTGGGTCGCAACAAGGCCTTCTCGTGGATCGGCCTGCGCGGCATGAACCGTGAAGATACCGTGCGCGAGAACCGCAAGCAGCTGGTGGGCCTCAAGCCTGTGGACCCGAACGTGTGGCTGCCGGAAGGCGCCCAGCTGGTGTTCGATCCCAAGCAACCGATCCCGATGGACATGGTTGGTCATGTCACCTCCAGCTACGCGGCCAACTCCCTGGGCTATTCGTTCGCCATGGGCGTGGTCAAGGGCGGCCTCAAGCGCCTGGGTGAGCGGGTGTATTCGCCCCAGGCCGACGGCAGCGTGATCGAGGCCGAGATCGTGTCTTCGGTGTTCTTCGATCCGAAGGGCGAGCGGCAGAACGTTTGATTCCAGGATGACGGGATCTGCGAGGGAGCGCTCAAGCCCGCTCCCTCGAGGTCAGCGTGGTTCCTCGCACAAGAATTCAAGGCAGGTAAGAAATGAGCGCTATCAACGTCTTCCAGCAAAACCCAGGCAGCGATGCCAAGGCCCAGTCGCCGCTGCACCACGCCGACCTGGCCAGCCTGGTCGGCAAGGGCCGCAAGAACGCAGGCGTGACCCTGCGCGAGAAGAAACTCCTCGGTCACCTGACTATCCGTGGCAATGGCCATGACCAGGCCTTCGCCGGCGGCGTGCACAAGGCCTTGGGTCTGGAGCTGCCGGTGGCTCTGACCGTGGTCGCCAACAGCGAGATGTCGCTGCAATGGGTGGGCCCGGACGAGTGGCTGCTGATTGTCCCCGGCGGCCAGGAGTTCGCCGTCGAGCAGAAGCTGCGCGATGCCCTCGACGGCCAGCATATCCAGGTGGTCAACGTCAGCGGCGGACAGACCCTGCTCGAGCTACGCGGCCCGAACGTGCGCGACGTGCTGATGAAATCCACCAGCTATGATGTACACCCGAACAACTTCCCGGTGGGCAAGGCCGTTGGCACCGTGTTCGCCAAGTCGCAACTGGTGATCCGGCGCACCGCCGAGGACACCTGGGAGCTGGTGATCCGCCGCAGCTTCTCTGACTACTGGTGGCTGTGGCTGCAGGACGCGTCGGCCGAATACGGCCTGGCCATCGAAGCGTAAGGAGCATTACCCATGAGTCGGGCACCGGACACTTGGATCCTCACTGCCGACTGCCCGAGCATGCTCGGCACGGTCGATGTGGTGACGCGTCATCTCTACGAGCAACGCTGCTACGTCACCGAGCACCATTCCTTCGATGACCGGCTGTCGGGGCGGTTCTTCATTCGCGTGGAGTTCCGTGCCCCCGATGGCTTCGACGAGGACGGTTTTCGCGCAGGCCTGGCCGAGCGCAGCGAAGCCTTTGGCATGGCGTTCGAGCTGACCGCGCCGAATCACCGCCCCAAGGTGGTGATCATGGTGTCCAAGGCCGACCACTGCCTTAACGACCTGCTGTATCGCCAGCGCATCGGCCAGCTGGCCATGGACGTGGTCGCGGTGGTGTCCAACCATCCTGACCTCGAGCCGCTGGCACATTGGCACAAGATCCCCTATTACCACTTCGCCCTCGATCCGAACGACAAGCCGGCGCAGGAGCGCAAGGTGCTGCAGGTGATCGAGGAGAGCGGCGCCGAGCTGGTGATCCTCGCCCGCTACATGCAGGTGCTGTCGCCGGAGTTGTGCCGGCGACTGGATGGCTGGGCGATCAACATCCACCACTCGTTGCTGCCCGGTTTCAAGGGCGCCAAACCGTATCACCAGGCCTACAACAAGGGCGTGAAGATGGTTGGCGCCACGGCGCACTACATTAACAACGACCTGGACGAAGGGCCGATCATCGCCCAGGGCGTCGAGGTGGTTGACCATGCGCACTATCCCGAGGACCTGATCGCCAAGGGGCGCGATATCGAGTGCCTGACCCTGGCGCGGGCTGTGGGTTATCACATCGAGCGACGGGTGTTCCTCAACGCCAATCGGACTGTGGTGCTTTGACATTGGGGCTGCTTTGCAGCCCATCGCGACACAAGGCCGCTCCCACAGGTAAAGCGCAAGTCTCAGGGGTTGCGCTGGCCATGTAGGAGCGGCCTTGTGTCGCGAAAGGGCCGCACAGCGGCCCCGGCTTTTGGCCTGCCGTGAACAGGCATTTGCTTGTCGCATCCAGTCACCGCCCCGCCTCCTATCCAGCCCACAATTCCCTTCATTCCAGTAACACAGGCCGCCCACGGAAAGGCGGCGCTTTCCACCACCGCTGCATAAATACAAATCAAGCGAGGTAAGAAGCATGTCTGGTAACCGTGGAGTGGTGTATCTCGGCGCGGGCAAGGTCGAGGTGCAGAAGATCGACTACCCCAAGATGCAGGACCCGCGCGGCAAGAAGATCGAGCACGGCGTCATCCTCAAGGTGGTCTCCACCAACATCTGCGGCTCCGACCAGCACATGGTCCGCGGCCGCACCACCGCCCAGGTCGGCCTGGTCCTGGGTCATGAAATCACCGGTGAAATCGTCGAAATGGGCCGTGACGTCGAACGCCTGAAAATCGGCGATCTGGTGTCGGTACCCTTCAACGTCGCCTGCGGTCGCTGCCGCTCGTGCAAGGAGATGCACACCGGCGTCTGCCTCACCGTCAACCCGGCCCGCGCCGGTGGTGCCTACGGTTACGTTGACATGGGCGACTGGACCGGCGGCCAGGCCGAGTACGTACTGGTGCCCTACGCCGACTTCAACCTGCTGAAACTGCCGGACCGCGACAAGGCCATGGAGAAGATCCGCGACCTGACCTGCCTGTCCGACATCCTCCCCACCGGTTACCACGGCGCCGTCACTGCCGGTGTCGGCCCGGGCAGCACCGTCTACGTCGCAGGTGCCGGCCCGGTCGGCTTGGCCGCCGCCGCTTCCGCCCGCCTGTTGGGCGCTGCCTGCGTGATCGTCGGCGACCTCAACCCGGCCCGGCTGGCCCATGCCAAGTCGCAAGGTTTCGAAGTGGTCGACCTGTCCAAGGACACTCCGCTGCACGAGCAGATCATCGATATCCTCGGTGAGCCGGAAGTGGATTGTGCCGTCGATGCCGTTGGCTTCGAGGCCCGTGGCCATGGCCATGAAGGCGCCAAGCACGAGGCCCCGGCCACCGTGCTCAACTCGCTGATGCAGGTGACCCGCGTGGCTGGCAAGATCGGTATTCCGGGCCTGTACGTGACCGAGGATCCGGGCGCAGTGGATGCCGCTGCCAAGATTGGCGCGCTGAGCATTCGTTTCGGCCTGGGTTGGGCCAAGTCCCACAGCTTCCACACCGGGCAGACCCCGACCATGAAGTACAACCGCCAGTTGATGCAGGCGATCATGTGGGATCGCATCAATATCGCCGAAGTGGTGGGGGTACAGGTGATCAGCCTGGATCAGGCGCCGGAGGGGTATGGCGAGTTTGATGCGGGGGTGCCGAAGAAGTTTGTGATTGATCCACATAAGACGTTTAGTGCGGCTTAACAGAATGCACCAGTGCCCCGTTTGGGGCATTGGTTTTTAGATGTTTACCGTGCGGTTGTACAGGGCTTGTGCGAGCGTCATTTAAGGCTCCCCTAATCTCAGCACTTGGTTTGCTTTTGAAATGTCGCTCTGGAGTGATGGCAGAATAACTCTTAACTCTAGCCAGTCATCTATGAAGTTGTATTGTGTTCGCAAGAATTTCATTCGTGATTTAGCCATTGTTTCGTCTTCACTGGCTCGCTTGTAATGCGCTTTATCACCTCTGTCCGAGCCGGTATGCCGCTCCATGGTTTTTTGAGCTGCTGCTGCTGTTTTCTCATGCGCGATGTATTGTTGGGCTTCCTCTCTTGAGCTGTATCTATTGAATTTTCCGATTAACGCATTCGACTCATCAATTCCATTGGATATGGCTTGTTTGTACTCTGTTCCTAGTTTGGCTGGTTTGTTCGGGTTAAGCATGCGTTTCCCGTCGCTCAAGAACGACTCGTACAGCTTTCCGCCATTAACCCCGATGGGGTCCAGTAAATGCCCAAGGGGCCTTTTAATACCAGCGTGACCGCTCGGGTCAATGTTGTTGACTGGGTCGCCTGAGCAGTACATGTAGCTATTGATGCCACCGACACCAAATGGGCTTAGGTGGTCCGCCGAGATGAAGCGCATTAATTGTGGACTGAATATTCGATATCCGTTTCCCAGCAGGTAGTGGCCCGTGTGCTCCCGAAGCTGAGCGTTGAAACTCAATATGGGGGGCTTAGTCAATTTTGCGGATGAGCCTCCGTAAGGCGCATACGATAATTTAAGTTCGTCCGGCAGTTGGCGATGGAGCAGAATGGATCCTTGCATGTCTGAAGCCAGCAAGCCGGTGCCTGACTTGATTTTGTATTTCTGTGCCATGTGAACTCCGTCTGGAGGCAGGTTTCGCTCTACTCTGCGACGAAGGTTAGCCGAGTGACAACTGGCAAAAATATCAGGTCTGGGAAAGCTCCTACTCATTCTCAGGTTGTTTCTCACTGGATTCGTGAGGGCTCAGGAATGGTGTCGTGCCCATGGAATACGTGCTGGCCAACGTCTCCCACTACCTGATGTTCGCCTTCAGCGACAGCTACCGGGCACTGGACCGTATCGAGGACGAGGAGACGCGGCAGTTGCTCAAGCTTGGGCTGCGGGCCATGCAGATCGCCTGGGGGCAGGCGGATGCGCTGGCCTGTGCGGTGGAGAACAGAGCCGGCCAGTAAATGTCCATCGCGGGGCAAGCCCGCTCCCACGAATGACCCAGGGCTTCGTGGGAGCAGCTTGCCCCGCGATAAGACCCTGCAATGAACACCGATGGCCGGCCCGGAACAAACCCCCGGCGCTCCAGTCCAATCCCTCGTTTTCCGGCCATTCCGGCCGACGAGGTCCCTCCTGATGAAAGCAATCACCCTGGCAACCCTGATGACCCTGGCCGCAAGCCCGGTGTTCGCCTTCAACCTCAGCGACGCGGCCAACGCCGTCTCGGCCATGCAGAACCAGAACCAACAGGGTCAGGTGCAGGCGCCGGCCGGCCAGGCCAACCTCCTCAACACCTTGGGCAGCGAATTGAAGATCACCCCAGAGCAGGCCATCGGTGGTGCCGGGGCGATGCTGGGGCTGGCGCGCAACAACCTCAGCGGCGACGACTATGGGCAACTGACCAAGGCCGTGCCCGGGCTGGACCTGCTGTCGGGCACCAATGCGCTGGGAGGGCTGAGCGGCCTGGGGCAGTTGCTCGGCAATGACAAGAACAGCTCGGCGCTGAGCAACGCGCTGGGCGGTGAGGTGCAGAACCGCCGCGACCTGGACAACGCCTTCAAGGCGCTGGGCATGGATACCGGGATGATCGGGCAGTTCGCGCCGTTGATCCTGCAGTACCTGGGGCAGCAAGGAATTGCCGGGTCGTTGTTGCAGAACCTGGGCAGCCTGTGGAACGCCCCTGCGCCGTTGAGCCAGCCATCGGTCTGAGCGTCTGACACCGGCACTGAGCGGTCGTGGGATCAGCCTGACTTAGGCGCCAACTTGCTCAGGTGCAGCGCCACCAGCAATGCGACCGCCAGCAGGCTGGCAATGAACAGCCCTGTCCCGTTCCAGCCCCACCGGTGCCAGAACACCCCGCCGGCAGTCCCGGCGACACTTGATCCCGCGTAGTAGCAGAACAGGTAAAGCGAAGACGCCTGTCCCTTGGCCTTCAGCGCCCGGCGGCCGATCCAGCTGCTGGCCACCGAGTGCGCGCCGAAGAAGCCGAAGGTGAACACCAGCATGCCGACGATGATCATCGCCAATGGGGTGGCCAGGGTCATCAACAGGCCCCCGGCCATCACCAGTATGCTGGCCCAGAACACCTTGCGCCGTCCCAGCCTGTCGGCCAGGGCGCCGACCTGCGCCGAACTGTATATCCCTGACAAATACACCACCGACAGCAACCCGACCAGCGCCTGGTTCATGTGATAGGGCCCAGCCAGCAGGCGGTAGCCGATGTAGTTGAACAGGGTGACGAAGGCGCCCATCAGCAGGAAGGCTTCGAGGAACAGCCAGGGCAACCCTGCGTCCCTGAAGTGCATGGCGAAGCCGTCCAGCAGGCTGCGCGGATTCAGGGCCTGGGGCCGGAAGTTGCGCGATTCGGGCAGCACTTTCCAGAACACCAGCGCCGCTGCCAGGGCCAATCCGCCGATGGTGAGCATCGCCGTGTGCCAGCTGACAAAGTCGATCAGCACGCCGGTGATCAGGCGCCCGCTCATGCCGCCGATGGCGTTGCCACCGATGTACAGGCCCATGGCCAGGCCGATGTGCTGCGGGTGGATTTCTTCGCTCAGGTAGGTCATCGCCACCGCCGCCAGGCCGCTCAACGACAAACCCACCAGGGCGCGCGTCGCCAGCACCAGCTCCCAGTTCGGCATCACCGCGCTGGCCAGGGTCGACAGGGCGGCGCAGAGCAGGGCGAAGACCATCACCGGCTTGCGCCCGATGCGGTCGGAGATCGGCCCGGTGACCAGCAGCCCGAACGCCAGCATGGCGGTGGACACCGACAGCACCAGGCTGCTCTGCGCGGCGTTGATGGAAAACTCCCGGGACAGCAGCGGCATCATCGGCTGCACGCAGTACAACAGGGCAAAGGTGGCGAAGCCACCGCTGAACAGGGCCAGCACGGTCTTCATGAAGGCGGGGGAGCCTTTCTCGATCCAGGTATCGTCGACGACAGGCTCGGGTTCGGCAGGCAGGGGGACTACGACGGATCTCACAGAGGGTACCTCGGGCGCTGGGGCCGGTGCTGCGGTAAAAAAAGCATATAGCTGGCTAATGATTAGATCCAATATATTGTTCGACCCGTTCAAGACGTTTTACGACCTGTTTGGAGTCGATCATGGAGTTGCGTCATCTGCGCTATTTCATCGCCGTGGCCGAGGAGCTGCACTTCGGCCGCGCCGCTCAGCAGCTGGGTATTTCCCAGCCACCCTTGAGCCAGCAGATCCAGGCACTGGAACAGGAGTTGGGCGCGCGCCTGTTCGAGCGCACCAACCGTCGGGTCGAGTTGAGCGAGGCCGGGCGGCTGTTCCTCGAGGAGGCGCGCCAGGTGCTGGCGCAGGTGGAGAAAGCTGCCGACGTGGCACGACGAGCGCAACTGGGCGAGTTGGGCGAGATGAAGATCGGCTTCACCTCGTCGGCACCCTTCACCTCGCGGATTCCCCAGGCAATTCGGGCCTTCCGCCAGCGCTATCCGTCAGTGCACCTCAACCTCAAGGAAATGAGCAGCCGAGAAGTGGTGGAGGCGGTGTTCGACGAGTCCATCGAAATCGGCCTGATGCGACCGATGCCGTTGCCGGAAGGGATCGCTTGCACCGAGCTGTTCCGCGAACCCCTGGTAGCCGTGCTCAATGCATCGCACCCGCTGGCCATTGGCAGCGAACAGGGTGTACATATGCAAGCCCTGGCCCATGAGCCGTTCGTATTCTTCCCGCGCAGCTACGGCAGTGGCCTGCATGCCCAGTTGCTGAGCCTGGCGCGCCAGGCGGGTTTCAGCCCGCATTTCGCCCAGGAAGCCGGTGAGGCGATGACCATCATCGGCCTGGTGTCGGCGGGGTTGGGTGTTTCGGTGTTGCCGGCCTCGTTCCAGCGCATGCGCATCGAAGGCGTGGTGTACCGCACGTTGCTCGACGAAGAGGCCATGACCGCCGTGTGGCTGGTACGTCGCGAGGCGCCCGGCTCGGCCATGGCCAATGCCTTCATCGCCCTGCTGGCCGGGCTGGAACAGCCCGAAGGTGCTGGCTAAACCGCTGCGCTGACCACATACTCGGGCATTCGTTGATACACGGAGGTCTGACATGCGGCGCGTGGTGTTCAATCAGAAAGGTGGCGTGGGCAAGTCGAGCATTGCCTGTAATCTCGCGGCGGTCAGTGCCAGTGAAGGCTATCGGACCCTGCTGATCGACCTGGATGCCCAGGCCAACTCGACCCAGTACCTGACCGGCCTGACCGGCGACGACATCCCCATGGGCATCGCCGACTTCTTCAAGCAGTCGCTGTCCAGCGGGCCGTTCGCCAAGAAGAACAAGGTCGATATCTACGAAACCCCCTTCGACAACCTCCACGTGGTGACCGCCACCCCGGAGCTGGCCGACCTGCAGCCCAAGCTCGAGGCCAAGCACAAGATCAACAAGCTGCGCAAACTGCTCGACGAGCTGGACGAAGACTACGAGCGGATCTACATCGATACGCCGCCGGCGTTGAACTTCTACGCGGTTTCCGCACTGATCGCCGCCGATCGCGTGCTGATTCCCTTCGACTGTGACAGCTTCTCGCGCCAGGCGCTGTACGGCCTGCTGGCCGAGATCGACGAACTCAAGGAAGACCACAACGACGAGCTGGTGGTCGAGGGTATCGTGGTCAACCAGTTCCAGTCACGGGCCAGCCTGCCCCAGCAGATGCTCGACGAGCTGCTGGCCGAGGGCCTGCCGGTACTGCCGGTGTACCTGGGCAGTTCGGTGAAGATGCGCGAATCCCACCATGCCAGCCTGCCGTTGATCCACCTGGAGCCACGGCACAAGCTTACCCAGCAGTTCGTCGAGTTGCATGATCTGCTGGAGCGCAGCGCCTAGACACCCTGGCTGCGCAGCCACTCCAGCAACGACTGCAGTGGGAACGCGCCGGCCTGGCGAGCCACTTCGCGGCCGTTCCTGAACAGGATCAGGCTGGGGATCGAGCGGATGCCGAGCTGGCCGGCCAGGTTGCGGTTGGCCTCGCTGTCGAGCTTGGCCAGGCGGCAGCGGCCGGCGAGGTGACGGGCGGCCTGTTCGAACACCGGGGCGAAACTCTTGCAGGGGCCGCACCAGTCGGCCCAGACATCCAGCAGCAACGGCAGGTCGCCTTTGATCTGGGCGGCGTAGGTGCCCTCGTTCAGTTCGAAGGGCTGAGCGAGCAGCACGTCCTGCTTGCAGCGGCCGCATTTGGGGCTGTCGCCCAGGCGCTCGGCGGGCAGGCGGTTGAGGCCGTTGCAGTGAGGGCAGGGGATTACCAGGGGGGCGGACATTTTATCTCCTTGATGTGGCTGGGGCCGCGTAGCGGCCCCGGGGTTCATGACGAACAGCTGATTTCCAGGTGCTTGCCCCACTCAGGTGGCCGTTCGGCATAGGCCTGCATCCCGGGCTGTTCCTCGAACGGCTTGCCCAGCACCTGATGCAGCCGCCGCACTTCACTGTAGTCGCCCGCCTCGGCGGCTTCGATGGCCTTCTGCGCCAGGTAGTTGCGCAGCACATACAGGGGATTGATCGCATGCATGCGCTCGCGGCGCCCTTCTGCATTGCCCGCTTCGCGCGCGCAGCGCGCCTGGTAGTCGGTGCTCCAGGCGTCGAAGCCGGCCAGGTCGATGAAATCTTCCCGCACCACCTGCAGGGCCTGGGCCACGGGCTGCTCGCCCAGGCGGCGGAAGAACAGGGTGTAGTCCACGCCCCCCCGCTGCATGCACTGCAGCAGGCGCTCGACCAGCGCCATGTCGTCGTCCTCGGCCGTGGTCAGCCCCAGGCGGCGGCGCATCAGGTCAAGGTAGTGCGCCTGGTACAGCGGCAGGAACAGCCCCAGCGCCTCCTTCAGCGGCTCGACTTCGATCACCGTGGTCAGGGCCTGGGCCAGGGCGCTGAGGTTCCAGTGGGCGATTGGCACCTGGTTGGCGTAGCTGTAGCGGCCCCGGTCATCGGAATGGTTGCAGATGAAGTTGGCGTCGAAGTCGTCGAGGAAGGCGTAGGGGCCGAAGTCGAAGGTGATGCCCAGGATCGACATGTTGTCGGTGTTCATCACTCCGTGGCAGAAGCCATAGGCCTGCCAGCGGGCGATCAGCTCGGCGTTGCGCTCGACGAGGGTGCGGAACATGGCCAGGTAGGGCTGCTCGGCGTCGCGGCACTCGGGGTAGTGCTGCTCCAGCACATGGTCTATCAGCACCCGCTGCTGTTCCGGTTGCTTGGTGTAGTAGAAGTATTCGAAGTGGCCGAAGCGCACGTGGCTTTGGGCCAGGCGCAGGAGCATGGCAGCGCTCTCGCGGGCTTCGCGCCATACCGGGGTGCTCGAGCCGATCACGCACAGCGCGCGGCTGCTGGGAATGCCCAGGGCGTGCAGGGCCTCGGAGGCGAGGAATTCGCGGATCGACGAGCGCAGCACGGCGCGGCCGTCGCCCATGCGCGAGTAGGGCGTCTGGCCGGCGCCCTTGAGGTGCAGGTCCCAGTGCTCGCCGGCATCGTTGAGAACCTCGCCCAGCAGCAGGCCACGACCATCACCCAGGCGCGGGTTGTACGAGCCGAACTGGTGACCGGAATACACCATCGCCCGTGGGTCGGCCTCTTCCCAAAGCTTGTGGCCGCTGAACAGCTCGGCGAACACCGGCAGCTCGGCCTGTGCCGGGTCGAGATCGAGCAGGGCCATGGCCGATTCACTGGCGACGACCAGGCGTGGATCGGCGATCGGGTCGGGCAGGACCTGGGTGGAGAAGGCATCGCCGAGTTGGGCGAAGCGGTTGTCGAAGGTGAGTTGCTCGAGGGACTTCACGGGGCCTGCTCCTGGATTCGGTGCCATCGAGGGCAAAGCCCTCGCCTGCATTCTGGAGGGCATGCCTGTCGTAGTCCACTCAGCTCGGCGGCGTGCTGTCCGGTTTGCCGTCCATCGGGATCAATTGCTGCTTGCCGTTCTTCGGGTCCATGAGGAACACCTCCACCTGGCGCACCGAGATCTTGATGTTGTGCGCCTTGAACTCGCGGTTGATATAGCGGTTCAGCTCGTCCAGGGTCGGGTTGCGGTCGCCCAGGTCGCGCACATGCATGCGCAGCTCGTGGTCCAGCGAGCTTTCGCCGAAGTTGAGGAAGTACACCAGCGGTTCCGGATCCTTGAGCACCCGTGGGTTCTCGTGGGCGCCCTTGAGCAGCAGGTCGCGCACCAGGTCAAGGTCCGAGCCGTAGTCGATGCCCAGCTTCAGCGTCACCCGGGTGACCGTGTCGGTCAGCGACCAGTTGATCAGCTGGCCGGTGATGAAGGTCTTGTTGGGGACGATGATGTCCTTGCGGTCGAAGTCGGTGATGGTGGTGGCGCGGATGCGGATCCTGCTCACCGTGCCGGACAGGTTGCCGATGGTGATGGTGTCGCCGATGCGCACCGGGCGCTCGAACAGGATCATGATGCCGGAGATGAAGTTGGCGAAGATCTCCTGCATGCCGAAGCCCAGGCCCAGCGACAGGGCCGCCACCAGCCATTGCAGCTTGTCCCAGCTGACCCCGAGGGTGGCCAGGGTGCTGACGATGCCGACGCCGGCGATCACATAGGACAGCAGCGTGGTGATGGCGTAGGCGCTGCCCTGGGCAAGGTTCAGGCGCGACAGCACCAGCACCTCGAGCAAGCCCGGCAGGTTGCTGGCCAGGGCCACGGCGATGCCGGCGATGACCATGGCGCCGAGCAGGTCGCCGAGGCTGATCGGTACCATGCTCGCCGCCGCGCCGGTGCCGCTGCTGTATTCGTAGAGGGTGATGTTGTTGAGGTAGGCGAATACCGTGATCAGGTCTGCCCAGACCCAGTACAGCCCGCCGATGAAGCCGCCGAGCAGGGCCAGGCGGATCAGACGCAGGGACTGCTGGTTGACTTGCTCGATGTCCAGGGTCGGCTCCTCGACCACCACTTCGCCGTCGAGCCCCTCCTTGGCCGCCTGGCGTTTGCTCAGGGCGCGCTGGTAGGCCAGGCGCCGCGCCGCCACCGACAGGCCGCGCACGAATGCGGCCTCGATCACCAGCCAGAACAGCAGCAGGTAGAGGGTGTAGATCAGCCGGTCGGTGAGCTTGAGGGCGGTGTAGTAGTAGCCGAAGCACACCGCCACGAACAGGGCGATGGGCAGGGCGGTGAAGGCCACCCCGACGGCCTTGCGGAACAGCGAGGTGTTGCGGTGCGCCGGGCTGCTCAGCAGCAGGCGGCTGAGCAGCCAGGCCATCAGCGCGTAGCAGGTCAGTACCACGCCGATGCCCAGCACGTCCTCGGCCAGGGCCGATGGCTGGTGTTCGGCCACCGCCACCACGCCGACCAGGGCCAGCACCACGGTGCCGAGCCGGCGCACCCAGCCGCGCAGGAACTCGACCTGCGGCTTGTGCCAGCGGAAGTGGATCTCGGCCACGCCGCCCGGGGCGAGGATACGGTAGGCGGTGTAGAACACCAGCCAGGCCTGGGCGATCTGCCACAGGGCGGCGCCGAGGTTGGCGTTCTGCCCGCGGGCATCGAGCTGCAGGGCGTAGCTGCCCAGGGTCAGGGCCAGGGCCACCGGCAGGGCCAGGAGGATGTTGATCAGGATCGCCTGGGGCGTGTGCCACTGGCTGTCGCGCTTGAAGTGGCCGATGTCCTGGTGGACCTTGCCCAGCCGTCGGTACAGCGCCTTGCGCCGCCACAGCAGGGCGCCGATCACCAGGATCAGCGGCAGGAACAGCAGCGGCTGTTGCACCAGGCCGTCCGCCAGCTCCTTGATGCCTGCGCCCCAAGGCAGGCTGGCCACCTGGGTGGTCAGGCGCTCGGGTACCTCGCGCAGCCATTGCCAGTCCAGCGGCTTGTTGCTGGGGATCCAGAACATCTGTTCTTCCAGCGTGGTGCGCAGGTTCTGGGCGGTGCTCAGCAGTTGCTTCTGGTTCAACTGCAGGGTGATGCATTCGTTGAGCAGCGCCGACAGCTCGCGGTTCAATCGTTCGAGCAAGTCGCTGCGGGTGATCGCCACTTCCAGCAGGGCCTTGCGCAGTTGCGGGGTGACATCTTCCTCGGGCTGGCTGGCCAGCAGCTTGTCCACATAGGTGGACGGGCTGCTCATCTGTTCGCGTTCCTGGTTGATCTCGAACTGGTAGAGGCGGATATCGGCGATCTGGTCGGCCAGGTTGCGGTCAAGCTTCAGGTGCGGCAGGGCCTGCTTCTGCTTGTAGAGGATCTTCGACAGCAGCAGGCTGCCCTTGAGCACGTTGATCTGTTCGTCCAGGGCCTGGTCGGCCTGGGTGAGGCTGTCGAGCTGTTGCTTGGTACGCAGGTTCTGCTGGGTCACCTCGTTGAGGCGATCGGTGCTGCGCAGCAGGTAGTCGGACAGTTGCAGGTTGGCGGTGCTCTCGGTGGCCAGCAGGTTGCTGCCGCCGGCCTTCTGCGCCTCGATCGACTGGCGGGTGACGGCCTGTTGCGACTGGGCCAGGCGCTTTTCGTTGATCAGCGTCTGCAGGTCCTGGATTTCCTGCTCCAGGCGGGTGGCGCGCTCGATCAGCAGGTCGTGGCGGGCGTTGCCCAGGTCCTGCAGCACGCTGTTGCCGGCCAGTTCCTGGCGGCGCAGCAGGGTCAGCGCGTTGAGCGAGGCCAGCTCGGCGTTGAGCTGGTTGCGCTGGTCGGCGTTGATCGCCTTGCCGTTGTCCTTGCCGCTCTTGAGGCTGCTGTTGATCTGCTGGGCGCGCATCTGGTTGCCGCTGATCTCGGCCTGGGCGCGTTCAGGACGGGTCTGCGCATTGATGATCAGGCTGTTTGCTTCGGACAGCGCCTTTTGCAAATCGCCCTGCTGGGTGCTGCGTTCGCTGAGCATCTGCTCGAGCTGCGGTACCGTCAGGCTGGCGTAGCGCTGCGCCACCGGCGGGGTGGTGCTGGCCTTGAGCTTGATCAACTCGCGCTGGCTGTCGCGGATCTCCTGGGGGGCGCCGGCCAGCTGCTGCTTGAGGGCTTCGAGCTTCTTTTCGCTGTCGTCGCGGGCGTTGAGCAGCGCCAGGGTCTGCTCCAGCACCTGCTGCACGGCTTTCTGCTCGGTTTCCGGCAGCTTGCGCTCGGCGATCTTGCTCAGGCTGCTCTGGATGCCCGGGGTGGTCGGGACTTCCACCGCGCCGGCGGCGAACGAGAGGGTCAGGCACAGCCCCAGCAGGGCTGCGCGGCAATGGTCACGCAGGGACATAGGCAGAGTTCTTGTGTTACGCGGCAAATCGGAGTTTAGAGGAACAGCCCGGGTCCGGGGCGGGTACCTTCGGGGAATCTGACGCCCACTTTCTGGATCTTGTTCCCGTCCATGACCGCGACGGTCCAGATCGTGCCGTGCCATTCGATCTGGTCGCCTACTACTGGCGCGCCTCCGACCTTCTGTCGGATGAACTGCGCCAGCGGCATGTTCGCGTCCAGGCCATCGAGTTTCAGGCCATACAGCGCGGCCACCGCGCCCAGTTCGGCATCGCCTTCGAGGACGAAGTCGCCGAAGAAACGCAGGTCCAGGCCACGCTGTGGTGCCTGGCTGAACAGCTTGCCCAGCGCCGGCAGGTTATGTTCGTGGCCGATCACGCAGAGCATGTCGCCGACTTCCAGCACGGTGCTGCCCGATGGGTGCAGCAGTTGCTCGCCGCGAAACAAGGCGGCGATGCGCGTGCCCTCGGGCATCTTCAGCTCGCGCAGGGCGGCGCCGATGCACCATTTCTCGGCGCCCAGGCGGTAGACGAACAGCTCCCACTCGCTGGTGACGTGCACTTCGAGTGCGGAGCGGGAAATCGGCGCCGGGTCCGGCGGTACCGTGACCTTCAGCAGCTTGGCCATCCACGGCAGGCTGGTGCCTTGCACCAGCAGTGACACCAGCACGATGAAGAAGGCCAGGTTGAAGAACAGCTGGGCCTGGGGCAGCCCCGCCATCAGCGGGAACACCGCCAGGATGATCGGTACCGCGCCACGCAGGCCGACCCAGCTGATAAAGCCTTTCTCGCGACCATGGAAGGCCTTGAACGGCAGCAGGGCGGCCACCACCGACAGCGGGCGGGCCACCAGGATCATCCACAGCGCCAGGCCCAGGGCCGGCAGGGCGATGGGCAGCAGGTCGTGGGGCGTGACCAGCAGGCCGAGCACCAGAAACATGCCGATCTGCGCCAGCCAGGCCATGCCGTCGAGCATGTGCAGGATGCCGTGGCGGCTGCGGATCGGCCGGTTACCCAGCACCAGGCCGCACAGGTACACGGCCAGGAAGCCGCTGCCGTGCAGGGCGTTGGTCAGGGAGAACACCGCCAGTCCGCCGGCTACCACCAGGATCGGGTACAGGCCGCTGGCCAGGTTGATGCGATTGACCAGTTGCAGCATCAGCCAGCCGCCGCCCAGGCCCATCAGCCCGCCGATGCCGAACTCGCGCAGCAGGTGGGTGAGCAGGCTCCAGTGCAGGCCGGTCTGGCCGCTGGCGATCATGTCGATCAGGGTGACGGTGAGGAACACCGCCATCGGGTCGTTGCTGCCCGACTCGATCTCCAGGGTGGCGGTGACCCGCTCGTTCAGGCCCTTGCCGCCGAGCAGCGAGAACACCGCCGCGGCATCGGTGGAGCCGACGATGGCGCCGATCAACAGGCCCTGGATCAGGTTCAGGTTGAACAGCCAGGCGGCGACCATGCCGGTCAGGCCGGTGGTGATCAGCACGCCGACCGTGGCCAACGACAGGGCCGGCCACAGCGCCACGCGGAAGCTCGCCACCCGGGTGCGCAGGCCGCCGTCGAGCAGGATCACGGCGAGTGCCAGGTTGCCCACCAGGTAGGCGGTCGGGTAGTTGTTGAAGATGATGCCGCCACCATCGACCCCGGCAATCATGCCGACCGCGAGGATGATGACGAGAATGGGGATGCCCAGGCGCGATGACAGCGAGCTGACCAGGATGCTTGCGCCCACCAGTAAAGCGCCGATCAGGAACAGGCTGTTGATGGTGCTCGCATCCAAAGGTGGTACTCCGGGATATCGCGGGGGAAGGGACCTGGAAGCATGAACTAGCAGGTCGCGTGCCAATCGATTCTAACCTGATGAATTGGCAGGCTGTAAAGCGTTTCTGCAGATGTAGAAAAGGCACCTCGAGAGGTGCCTTTTCTTGTGTTGCCGCAGCAGGCTTACGCTTGCTTCACTTCACGCATCGGCTTGCCCTTCACCGGTGCATCGCCGGCCACGTAGTACTTGGCGGTGCTGCGCGGCAGCGGCTTGCGGCCACGGATCTTGTCCGAGATCTTCTCGGCGATCATGATCGTGGTGGCGTTGAGGTTGCCGGTGATGATCAGCGGCATGATCGAGGCGTCGACCACGCGCAGGCCCTGCATGCCATGCACGCGACCTTCGCCGTCGACCACTGCCATGTCGTCGGTGCCCATCTTGCACGAGCAGGATGGGTGGAAGGCGGTTTCGGCGTGCTCGCGGATGAACTTGTCCAGCTCTTCGTCGGTCTGCACGTGGGCGCCTGGGCTGATCTCGCGACCGCGGTACGGGTCCAGCGCCGGCTGGGCCATGATTTCGCGGGTCAGGCGAATACCGTCGCGGAATTCCTGCCAGTCCTGCTCGGTGGACATGTAGTTGAACAGGATGCTTGGGTGCTGGCGCGGGTCTTTCGATTTGGCCTGGATGCGACCACGGGCTGGCGAGCGCATGGAACCCATGTGCGCCTGGAAGCCGTGTTCTTTCACACCGTTCGAGCCGTTGTAGTTAATCGCTACCGGCAGGAAGTGGTACTGGATGTTCGGCCACTTGAATTCAGGACGGGTGCGGATGAAGCCACCGGCCTCGAACTGGTTGCTGGCGCCGATGCCGGTGCCGTTGAACAGCCACTCGGCACCGATGGCTGGCTGGTTCCACCACAGCAGCGACGGATACAGCGACACCGGCTGGGTGCAGGCGTACTGCAGGTACAGTTCGAGGTGGTCCTGCAGGTTCTCGCCGACGCCTGGCAGGTCGTGGACCACCGGGATGTCGAGGCTTTCCAGCAGTGCGCGCGGGCCGACGCCGGAGCGCTGCAGCAGCTGCGGCGAAGCGATGGCGCCGGAGCTGACGATGACTTCCTTGCGCGCGCGGGCTTCGACACGCTCTTCGCTGTCACCGACCAGGTAGGTCACGCCGACGGCGCGCTTGCCGTCGAACAACACGCGGTCAGTCAGGGCGTGGGTGACGATGGTCAGGTTCGGGCGTTTCTTGGCCTGGTCCAGGTAGCCGCGGGCGGTGCTGGAGCGACGGCCGTTCTTGGTCACCGAACGGTCCATCGGGCCGAAGCCTTCCTGCTGGTAGCCGTTGAGGTCTTCGGTGCGCGGGTAACCGGCCTGCACGCCGGCTTCGACCATGGCGTGGAACAGCGGGTTGTTGCCGGCTTTCGGCGTGGCCACGCTGACAGGGCCGTCGCCACCGTGGTAGTCGTTCGGGCCGATGTCGCGGGTTTCGGCTTTACGGAAGTACGGTAGGCAGTCCAGGTAGGTCCAGTCTTCCAGGCCCGGCAGTTCCGCCCAGCCGTCGAAGTCCATGGCGTTGCCGCGGATGTAGCACATGCCGTTGATCAGCGAGGAGCCACCCAGGCCCTTGCCGCGGCCACACTCCATGCGGCGACCGTCCATGAACGGCTCCGGATCGGTCTCGTAGGCCCAGTTGTAGCGACGGCCCTGCAGCGGGAAGGCCAGGGCGGCCGGCATCTGGGTGCGGAAGTCGAAGCGGTAGTCGGGGCCACCGGCTTCCAGCAGCAGCACGGTGACGCTGGCGTCTTCGGTCAGGCGGGTGGCCAGGGTGTTACCGGCCGAGCCGGCACCGACGATGATGTAATCGAATTCTTGGGACATGAAAAGTACCCTCGTTGGCGGTGGTCAGGGAGCGCAAGCGCCCGTGCGCGAAGGCACGGGCGTGGCTAAACGGGGTTTAGAAAACCGAGTTGTAGCCGCCCAGCTCGACCTGGACCGACTTGATGCGAGTGTATTGAGCCAGCGAGCTGACACCGTTCTCACGGCCGACGCCCGACTGCTTGTAACCGCCAACCGGCATTTCCGCCGGCGACTCGCCCCAGGCGTTGATCCAGCAGATGCCGGCCTCGAGCTTGTGGATGATGCGGTGCGCGCGGCTGATGTCGTTGGTGCAAACGCCGGCGGCCAGGCCGTATTCGGTGTCGTTGGCGCGACGGATGACTTCTTCCTCGGTCTCGTAGCTGAGGATGCTCATCACCGGGCCGAAGATCTCTTCCTTGACGATGGTCATGTCGTCGCTGCAGTCGGTGAACACAGTCGGGGCCACGAACGCGCCCTTGGCGAAGTCGCCGTCCAGCAGACGCTCACCGCCGCACAGTACGCGGGCGCCTTCTTCTTTACCCTTGGCGATGTACGACAGCACGCTTTCCATGTGCTGGAAGCTGACCAGCGGGCCGAAGTTGGTGTTCTCGTCTTCCGGGTTGCCGGCACGGATGCGGGCGACGCGCTCGGCGATCTTGGCTTCGAAGGCGGCTTTCATCGAGGCTGGGATGAACACGCGGGTGCCGTTGGTGCAGACCTGACCGGAGCTGTAGAAGTTGGCCATCATGGCGATGTCGGCGGCCTTGTCCAGGTCGGCGTCGTCGCAGATGATCAGTGGCGACTTGCCGCCCAGTTCCATGGTCACTTCCTTCAGCGACGAGCTGGAGGCGCTGGCCATGACTTTCTTGCCGGTGGTGGTGCCGCCGGTGAAGGAGACTTTCTCGATGCGCGGGTGCTCGGTCAGCCAGGTGCCGACTTCGCGGCCGCTGCCGGTCAGGACGTTGAACACGCCGTTCGGCAGGCCGGCTTCGGTGAAGATCTCGGCCAGTTTCAGGGTGGTCAGCGAGGTGACTTCCGACGGCTTGAAGATCATCGCGTTGCCGGCGGCCAGGGCCGGGGCGGATTTCCACAGGGCGATCTGGATCGGGTAGTTCCAGGCGCCGATACCGACGGTCACGCCCAGCGGCTCGCGGCGGGTGTAGACGAAGGACGATTCGCGCAGCGGGATCTGCTCGCCTTCGATGGCCGGTACCAGGCCTGCGTAGTACTCCAGTACGTCGGCGCCGGTGACGATGTCGACGTAGCGGGTTTCGGAGTACGACTTGCCGGTGTCCAGGGTTTCCAGCATGGCCAGCTCGTCGTTGCGCTCGCGCAGGATGTCGACGGCGCGGCGCAGGATGCGCGAACGCTGCATGGCGGTCATCGCGGCCCAGATTTTCTGGCCGCGCTCGGCGCTTTCGACGGCTTTTTCGACGTCGGCTTGGGTCGCGCGCTGCACATGGGCGAGGACTTCGCCGGTGGCCGGGTTGATGGCTTCGAAGGTGGCGTCGCTGCCTGCGTCGACGTAAGCGCCATCAATGTAGAGTTTTTGCGTTCCGAAACGGGCCATAGTGTCCTCGCAAGTGCAGTGTGTGGTTGGCTGCCGCGTCACGCTCCTGCCGGTTGGCTGGTCGCTGCGCGCGGCTGTTCAGAGGCCTGGTCGGTTGTGCCCAGGGACTGCTGTTTCGCCAGTTGTAGATCCATGTATTCGTAAGCGATGCGTATCGCCTGGTCGGTGTCGAATGCATCCCCCGACAGGGCGCCACGCAACCACAGGCCGTCGATCAGGGCCGCCAGCCCGCGGGCAGCCTTGCGCGCATGGTAGAGCGGCAGGACGCGGCGGAACTGGCAGCACAGGTTGGAATACAGACGGTGATCGTTGATCCGCTGCAACCTGTGCAAAGACGGCTGGTGCATGCTGGAGGCCCAGAAGGCCAGCCAGGTTTTCATTGCCGGGCCATTCACCTGGCTCGCATCGAAGTTGCCTTCGATGATCACCTTCAGGTGGGCACGCGGGCTGTCGTCCGTGAGTGCCTGACGACGCGCGATCACACCCTCGTTGAGCATGTTCATGATGTGGCGCATCGTCGCTGCGATCAGGCCGTTCTTGTCCTGAAAGTAGTGACTGATGATGCCGTTCGACACGCCGGCCAAACGGGCAATCAGCGCAATGCTGGCATCGCCCAGTCCGACCTGATCGACCGCCTGTAACGTGGCTTCGATCAACTGCTGGCGGCGGATGGGTTGCATACCGACCTTGGGCATCTTGCTATCTCCTCAGGCCTGCGGGCAGACGACGAGCGGCTGCCTCGGCGAAGGCCAGTCTATTTTGTTTTGATTGAACGTTCAATCAATAAAGAATAAGCTCTGCGACAATTTGTGCCATTGACAGTTTTTCAGGCCGTCAAAGGGACACGAATCGACACCCCAGGAAATCGTGTAACCCCCGGAATACAAGGCGTTGACGGGCATGAGCGATGCAAAGGACAGATTCTGCCGAGCGGTCATGGACTGCGCGGTCGGCCCTTGGAGCGGGCCAGGTGGTCTGTGGCGAATGCGCGCACCTTCTGCTGAGTGCGTGGCAATGCGACAGACGGCCGGTCTGTATTTTTTGCAGCGTTTCGATTCGGGATCACGGTTTCCAGGTGCCTTTTATAACACCTTGCGTAGTAGGGCTATTGCACCAATTGCGCGGGAAATAACTGTTTAGCCTCCACTGCCGCACTGCCCGGAGCATTCGTGCAATGAGTTCTGCCTCCCTGACAAAGCCTCCCGCCGAGCGGGTACGGGTCAACCGCGTGGTGTTCTACACCTCTGCGCTGATGATCCTCGTTCTGACTGCCCTGCTGATTGCTGTACCCGAAGCCGCCGGCCAGGCGCTGGGCGTTGCCCAGAAATGGCTGACCCGTACCTTCGGCTGGTACTACATGCTGGTGATCTGCGGTTACCTGCTGTTCGTCGTCTACCTGGCCTTCTCCGATTTCGGCAAGCTCAAGCTTGGCGGCAAGGACGACACCCCCGACTTCAGCTACGGCGCCTGGGCCGGGATGCTGTTCTCCTCGGGCATCGGTATCTCGCTGCTGTACTTCGGCGCCTCCGAGCCGCTGGACCACTACTTCAACCCACCCGAGGGCACCCCGGCCAGCCTCGAGGCCGCGCGCCAGGGCCTGCAGCTGACTTTCCTGCACTGGGGCCTGCACGGCTGGGCAATCTACGCCCTGGTGGGGCTTGCCGTGGGTTACTTCGCCTACCGTCACAACCAGCCGCTGGCACTGCGCTCGGCGCTTTATCCGCTGGTCGGTGAGCGTTGGGTCAAGGGTGGCGCCGGCCATGCCGTGGACATCTTCGGCATGTTCGTCACCCTGCTGGGCCTGGTGACCAACCTCGGTATCGGTTCGATGCAGGTGGCTTCGGGCCTGGAGTACCTGTTCGGCATGGACCACAGCAAGACCAACCTGCTGGTGGTGATCCTGGTCATGGCGGGCGTTGCCACCGTGGCCGCGGTGTCGGGCGTGGAGAACGGTATCCGTCGCCTGTCCAACCTGAATATCCTGCTGTTCAGCGGCCTGCTGATCTTCGTGCTGCTGGCCGGCAACACCCTGCACCTGCTCAACGGCTTCGTGCAGAACATCGGCGACTACCTCAACGGTGTCGTGCTGAAGACCTTCGACCTGTATGTCTACGAAGGCGACAACGACAAGTCCGAGCGCTGGCTGGGCCTGTGGACCGTGTTCTACTGGGCCTGGTGGATCTCCTGGGGCCCGTTCGTCGGCATGTTCATTGCCCGTATCTCCAAGGGCCGTACCGTGCGCCAGCTGGTCAGCGGCGTGCTGCTGATTCCTCTGGGCTTCACCCTGGCCTGGCTGTCGATCTTCGGTAACACCGCATTGGACCTGGTGATCAACCAGGGTGCGGTGGAGCTGGGCAAGACGGCGCTCGAACAGCCGTCGATGTCGATCTACCAGCTGCTGGAGTTCTTCCCGGCCGCCAAGATTGTCATCGGTGTAGCCGTGTTCGTCGGCTTCGTGCTGTTCCTGACTCCCGCCGACTCCGGCGCGGTGATGATGGCCAACCTGTCGTGCAAAGGCGGCAAGGTCGACGAGGACGCCCCGCACTGGATGGTGGTGTTCTGGTCGGTGGTCATCACCCTGGTCACCATCGGCTTGCTGTTCGCCGGTAACTTCGAGGCCATGCAGACCATGGTGGTACTGGCCGGCCTGCCGTTCTCGGTGGTCCTGGTGCTGTTCATGTTCGGCCTCATGAAGGCCATGAAGCAGGACGTCGCGGTCGAGAGCGAGCGCGCCGAGCTGGCCGCCCGTGGCCGTCGCGGCTTCAGCGAGCGCCTGAGCCAGTTGGACCTGCAACCGACCCAGGCCGTGGTCCAGCGTTTCATGGACAAGCAGGTCAGCCCGGCGCTGAAAGAGGCCGCCGAGCAGCTTCGCACCCTGGGCTTCGAGGTCGAGACCCGTGTAGGCCAGTCACGCAACATGATGGGCCTGCGGGTGATGATGGAAGAGGGTAACCCCTTCGTCTACGAAGCCAGCCTGGACGGTTACATGGCCGCGCCGAGCGAGGCGCCGGTCGAGGGCGAGCCGGAAGTGCGTCAGCGCTTCTACCGTGCCGAGGTGTACCTGCACGATGGCAGCCAGGAGTACGACCTGATGGGCTTCACCCGCGAGCAGATCGTGCGTGACGTGCTGGATCAGTTCGAGAGCCACCGTCAGCTGCTGGGGCGTGTTTACAGCTGATCGTGAGCGGTAACAGGCAGGGGCCTGGCGTGAAAGCGCCGGGCCCTTGTCGTTTCTGGGGCGCGCAATATGTACAGCCTCGCAGGCTGGTGGGTGACGGCATGGTGGCAGTCCACTCACCAGGAGGCGTTCACCATGACGACACCTTCGACACCCCTGTTCGATTTCAAGGGCGCTGCCGCCCGGCAGTTCGCCAACCGTCCGACCCTGCGCCAGGTGGCCAGCACGCAGGTGCTGAGCCTGCTGCTCGAACACTTGCCATGGCTGGCGTCGGTCACCCCGGCGCTGACCGACGCCGACCCGCTGATGCTCGACAGCCCTGTGCCCGGCACCAACTACTACACCACCGACAGCTTGGTCGACCTGGTGTTGCAGGCCATGGTCGCGGAGCAGCCCATGAACCTGGAAGCGCTCGAAGGGCGCCACCACAACCTCGGGCTGGTGGCGACCCACCGCTTCGCCGGCTCGCGCAGCGAGTTCGATACCCGCCGCCTGAGCGGGGTGACGGACGCCTTCAACGGGTTGCTGGCGCGCTTGCCCGAGCTCTTCTGCCAAGCGCAGCTGGACTATTGGCAGGGCCGGGGCAGCGCTGGCAAGAGCCGCGACCGGTGGCTGCAGTTGCTGTTGAAGATGGCGCTGCTGAGCAACCTGCCTGCGCAGGGGCTCGATGCCAAGGCGCAGGCGTGCGTGCGTGGCCTGATCGAGGGCGGTGCCGAGCAGCCGGCGACGTTCGTCGTGCAGGCCAGGCTGGGCTGGGATGACCAGGTGTTCACGGTCGTGCAACCCGGCCTGTTGGTGGTGGGCGAATGGGACGAAGCGCAGGTGGTGCTGTGGTGCAGGCCGTCGACCCAGGTCACGGCCTTCGCGTCGCTTGAGGCGTTTGGCCTGGCCCTGCGCGATGCGTTGGCGCTCGCGCACAGCTTCGACACGCTGAACTGGGAGCGCCATGCGCTCGAGGGCAACGTGTTCGCGCAGCAGAGTGCGCTGCTGCTGGCGAGGATGTGCGAGCACATCGCTCAGTTGCGTCTGCGTGGCCTCTCGGTGGCACGGATGGAGGCCCTGTTCGCGCAGTTGAGCGACCCCGCGCAGTGGCTACTTGGCGGCTACTTCCACGACGATGGCGTTCAGGCCAAACTCCCGCCAGGCCTGTCCAGCGCCTCGGCCAGCGACAGCTTCGCAGCCCAGGAAGCCCTGTTGAGTATGGCCTTGGCGCAAGCGCAGGCCGAAGGGGGCTCGGCGCTCGATGGCGTCCAGGACCTGCAGACCTACGCGCGCGAACGCTTGCGCGAACAGTTGCTGGCGGACTATCCGGTAGAAGCGAACTATTTTCCTGACGACCTGTTGCTGTCGCTCGCCACCGCCGAGGGCATTCCGGGTGGCGCGGGAAGCGGCGCAGGCGGGGGGGAGCCGTTGGCCGACAGGGGCGAGGTAAGCCTGACCGCCTTCGCCATCGGCAACCTCAGTTCACTGGGCGCGGCGGTCATCAAGGGCATACGGCACCGCACTGGACAATTGATCATGCCGTGGCTGACGGTCGACTACCTCAAGGGCGTGGTCCAGCGCGTCGACATCGGAGGCAAATACCCTCGCTACGTGGCGACCACCCTGGGTGACCCGTCAAGCCGGGCGCAGCGTACCCGGCACTTCGCCCGGGAGTGGCGCCAGGGGCTGTTATTCAGTGCCCTGCTGGCCAAGCTCGATGGCAAGGTTTCCGATGCCGGGCTGCAACACGTCGTCGATTTCTGCCAAGGCCACCTGGATCCTGAGTCACCCAGTAGCGTGCTGGCGCCCCTGGCCTTCAAGCGCAGTCCCGACGCCACGCATTCCGACCTGGTCCAGGCCATGTACGTATTGTTCTGTGCGCAGCCCTCGCGGGTGTTGCTGTACCGTCCGCTCTACGCCAAGGATACGCTGCTGGAGTACGCCAGCCTGGAGGCGATGATGGCGGCGATTCGCGCCTCCACCGAGCTGCAGCAGAGCCTGGTGGCGTGGATGAACCCAACGGCACGCTCCATCTATGACCACGGCGGGTTCAAGGAGCCGCACATCGGCAGCATCGGCATCGACCCTTATAACCTGCCGGAAAAGCCGGCCCCCGCCGAACTCGCCAGCTGCCACTGGGCCACGGGTGTGGATGAAAAGCTCTATGCCGCCAACCAGGCGTTGCGGGTGGCGCTGGCCGACGCGCAAAGCACCTCCACGGCAGAAAGCCGTTGGGCGCTGCTCGGCCAGGGCGCCTGGCTGCTGTTCGACGTGGCCAGCCTGGCGTTGCGTGGCCCGGTGGCATCGGCGGCATGGCTGGTGCAAACCCTCAGCGCCCTGGACAGCGATCTCGAGGCGGTGGCCCACAGTGACTATTTCAACCGGGACGCGGCCACGGTCGACCTGATCATCAACACCGGCATGACCTTGCTGCACGCGCACC
>NZ_NIBE01000059.1:260141-324767 GCF_002205115.1 Pseudomonas sp. DrBHI1
CGAGCCAAGGCCGGGTCACGTCACCTGGGCCCTTGGCATGGCCAGAGCCAGTGGTGGGCGACGCAGCCGTTGTGGACTTCAGTTGGCGTGGCAACCAGGGCTTCAACGACTTGCCGCCCTCGCGGCGCAAGGCGTTGATGGCCATGCGCTCGAACGTGGCACTCGCAGGTGAGCAGCCACAGGCATCAGGGGTTTACCGGGTGGCTGGGCAGGACTGCGTGCCGATGCTGGGCGAAGTGTTTGCCGTGAGCGCATCGGACGACGGCATCCGCGTGGTCGACCCGGCGGGTGGGCATGGCCCTTACTTGTCCTACGAGGCGGGCGCCTGGCGTGTCGATACCCGGCTGCGCTTGCGCGGTGGCATGCCCAAGCCTTCCCTGGAAAAGCAGTTCAACAGGATGCTCACGCAGATCGACCGGCTGACCCTGGAATCGAACCAGG
The DNA here is from genome assembly GCF_002205115.1 of Pseudomonas sp. DrBHI1. NCBI lineage: Bacteria > Pseudomonadati > Pseudomonadota > Gammaproteobacteria > Pseudomonadales > Pseudomonadaceae > Pseudomonas > Pseudomonas sp. DrBHI1. The sequence goes on from NZ_NIBE01000059.1 coordinate 260,583, forward strand.
CGGCGGGAGTTCTCAAGCCAACCCTTGATGAAGCGCTGGTATTGCAACGCAAGCACGATCAGCTCTGCGTGCTCGAGGCTGCGGAGCGAAAGCGTCGCCTGGACGCCGAAATGACAGGCGACACCTGCTTCGACAAGGTCGGCTCCGACCGCCTGATGACCAGCTACCAGGCACGACTCGCCGAGTTGAACACGGCGTTGAAGGCAAAGCGGCTCGAGGCGCTGTCGGCGCTGGAAGCGGTCATGGCGCCCGATCGCAAGCAGATCGCCCAGATCAAGGTGATGCTCGAGCCCAAGTATGGTCGCTACCGGCAGCATGGCGCGGGCGCGCTCCTCGATGGCCAGTTGAACCTGCTCACGCAGTCGACGATTCGTAACGCCGATTTCGCGCTGACCGAACTCTATACGCTGGCCGACTACGCGCACATCAGTGAGATGCGCAAACAGTTCAGGGGAAAGTACCTTTTCGAAGTGGCGGAGCAATATCGGCAATTTCGTAACGAACTCATCGATCTCTGCGAGATCAACGAGCGGGTGCTTGCTTTGCACGGCGAGCTCGACGTGCTGCTGCTCGACGTGCCGGATACCCTGAATGTCAGCGCCACGACGACGGCCCGCAGCGTGGCGCAGTTGATCATGGGGCGGCGCTTCACCACGATCGATTTGCGTTTCCAGCACGTGTTGAACCTCGCGGAGGCCGCGTTGCGGCTGGAGTCCAGGAGCATGCCGCGGCGCTTGTTGAGGTTCCAGCGGGGGCTGGTCAACCCTGCGCTGAATCGCGCCTCCTCGGCGCATGGGGATTCGTTGAAGGCCAACCTGTCGGCGGCCGACCGGATCAGCATCCTGCAAGAGGCCTGGGACGTGTACACCGCCGCGATCGTACACAGCCTGCACATCGAGCCCCAGGCCGGCGAGTTGCTCGACCCCGTGATGCTGCGCCGCTACCGGGCTCACATGATCCTGCTCAAGGAGGACGCGGGGCGCCGCTTGGTCGATGCCATCGCCGAGCAGGACGGTGCGCCGACGTCCAGCGGGCGCGTGCCTTACCCCGTCGCCCAGGAGCCCAAGCGGATAATTCGCAATGACGACGGCCAGTTGCTCATCGCCACCGAGGTAGACCACGAAGGACGGGTTGTCCTGGAGGTGCGCCAGTCGATCACCGACAAGGTCTTGCAGGTGTTCGAGCGCCAAGGGGATGCCTGGGTCGAGCGTGTTGAGGACGCGCCCGCGCCCAGCGTGCAGCCAGGCCCATCGATTGACGTCGCTGCGCAGGTCAAGGCGCTGCTCGCGGACCACCAGGACCTGCTCGACGCCGCCCAGGCGTATGTGCAGGACGATGTCAGTGGCGCGCTGCTGGATCGCCTGCTCAGTGAGCAGGTGAAGGTGTTGGAGCAAGCCTTGGCAGGCTTCGCCGAGCAGGGGGCGCAGGCGACGGCTACCGCCCCGCTGAGAAAGGCCTTGGAGGCCTTGAAGACTTACCGGGTCGAACAGTTGACCCTGCTCTACGGCAAGACCCCATACCCCACGGCCAAGGGGTTGCGCTTCCTGCATGAGCAGCAACTGATCAAGGTCGAGTACGTGCGGCGCGAGAGCTCGGTCAACACCAGCCCGTTCGATGAGTTCAAGATCGTGCGTCTGAACGCGCCGGCTGGCAGCAAGGGTCGCCCGCTTTGGGCCGCGCATTTCCACTTGCCGTCGCAAGCGGCAAACCTGGCGGACTTCACCCACGCCCACCTCAAGCTCTGGAGCCAACGCTTGTTGGGCCGGCAGTACGAGGCCGCCAGCGGTCAGCGGGTGCACCGCGGGCGTCTGGAGCAGGCCGATGTGCAGGGCATCATCCCGCTGACCTGACGCCCGCAGGGACAGGCCCGGTCTTCACGACAGGGCCTTCGATCATCAACTTTCCGGGCTCAGCAACTCGCTGCGGGTGGCCGAGACCTGCCCGTCGAGATCGATCGCCCGGCTGCAGAGGGTGACCGGAAGCTGCGCCGCCGTGATGACCTGAGACGACATCAATGCGCGTCGGTAACCAAAGGGATTGGTGCAGTCGACTGCGTCCGGCTTACCCAGCTTGAGCACGTAACGCCGCAAGTAGGGCTGGTCAGTCTGCCAGTTGATCCGTACATGGCCTGCTTGGTGACGATCGATGCTGTAGCGCACCTGCGGCGAGCCCTCGGCGAGCAGTTCCAGCGGCACGCTCAAGGCATTGGCCATTAACGCTGGCGAAGGCAGTTGGTCGGCCGATTGCACGCCGATCAGGCACAGGTGATACCTGCCGGGTTGGCTGCCGATCGGGTCGTCGATGTGGTTTTCACTGGACGCTAGGGTTGCGCTGTAGCCGACAGGATCCTCGCAGGCCAGCGCATCGCGCACGGTTTTGTAGCGGTAGTAAGGGGTATCGAGGCTGAAGCTCATGTTCCATGTCGCGGGGAGGGGCTGGCCCTGCGCGTCGCTGGCTACCCGCTTCAGCAGACGGATGGGCGGCTTCTGGACGAGTTGGAAGCCGGGCAGCAGGTCGCAGCCCTCTACGCTGAGGTCTACGTGTGCGTTGCGAAAGCATCCCATCACCCGTTGCACCGGAATCGCGAAGTTGTTCATGGGCGTACAGGCGCCACCGGGGGCGCAGGCCTGGCCGACCGCCGCACTGTTGAGCACGCTGACCACGCGGCCGTTGGCGCGTTCGATCACCGGGCTGCCTGAGGCGCCTTCGCTACGGGTGGGGCAGTCGTTGGTCTTGAGCTTGCGCCAGACCCAGGGGAAGTCGGTCACGCTGTCCACGTCAGTCTCTTTGCAATACGCCGCGCGCAAGCCGCTGTCTGGTCGGCTGGGCTCACCCACCATCACCACTTCGCTGCCCGCTGGGGCGCGTTTGCCGAGCGTCAACGGCTCGACCCCGGCGGCCATGACATCGGCCAGGCTGGCTTGCAGTTCCACCAGGGCCAGGTCACTGCCTTGCACGCTGCTCCACACTGTGCGCTTGAGGGGGAAGGCGGCGCGTGTATCGGGGGTGTCGATGAAGTAGTTGAATGTGATCGTACCTTGCGCCGGTGCGTCATGGACGATCTGGCCGTTACGGGTGCTCAGGCAGTGGCCGCTGGTCAGCACGTAGGCGGGGCCGTTGGTGGCAGATGTCTGCTCACGGCTGTCGATCAGGGTGGCGATGCATTGGGTGTAGGGCGGCACGCTCAGGCGACCGATGCCGGTCCAGTGGGCGTTTTCGCCGTTGGCATTGGTCAGCGGCGTGGGCACCGCCTGGGCGGCGATGGCGTTAAGGGTGGTCAGGGCCAGTACGCTGGCCAGGGCGTTGGTGGGGAGCATGGGCATGGGGCGGTTCTCTTCGTGGGGGGCGCCGTCACGCTGCCGTAACCGGACCCTGCGTTGTGGTGCTTATTGATGACGTCACCGCGCTGAGCAATATGTAGGCCTGCCCCGCGTTCTTGGCTGTATACGCTCCTTGGCCACCCTCAGCCTGGAGCCGCCCGCCCATGACCCCTTTGACCGATGACAAGCACGCCGTGGCGATTCAGTTCGCCAGCCGCCCGACCCTGCGCCAGGTCGCGGGGCGGCAGTTGATGCAGGTGCTGATTGAGCATCACCCGACGATTGCCGAGTACCGCCCGGAGCTGACATCTGCAGAGGTGCTGTACCTGATGATCCCCCAAGCGGATACCACCTGGCGCAACCAGCCGTTCGTCGACTACATCCTGCAAGCGCTGCTGGATCGACGCGTCCTCGATTTTTCCCGGGTGGCTGGTCTGGACTACCGCCTAAGCCTTGAGGTCCCGCGCCGGTTCTACGCCAACCCGGCCCCCTTCGAAGGTTCCGATGCCGACGTGGTCAGGCTCGAAGCGCTGACCGACGCGCTCAATGACCTGCTGGTACTGCTGCCCGAGCACTTCTGCCAGGCGCAGGTCGAGTACTGGCAAGGCACGGGCAGTGCCGGGGTCAGCCGCGACCGCTGGCTGCAACAGGCGATGAAGTCGGCCTGGTTGGCCAACCTGCCCCTGCAAGGCTTGGATGCCGAGCAACAGGGCTACGTCCATGGCCTGCTTCAAGGCGGCAAGCAATCGCCTAGCGTGAGTGTGCTCCAGGTGCAATTGAGCCAAGGCGCCGAGCGTTACCACACGCTGCTGCCGAACCTGCTGCTCATGGGCGAAAGCGATGCGCGCAAGGTGTTCCTCTGGTGCATGCCTTCCAGTGCCATCCGCGCGTTCGACTCGCTCGAAACCCTGGTCCTGTTCCTGCGCGATGCATTCGCTCAGGAGCAGGCGTTCGAGACGTTCGTGTGGAACCGCTACGAACTGGAGGGCGATGCGTTCGCCCAGCTGAGCACGTTGATGCTCGAGGCGTCGCTCGAGCGCGTGCGCCGTGTCCGCTACTCGCAACTGGCCGATGTCGACGCCCTGGAGCGCTGCTTCGCCGCGCTGTGCGACCCGTCGCGCCCCTTCATCGAGGGCTACCGCGTGAACGACCCGCAAGCCCGCGCGCTATTGCCGCCGCAGTTTCTGCACGCGGTGCCGGCCGACAGCTTCGCTTGCCAGTGCGCGCTGTTCGACCTGGCCCTGGCGCAGGCGCTGTCCGATGGTGTCGGCGCCCTGGATGGCGTGCTCGACCTACAGGCCTACGCGCGCCAGCAGTTGCGTACGCAGTTGCTGGCCGACCATCCCGACGACGCCAACTACTTCCCGGACGACCTGGAGTTGACCCTGACCATCGCCCGAGGCACACCCGGCGGTGCGGGCGCAGGCGTGGGTGGCGGCAGCGTGGCGCACCGGCGCATGAGCCTGACCGAATTCGCCATCGGCAACCTGAGTTCGCTGCAAGGCGCGCTGCTGAGCGCCGTCGAACACCGCAAGGGCCAGTTGATCATGGACTGGATGAACCCGGGCTACGTGCAGTCACTGGTCCAGCGGGTCGATATCGGCGGGCACTACCCGAACTACGTGGCGCAGTGCCTGGACGACCCTGCCCAGCGCGCGCAGCGGGTCGTGCGGTTCGGGCGCGAGTGGCGCTGCTCGCTGTTGTTCAGCGCCCTTTCGGCACGCCTGGCCAAGACCCTCAGCGAAGCGGCCCTGGGCTGCGTGGTCGACTACTGCCGCGGTGTCGTCGATCCGCAGTCGCCTGCGCAGATGCTGATGCCCTTGGCGTTCAAGCGCGAGCCCGATGCGACCTCCAGCGACAAGGCGGCGGGCATGTACGTGCTATTTTCCACCCAACCTGAATGTGTGCTGCTGTACCGGCCGCTGTACGGTAATGCCGCGCTCATCGAGTACGCCAGCCTTAGGGCGATGATGGCGGCGATCAGCCAGTCCGGTGCGCTGCAGGACAGCGTCCTCGACTGGCTCACCCCCGAGGCGCGTCTTGTCTATGGCCGCGGCGGTTTTCTCGAGCCGCACCTGCTGCGGCCGATCGTCGACACCTCGGTGTTGCCTTCGCGGGTCAAGCCTGCCACCTTCGAGGCGCAGTTCTGGCAGCGCGACGTCGATGCCAAGCTGTACCAGGCCAACCGCGATCTGCTGGTGGAACTGGCCGACCGGCAATCGGTTTCCAATCGGGAAAGCCGCTGGGCGATCCTCACCCAGGGCGCCTGGTTGCTGTTCGATGTGGTCAGCCTGTTGCTGCGCGGGCCTGTGGCCACTGTTGCCTGGCTGGCGCAGGGCATCACAGGGATGCAGAACGACCTGGCGGCGCTGCGTGGCGACAACGCGTTCGAGCGCTCCGCGGCCGTGGTGGACCTGCTGCTCAACGCGTCAATGGCGTTGATGCACCTGCGCCTGCCGGGGGCGTCGGCCGTCACGCAATCGATCGTGCCTGCATCGGCCATCGAGCGCCTGCCGTTGCTGCAGCCAGCTCGCCGCGCACAGGCACTCAAGCCTTCGCAGGGCAAGGTCGGGTTAGCGGGGGCCCTGGGTGACGCGGCCACACGGCTGGACTTCTCGTGGCGCGGCGCCCAAGGGCTCAACGTGCTCACGGCCGAGCGGCGCAAGGCGCTGCAAGCCCTGCGTGTCGGGCAATCGCTTGACGGTCTGGAGGCGATTGGAAGCGGTGACCATCAAGGGCTGTATGCGCTCGAGGGACATCACTATTTGCCCTTGGATGGCGATGTGTACCGCGCTCGTGTCTCTGGCGAGGGGGTGCGCATCGTCGACCTTGCCGGGCAAGCGGGGCCTTGGGCGGTGTTCGTCGACGGCCAGTGGCGGATCGACCCGGCGCTGCGCCTGCGCGGCGGCATGCCGCGCAGTCGTCTGAAGGCGATGAAGGAGGAAAACCAGAGGTTGTTCGACAGTCTGCGTCATAGCGAGACGGTATTCGCGCAAACCAACAACCGACTGGGCAAGCTACTGGAGGACCACCGCGACCTACTGAACCAGAAGGACCGCCAGATTGCCGCATTGGAAGCCTTGCCCGCACTGGACGAGCTGAACCAGAACGTCCTCGACCTGACTCGGCGCTTGCGCAAGAAGATCAACGAGAAAGTCATCTACGAACTCAAGGCGGTGGTGGAGAACGGTATCGAGCATGACCGGCTCCTTGCTCGCCTGCACGACATGCGGATCGACGACACGGCGCTGCAAGCTTCGCTCGCGGAGCAGCGCAGTGGCGTGCGCCAGGCCCTCGTCGAGAATCTTTCGGTGTACTACAACGAGATGGCCTCGATGATCAATGAAGAGGGGCTGGATGATATCTCCAAGGATGTCGCCGTGCGCCCCGAGGGAGCGCTGGAGATACAGCACTACAAGACGTTCCTGGCCTCGCTGGAGAATGTCATCAAATGGGAGACCGACCTGGTCGACATCTCCCGAGTGCTGGACAAGGTGCTCGTGGATACCCTGAACGACACCTCGATCGTGTTCAAGAATGACAAGAACGAGGCGAGGATCAACAAGGACACCGAGCTCAAGCAGACTATCGAGCGCCGACGCCTGTCGGCCATCGACCTGGATTTCCGCCTGTTGCTCGACCTGGCCGAGGTCAGCCTCGACCGCTTGGTGGATGTCGAGGAGCGTACCTTGGAGCAGTACCTCGACTACCTGGCCAGCGAAGCCCTGAAGAGTGCGGGCAATGCCCATGGTGACCTGGCCGGGAGCGAGCTTTCGGTCAATGAGCGGATCGACGTTCTGACGGGCATCCTGGAGGCCTACGAAGAGGCCAGGGGGATGGCGGACTACCTGAGTAGCCTCGGTGGCCAGGCGATCCGGCAGGATCGTTTACAGCAGTACAAGCAGACCCTCGAAGGCCTCAAGAACTTGGCGGAAAAAGACCTGGCCGAGGCCGTCCGGGAAAAGGAACTCGAGCTGCCGCCGGTGAGACAGGCTTCCACCTACGCGCCACGCGGCGGCAGGCGCAAAGTAGTCAGGACCAGCCGCGGGCGCAGCGTCCTGGGTGAAGAGGTGGAGATCGACGGTATCGCGGTGATCCAGCAGCGGGACTTCCGCACCCAAAGCGTGATCAAGACTTTCCACAACCAGGGTGGGGAATGGGTCGAGCAAGCCTCGGGGAGCGGGGCTGACGACCTTCCGCCCGTTTCGCCCAAGGACCCGCGCATCGCGCGTCAGCGTGCCCATGCCTTGGTCGGCCAGGTGGACTCGGTAATCAACCTTGCCCGGCTGTACGTCAAGTCCGATGAAGCGCTCGGGCTTTCCGCGGTGATGGAGGGGCATATCGGCAAACTCAAGGAGGTGCAGGCCAAGTTGCCTAGGCTGACCCCTGAAGACGAGCTGTTCGACAACCTGAGCCAGGCGGTGACGCGTCTGCAGGCGACCCAGCGTGACCTGCTGACGGGCATGTACCTGGTCACCTCCCACCCCACGGCGAAGAGTTTGCGCTTTCTGTTCGAGCACAACGAAGTGACGGTTCACCGAGCCGGCCCACGGCGAATGCTGTCGGCCAAGGACTACCTGGACGTTTATGAGATTCGCCGCCGTCAGCGGGCGGGCGAGCAACAGGGCGAGGGCCTGTGGGAGGCGCATTTCCACTACCCTGCAACGACCACCGGCACACGGCAATTCAGCAAGGGCCATCTCAAGCTGTGGTCGCAGCGCAAGCTGGGGCGCAAGGCGCAACTGCATGCGGCGGCCAGCGGCAAGGACCTGCTGGCGATCTACCGGGGGGAAGTGCGACTGGGTGAGGTGGAGGGCGTTATTCCCTTCGACTGAGGCGCTCAGCGGTTCAGGTAGCGGCCTTGCTTGCCGTGCGCGGGCGTGGCCTGGTTGCCCCGTTCGGCGATCATCTGGTGCAGGCTGATCAGCTCGATGCCTTGGCTTTTCAGCCGGGGCAGTTGCTCCTCCAGGACCGCCAGGGTTTGTGGGTAGGGGTGGCCGATCAGCACCGCCGAGCCTTGCTTGCGCGCCTGGGCAATGCCCAACTGCAACTGTCCGCTGATCGCCTCTGTGGTGCGCACGTCATCGAGGAACACATCCCTCGAAACATGAGCCAGGCCGACGGTCTGCGCTTCGGCGGCTGCCACGGTGGCAGCGCTGGTGCGGCTGTCGACGAAGAACAGGTGGCGGCGCTGTAGTTCTTCCATAAGCCAGTGCATCGGCTTGCGCTGGGCAGTCATGCGGCTGCCCATGTGGTTGTTGATACCCGCGGCGAAGGGCACCTTTGTCAAGGCGGCGTCCAGGCGCCGGGCCAGCTCCTCGATCGGCGTGCCAGGGTGCCAGGCGTAGGGGCCGGTGGCCGGGTCCATGGGCATGTGCAGGATCACCGTGCGTCCGGCCTTGTGGGCCTGGCGGGCGAAGTCGGTGGCGTGCGGGGTGTCGGGCATTATCGCCATGGTCACCGGCCCAGGCAGGGCGAGGGTGCGGCTGTCACGCTCGCTGTTCTGGCCCAGGTCGTCGATGATGATGCTCAGGTAGGCCTTGCCCGGCGCCGCCTGGGCGGTACCGAGCATCAGGCAGATAAGCGTGAACAGCAGGTAACGCATTGGCAACGGTCAGTCGCCCTTGGTGATGTTCAGGCCCTTCAGCAGGCTGAGGGCCTGGCTGAGCTGGAAGTCGTTGTCCTGTGGGCGGTCCTTGCGCTTGCTGCTGCCGCTCGGACGGTCGGCGCCGCCGTTGCCGTTGCCCAAGTGACCCTGCAGATCGGCTTCCTTGAAGTTGTCGTTGTCGGCCTCGGCGGTAAGCTTGGCAGGACGCACCTCGATGTCCGGGACGATGCCCTGGGCCTGGATCGAGCGGCCGTTGGGGGTGAAGTAAAGCGCGGTGGTGAGCTTAAGCGCACGGTCGTTGGCCAGTGGTAGCACGGTCTGTACGGAGCCCTTGCCGAAGCTGTCGGTGCCCATCAGCACGGCGCGTTTCTGGTCCTGCAGGGCGCCAGCGACGATTTCCGAAGCCGAGGCGCTACCGCCGTTGATCAGCACCACCAGCGGCACGCCTTCGCTGGCGTCGGCCGGATCGGCAGAGTAGCGCAGCTCGGAATTGGCGATACGGCCCTTGGTGTAGACGATCAGGCCCTTGGTCAGGAAGTGGTCGGCTACTTCCACCGCCGACTGCAGCACGCCGCCGGGGTTGTTGCGCAGGTCGAGGACCACGCCGCGCAGCTTCTTGCCGTTGTCCTTGCGCAGCTTGGCCAGGGCCTTGCCTACCTCGTCGCCGGTCTTGACCTGGAACTGGGTGATGCGGATGTAGCCGTAGTCGTTTTCCAGCAGCTGGCTCTTGACGCTCTTGACCTGGATCACCGCGCGGGCCAGTGTCACGTCGAACGGCGTGCCGCCGTCGCGCACCAGGGTCAGGGTAATTTTCTCGCCGATCTTGCCGCGCATCTTGTCCACGGCCTCGGTCATGGTCTGGCCACGGGTTGGCGCGCCGTTGATCTTGACGATCAGGTCGCCGGCCTCGATGCCGGCGCGGGATGCCGGGGTGTCGTCAATGGGCGAGACCACCTTGACGAAGCCGTCTTCCATGCCCACTTCGATGCCCAGGCCGCCGAACTCGCCGCTGGTGCTTTCCTGCAGCTCCTGGAAGTCCTCGGGACCAAGGTAGGCCGAGTGCGGGTCGAGGTTGCTGAGCATACCCTTGATGGCGTTTTCCAGCAGGGTCTTGTCATCCACTGGCTCGACATAGGCTGCCTTGATACGGTCCATGACCTCGGCGAAGGTGCGCAGCTCGTCCAGCGGCAGCGGCGCCTTGGCGGTCACCTCGGTGGCCGGCACGGCGGCGGGCTTGGCCGTCGTCGGCTTGGCCGGCTCGGCGGCAACGGCCAGGGGCGCGCCGACGACCAGAGCGATGGTCAAGGCCAGCTGGGTGAGGCGAGGCGAGTGCAGCATGTCAAACGAACTCCTGATCCTGTTGGTGCTCCCGTTGGGAGCATCGGTGCCACCGTTTCGTGGGCGGCGCCGTAAAAGTAGCATTAACTAGCCTCGGCACCATTGCGCTGGGTCGGTTGGCCGGCCCTGCTGGCGAATCGCGAAGTACAAGCCCGCGTTGTCCTGGCCACCGCTGTCGCCTACGGTGGAGATGGCATCGCCGGCCTTGACGATGTCGCCAGCGCTCTTGAGCAGGCTCTGGTTGTGGCCGTACAGGCTCAGGTAGCCATTGCCATGGTCGAGAATGACCAGAAGTCCAGCGCCGCGCAACCAGTCGGCGAACACCACGCGCCCGCCGTGCACGGCGCGCACCTGGGTGCCGGCGCTGGCGCCGATCATCACCCCGTCCCACTTGGCCCGGGCATCGCCGCCGCGGGTATCGCCGAAGCGTGCCAGCAATCGACCATTGACTGGCCATGGAAGTTTTCCCCGGGCCGCAGAAAAAGCACCGCCGTAGCTGGCGCCATCGCTGGAAACCACTGGGCCGAGGGTGGTACGGGCCTTCTTCGGCGCTTCCTCGGGTTCCTGGGCGCTGGCCGCCGCGGCCAAGGCCTGCTGCTTGCGGCGTTTTTCTTCTTCCTGCTTGGCCAGCAGGGCGCGCTGGCGGGCTTCCTCGGCCTCGCGGGCCTGACGGGCGAGGGTTTCCTCGATGGTCTTGAGCACCTTGCCCAGGTCGGCCTGGTCCTGCTCGCGGCTCTGCAGCTTCTGGTCGCGTTCTTTCATGTCGCTGTTGAGCTTGGCCAGCACCTGCTGGCGCTTGTCGCGTTCGGCCACCAGCGCTTGACGGCGGCCGTCGAGGTCGGCGCGTTGGGTCAACAGCTGTTCCTGCTGGCGGACGATGTCTTGCTCGACATTGGCCAACTGGCGCAGGGTCTCGTTGAAGGCGCGCAACTGCTCCATGCGTGCCTTGCTGAGGTAATCGTAATAAGTGAGGGTGCGGGCGAACTTCTCGGGGTTCTGCTGGTTCAGCAGCAGCTTGAGGTATTCCTCGCGGCCATTGTTCTGATAAGCGGAACGGGCCTGGATGGCAATCAGGCGTTGCTGTTCAACGCGGGCGCTCTGGAGTTTTTTTTTCTCGTGATCAAGGCGCTCCAGCTCGCCCTCTGTCTTTTTTAGTTCTTGCTGCAGTGCCTCCACCTGTTTCTCGAGGTTGCCGATGTCGGTCTCGGTGGACTTGAGGTCTTTCTGCACGCCGGCTTTCTCCTCCTGGAGCTTGCCCAGCATCTTCTTCAGCTCGGCGATGTCCTGGCGGGTGGCGTCCAGCTGCTGCTGGGTCTGCGCGCGCTCGTCGGCGAAGGCCGGGGTGAGCAGGCATGACAGGGCGAGTAAAAAGAGGGCGCGGAGCATGGGGTTTGGCGTACCGGGGATGGAGACTGGCCTAGTATGCCCTTGCGGGCCTGCAAAAAAAACGCCCCGCGGCTTGGGCGGCGGGGCGTTGGTCTGGAATTAGGGTATTTCGGGGCCACAAAGCGGCCCCAGTAGAACCCTCAAGCATCGATCAGGATCGAGGTTCCGGTCATTTCCGCCGGCTTTTCCAGCCCCAGCAGCTTGAGCATGGTCGGCGCCACATCGGCCAGCACGCCGCCTTCGCGGACCTTGACCTGACGCTTGCCGACATAGATGAACGGCACCGGCTCGGTGGTGTGGGCGGTGTGCGCCTGGCCGGTGCATTCGTCTTCCATCTGCTCGACGTTGCCGTGGTCGGCGGTGATCAGCGCTTCGCCGCCGACCTTGTCCAGCGCCTCGACGATGCGACCGACGCAACCGTCCAGCGCTTCCACGGCCTTGACCGCCGCGTCGAATACGCCCGTGTGGCCGACCATGTCGCCGTTGGCGTAGTTGACCACGATCACGTCGTAACGCTGCTGCTCAATGGCCTCGACAATACGGTCGGTGACCTCGGGGGCGCTCATTTCTGGCTGCAGGTCATAGGTGGCGACCTTTGGCGATGGGATCAGGATGCGTTCTTCGCCTTCGAACGGCTCTTCGCGCCCGCCCGAGAAGAAGAAGGTGACATGGGCGTACTTCTCGGTCTCGGCAATGCGCAGTTGGGTCTTGCCGTTCTTGGCAAGGTATTCGCCGAGTACGTTGTTCAGGCTGGCCGGGGCAAACGCCGCTGGGGCCGGAATCTTCGCCGAGTACTGGGTCAGGCCGATGTAGGCCGCCAGTTTCGGCAGGCGGGCGCGAGGGAATTCGTTGAAATCGGCCTCGACGAACACACGCGACAGCTCGCGGGCACGGTCGGCGCGGAAGTTCATGAAGATCACCGCGTCGCCGTCCTCGACCTTCACGGCTTCGCCGACACGGGTGGCCTTGACGAACTCGTCGCTCTCGTCGCGGGCATAGGCGGCTTCGAGGCCGGCCAGGGCGGTGTCGGCGGTGTAGTCGGCGACGCTGTCGACGATCAGGTTGTAGGCGGCGCTCACGCGGTCCCAGCGGTTGTCGCGGTCCATGGCGTAGTAGCGGCCGATCAGGCTGGCGATGCGGCCCTTGCCCAGCTTGGCGAAGGTGGCGTCGAGCAGTTCGATGGACGACTGGGCGCTGCGCGGTGGGGTGTCGCGGCCATCGAGGAAGGCGTGCAGGTAGATCTTCTCGGCGCCACGCTGCGCGGCCAGCTCGGCCATGGCGACCAAGTGGTCTTGGTGGCTGTGCACGCCGCCGTCGGAGAGCAGGCCGAGGATATGCACGGCCTTGCCAGCACCGACGGCCTTGTCCACCGCGCCGCCGAGCACGGGATTCTCGAAGAACTCGCCGTCACGGATGGCCTTGGTCACCCGAGTGAAGTCCTGGTACACCACACGGCCGGCGCCAAGGTTCATGTGTCCGACTTCGGAGTTGCCCATCTGCCCGTCGGGCAGTCCCACGTCCATGCCGGAACCGGAGATCAGGCCATGCGGCTGGGTGGCGCGCAGGCGGTCGTAGACCGGCGTGTTGGCAGCGAAGATGGCGTTGTATTCGGGGCTTTCGCTGTGACCGAAGCCATCCAGGATGATCAGGACCAGGGGTTTAGGCGTACTCGTCATCAATCAAACTCACGGTTGTTCAAAGATGATAAAGACACGCATTTTAGGGCAAATCCGCCAGCGACGGCGAATATTCCTCCCCTTGCCCGACAGGCGCGGCCAGGCATGCAACATGAAGACGCGTTTGCCGCCAGCCCAGTGGGCTTTGGTGGTCATGGGGCGCTGTGTATACTGGCCGCCATTTTCAATCGCCTGGAACACCCCTGATGGTTGCTCACCTGATTCAATTCGCGACAGATCACTACATCCTGGTGGCCATTTTCGTCGTCCTGCTGGTCCTGCTGCTGATCAACGAAGTCCGCCGTGGCGGCCAGAGCCTGAGCAACGGCCAGCTGACCGCGCTGGTCAACGCCGACAAGGCCGTGGTGATCGATATCCGTACCGCCAAGGAATACTCGGCCGGGCATATCGTCGGTGCGCTGAACATTCCCCAGGACAAAGTGGCCGGCCGCATGAGCGAGCTGGAAAAACACAAAGAAAAGACCCTGATCGTCGTCGACGCGATGGGCCAGCAGTCCGGCACCCTGTGCCGCGAACTGCTCAAGGCTGGTTACACCGCCGCCAAGCTCAGCGGTGGCGTTTCCAGCTGGAAAGCCGATAACCTGCCCCTGGTGAAGTGATATGAAGCCCGTCATCGTCTATTCCAGCGACTACTGCCCCTACTGCATGCGCGCCAAGTACCTGCTCGAGAGCAAGGGCGTGGCGTTCGAGGAGATCAAGGTCGACGGCAAACCCCAGGTTCGCGCCGAAATGAGCCAGAAGGCCGGCCGCACCTCGGTGCCGCAGATCTGGATCGGCAGCACGCACGTCGGTGGATGCGATGACCTCTATGCCCTGGAGCGCGCGGGCAAGCTCGACGCGCTGCTGGCGGCCTGATTCGCACTGCATTCAAGAACATTAGGAAAAGGATCTGCCATGACCGAGCAACAGACCAACGGCGCCACTGACGCCAACGCCCCACAATTCTCCCTGCAGCGCATCTACGTGCGCGATCTGTCGTTCGAGGCGCCGAAAAGCCCGCAGATCTTCCGCCAGCAGTGGGAACCGAGCGTCTCGCTGGACCTGAACACCCGCCAGAAGGCCCTGGAAGGCGACTTCCACGAAGTCGTGCTGACCCTGTCGGTGACCGTCAAGAACGGCGACGAAGTGGCCTTCATCGCCGAAGTGCAGCAGGCCGGCATCTTCCTGATTGCCAACCTCGACGCCGCTTCGATGAGCCACACCCTTGGCGCGTTCTGCCCGAACATCCTGTTCCCGTACGCCCGTGAGACCCTGGACAGCCTGGTGACCCGTGGCTCGTTCCCGGCGCTGATGCTGTCGCCGGTCAACTTCGACGCCCTGTACGCGCAAGAGATGCAGCGCATGCAGGAAGCCGGCGAAGTGCCGACCGTGCAGTAATCGCTGAAACAAGAAAGGGCGACTTCGGTCGCCCTTTTTTGTTCGTCGGTGTGCCCCGCGAAAGACCTTTCAGGCAAACCCCTGCTGCCGCCACGCCTCGTACACCGTCACCGCCACGGTATTGGACAGGTTCAGGCTCCGGCACCCCGGCCGCATCGGCAGGCGCAGGCGCTGCTCGGGGGCCAGGCTGTCCAGTACCTCGGCCGGCAGGCCACGGCTTTCAGGCCCGAACAGGAACGCATCGCCAGGTTGGTACTCGACCTCATGGAACGGGTGCGAACCCTTGGTGGTAAAGGCGAACAGCCGCGGCTGATTCAGGCTTTCCAGGCATTCGGCCAGGCTTTGGTGACGCTTGAGCGTGGCATACTCGTGGTAGTCCAGCCCGGCCCTGCGCAGGCGCTTGTCATCCAGTTCGAAGCCGATCGGCTCGATCAGGTGTAGGTCGCAGCCGCTATTGGCGCACAGGCGGATGATGTTGCCGGTATTCGGCGGAATTTCTGGTTGAAAAAGGATGACGTGAAACATGCACGGCTCCAAGCATGAGGATAACGAGCATTCTACCCCCGAACCCGACCCGCGTTCGAAGGCCTTCCCGCGGGTGATCCTGTCGCTGGCGATTGTCGGGCTGATGGTGGGCATGATGATCGGACGCCTGACCACCCCGGAGGAACGGGTGCTCGAGCAGGTGCAGGTGGTGCAGGATGGCCTGGACCTGTGGTTCAACGAAGAACCCAAACTGCATGGCGAGAATGTCCAAGGCACCGTTGCCATCGTGTTCGAGGCCCAGGGCAAGGCACAGCGTGGTCAGCTGACGCTGCAGGACAAGCCGGTGGGCTGGCGCCTGCAGAAGAGCGAGGAAGGGCTGGTACTGACCTTGGTGGCCGCCCGCCCCCTGCGCGGCGACTGGAACGCTACGGAGGAGGCGGGGCGCTGGCGGGTGCAGGTGAGGCTGCATGAATAAAAGAGGGGATTTCCCGGCCTGCCTGTACCGAGGTCCCCAAAACTGGAGGTACTTGGTACATAGCAGGGAGCGTGCCAGGTCTTGTGCGCCCAGAAATACGGTGTTCCGGCCATTTTTTGAGGGCTTGCGAGGGCGAATCTGCCTTTTGCTGGTGCGCGCAGCACAGCAACGGTGCAAATGGGGCCTGATAATTTTGCCAGTTTCGGACACTGCCAGCCTCGGTTAGCTTTCGGCTCATGATTCCCGGCTCGATAGGAGTGACTGTTCATGAGCCAGTACTTGCCGATGACAGATCACCAGCGATCACCTTTCAGAGGACGCAATTTCTCCAGGGCGTATACGCCATATGGTGCTACTGCGGCTGCAGGAGGCCCAATTCTCGGTTTCTGTGGGCAGCCCTGCGAGAGGCCCATTGGTATCTACCCTCTGGGCAACGGCTACCGTTGTTATTCCCCAACCGCGTTGCGCTTCCTGTCTCCGGATCGATTGAGTCCTTTTGATGAGGGAGGGATCAATGCCTATGGCTACTGCGCGGGTGATCCAGTCAACAAATGGGACCTCAGTGGCGGGGTATGGGAGCCGATATTTGGTGGCATCATGGGTATTATCGGCACGGTGGAGACAGCAAGTAGCCTGGCCACAAATATCAAACTCAGAAAGAATATAAAAACGCAGAAAGCTACTTCCAATGACCCTGCCGTGCTGAATACTGTAGAGCCCACCAGAACACGTATTCTGGAAGAGAAGATAGCAACAGGCTTGGCACTGGGCGCCACGGCAAGTGCTGGGGCTACTTTGGCTGGTGTGGCAGTGGCCGCACCCGTTGGAGTTGTTCTTGCCGGAGGATCCTTTGGCGCGTGGGCCCTGGATAAGGTGGCAGCTCGTCGTGAAGAGAAGAGACGTGAAAACCCACTAGATTTTCTGGGGCGCTCGGCAGGGACTCGCGAGAACCAGATCATTGCCGCGTTCAAGGTGGTCAGAAAGGCGATCAATGACGACATAGGGTCGATTGAATCTGCACCCAATGAGGTTTTGGCGGCTGCCAATGAGTTGAGAGAACTGGTCTGACTTACCGTCTAAGTTGATGTTGTGCGGCGCACGTGAGGACCACAAATGGCCCTCACTGGCCTGTACTCTCTTGATGGTTAGTGATCTTCACCTTCATCGTCATCCGAACCATCTACTTTCATCCCCAACTCCTTGATCTTTCGCGTCAAGGTATTGCGCCCCCACCCCAGCAACAGCGCTGCATCACGACGACGTCCGGCCGTATGCTTGAGCGCGGTCTCGATCATGATCCGCTCGAAGCTCGGCACGGCGCTGTCGAGCAAACTTGACTGGCCACGGGCCAGGGCCTGGTCGGCCCACTGGCGCAAGGCCTGTTCCCAGTTGGTCACGGGCGCTGCGTCCTGGGGCAGGTTGAGCAGCTCCGGCGGCAGGTCGCCGACCAGCACTTCGCGGCTGGAGGCCATCACCGTGATCCAACGACAGGTGTTCTCCAGCTGGCGCACGTTGCCCGGCCAGGGCAGGTTGCGGATGAATTCCTCGGTCTCCGGCTTGAGCAGCTTGGGTTCCACCGCCAGCTCCTGGGCGGCGCGACCTAGGAAATGGCGGGCCAGGGCCGGGATGTCCTCGCGCCGGTCCGCCAGGCGCGGTATATGGATGCGGATCACGTTGAGGCGGTGGAACAGGTCTTCACGGAACTTGCCGGCCTGCACCAGCGACTCGAGGTTCTGGTGGGTGGCGGCAATGATGCGCACATCCACCTTTACCGGCACATGGCCGCCGACCCGGTAGAACTCGCCATCGGCCAGCACCCGCAGCAGGC
The DNA here is from genome assembly GCF_002205115.1 of Pseudomonas sp. DrBHI1. Classification (NCBI taxonomy): domain Bacteria; kingdom Pseudomonadati; phylum Pseudomonadota; class Gammaproteobacteria; order Pseudomonadales; family Pseudomonadaceae; genus Pseudomonas; species Pseudomonas sp. DrBHI1. The sequence continues at coordinate 278,098 of NZ_NIBE01000059.1, forward strand.
GGGTCTGGGTGTCGGCGGGCATGTCACCGATCTCGTCGAGGAACAGCGTGCCGCCGTCGGCCTGCTCGAAACGCCCACGACGCAGGTTGGCGGCGCCGGTAAAGGCGCCTTTCTCATGGCCGAACAGCTCGGACTCCATCAGGTCCTTGGGGATCGCCGCCATGTTCAGGGCGATGAACGGCGACGCCGCACGCGGGCTGTGACGGTGCAGGGCGTGGGCTACCAGCTCTTTACCTGTGCCGGACTCACCGTTGATCAGCACGGTGATGTTGGAGTGGCTGAGGCGACCGATGGCGCGGAACACCTCCTGCATCGCCGGCGCCTCGCCGATGATCTCGGGCGTGCGGGTCAGTGCCTGGGGCACTTCCAGGGCCTGCTGTTCCTGGGCATGCTGGTTGGCGCGCTTGACCAGTGACACCGCCTCGTCGACATCGAACGGCTTGGGCAGGTATTCGAAGGCGCCGCCTTGGTAAGAGGCCACCGCGCTGTCCAGGTCGGAGTGGGCGGTCATGATGATCACCGGCAGCCCTGGGTGCTGTTCGCGGATCTGGGCGAGCAGGTCAAGGCCGCTGGCGCCGGGCATGCGGATGTCCGAGATGATCACATCCGGTTGCTGGCGGGCCAGGCGGCCCATGACGCCGTCGGCGCTGTCGAAGCTCTGGGTGGTCATGCCTTCCTGCTGCAGGGCCTTTTCCAGGACCCAGCGGATGGAACGATCATCATCGACGATCCAGACGGTTTCACTTCGGCTCATGGGGCGGTGGCTCCTTGTTCCAGGGGCAGGTAGATCGAGAAGGTGGTGTGGCCGGGGTGGCTCTCGCACTCGATCAGGCCCTGGTGCTGGCTGATGATGTTCTGGGTGATGGCCAGGCCCAGCCCGGTACCGTCCGGGCGGCCGCTGACCATGGGATAGAAGAGGGTGTCCTGCAGTTCCGTGGGGATGCCGGGGCCGTTGTCGACGATCTCGATCCGGGCGACCAGGCGGTGGCGCACATGGCCGATGGTGAACTGGCGCACGGCGCGGCTGCGCAAGGTGATGCGGCCCAGGCGCAGCTCGTTCTGCCCGCCGATGGCCTGCATGGCGTTGCGCACGATGTTGAGCACGGCCTGGATCATCTGCTCGCGGTCGATCAGTACGTCCGGCAGGCTAGGGTCGTAGTCGCGCACCAAGGTGATGCAGCCCTGGCTCTCGGCCTCGACCAGGCTGCACACGCGCTCGAGCACTTCGTGGATGTTGGTCATGGCCAGCGACGGCAGCTTGTTCGAGCCAAGCATGCGGTCGACCAGGTTACGCAGGCGGTCGGCTTCCTCGATGATCACGTTGGTGTAGTCGCGCAGGCTTTCTTCCGGCAGTTCACGGGCCAGCAACTGGGCCGCGCCACGGATGCCGCCGAGAGGGTTCTTGATCTCGTGGGCCAGGCCGCGCACCAGCATCTTGGTGGTCTCCTGCTTGCTCAGCTGGGCCTCTTCCTTGGTGATGCGCAACAGGCGATCGCGTGGGTGCACCTCCAGCAACAGCAGGGTCTGGCCCAGGTGCAGGATGGGCGTGACGGCATAGTCGACGGTTATGGTCTGTCCGGTCAGCGAGGTCAGCTGCGCTTCACGCTTGGTGAACGGGTGCGCCTGCTCCACCGCCTGGCGCAACGAATTGAGCGCCTCGGTCGATTCGGTGAACAGCTCGCTAATGAACTGCCCGTGGCTGCGCTGGCCGCTGACGGCCAGAAGCATCTCCGCCGCCGGGTTCATGTACTCCAGGCGCAGTTCAGAATTGAGCAACAGCGTGGCCGTGGTCAGGTTGTCCAGAAGCAGACGGTGCTGTGCATCGCTGATGGTCATAAGGCGTCGTTGACCTCTTTTGGCACAGTGGCGCCCAAGGGCTCAGGCCTGGGGCGCGCACGGAAGAGTGCTGGATGCAGTGAAAATGCAAGAACCAAACCAAGGCTCCGAAAAGAAGCGGAAATTCCGGATAAAGACTCGGAAATGCGCGAATTCGAGCCAGAAAGCCTTGGTTTATCGATTCTTGTGACCCAAATTGGGGTACATGATGGGGCGGCTTGCGCAATCATGCACCAATATGGAGCATAGGGCGGTCAGCGCAATTTGCACAGCTGGGCGCTGGCGCGAACCAGGGCGAGGTGGCGCGTGGTGTCCTGGGCGCGTTGCTGCAGGGCGTCGGCCAAGTGGTTGGCGCAATTGGCCGGCGGGGTCTGGTCAAAGCGGGCGAGGGCGCTCAGCAGCTGTTCCTGCAGCAGATCCAGTTCCGGGCGCACGTCGTTGGCCAGGTCGCGGCGTGGCAGGGCTGGCGCTTGACGGGCGCGATGCCAGGTGTCGAGCAGGTGGTACTGCAGGAGCTTGTTGGCTTCGATCTGGTCGGCAAAAAAGGCCTCGACGCGTGCCGGATCCAGGTGGTGAGCGACGGCGGCCTGCCGTGCACTGGCCAATACCTGCTGCTCGCGGGCGCTGGCCTGCACCGGTTGTTGGTGATCCCACTTGTGCAGGGCGACCGCTTCGGCCAGGTCCAGGCGCCGGTCAATGGTGGCAAGCAGCTGATCCAGGGTTGGCGTGACGTTCGGTGAGGTGGCACAGCCGGATAGGGCGAAGCAGCAGGTCAGGGCGAGGGTGGTGGCACGCATGGCGATCTCCTTGGGAATGAAGCCTCGAGTGTCGCCTTTGGCTGTGTGGCGGCTAATAGGTGTTGTCCGATTATGAGGGTATGAAAAAGAAACGGCCTCCCGAGGGAGGCCGTCCTGATGTCATCGACGCGGGGCGCCGATCATATCAGCAGCTGTAGTACAGCTCGTATTCCAGCGGGTGCACGAAGGTGCGGACCTTGATCTCTTCTTCGCTCTTCAGCTCGATGAAGGCATCGATGAAGTCGTCGGAGAACACGCCGCCCTTGGTCAGGAACGCACGGCCCTTGTCCAGCTCTTCCAGGGCTTCCTTCAGGCTGCCGCACACTTGCGGGATGTCTTTCGCCTCTTCAGGCGGCAGGTCGTACAGGTTCTTGTCGGCGGCATCGCCTGGGTGGATCTTGTTCTGGATGCCGTCCAGGCCTGCCATCAGCAGGGCCGCGAAGGCCAGGTATGGGTTGGCCGACGGGTCCGGGAAGCGTGCTTCGATACGGCGGGCTTTCGGGCTACCGACGTACGGAATACGGATCGAGGCGGAACGGTTGCGAGCCGAGTAGGCCAGCATTACCGGGGCTTCGAAACCTGGGACCAGACGCTTGTAGGAGTTGGTCGAAGGGTTGGTGAAGCCGTTCAGGGCCTTGCCGTGCTTGATGATGCCGCCGATGAAGTACAGGGCGGTATCGGACAGGCCGGCATAGCCTTCGCCGGAGAAGGTGTTCTTGCCGTCTTTCCAGATCGACATGTGCACGTGCATGCCCGAGCCGTTGTCGCCGTACAGAGGCTTGGGCATGAAGGTGGCGGTACGGCCATAAGCGTCGGCAACATTGTGCACGACATACTTCAGGGCCTGCACTTCATCCGCTTTCTTGACCAGGGTGTTGAACTTGACGCCGATCTCGTTCTGGCCGGCGGTCGCCACTTCGTGGTGGTGAACTTCGACGGTCTGGCCCATTTCTTCCAGGGCATTGCACATAGCAGTACGGATTTCGTGGTCGTGGTCGAACGGCGGAACCGGGAAGTAGCCGCCTTTCACGCCCGGACGGTGGCCTTTGTTGCCGCCTTCGACGTCAGCGCCGGTCATCCACGAGCCTTGCTCGGAGAAGATCTTGAACATCGAACCGGAGATGTCCGACTGGAACTTCACTTCGTCGAAGATGAAGAACTCAGGCTCTGGGCCAGCGAACACGGTGTCACCGATGCCGGTGCTCTTCAGGTACTCTTCGGCGCGCTTGGCGATGCCGCGCGGATCGCGATCGTAGCCCTGCATGCTCGACGGATCGACGATATCGCAGGTGATGATCAGGGTCGGCTCTTCGGTGAACGGGTCCAGCACGGCGGTTTCGTCGACCGGCATCAGGATCATGTCGGAGGCTTCGATGCCTTTCCAGCCAGCGATGGAGGAACCGTCGAACATCTTGCCGACTTCGAAGAAGTCTTCGTCCAGGCCATCGCGCGCCGGCATGGTCACGTGATGCTGAATGCCCTTGGTGTCCGTGAAACGCAGATCAATCCACTTGACGTCATGATCTTTGATGAGTTGAACCGACTTCGACATGTTGTCCTCCGGATGGTCTAGGGCGCAGTTGGCCGCTGCCCTGGAAAAAGGGTGTCGCTGGGCGCGGATAGTCGGCCAAGCGTACCTGCCTCACAAGGGAGCAAATTGCATGCCAGTGCCCAAAAATGGCGAGAGTGGGATGAAAGGGGGCGTTGGCGGGCATTTCTTGGAGGGGTGGAGTGTAGCTTTGCACTCATAAGATGCGTTTTTGGGTGTAGGTGCACCATTGTGGTGCTTTCGTGCTGGCGTGGGCCTCATCGCGGGGCAAGCCCGCTCGCACGCAGCAGGCCGACGAGGGGTGGCGCGGCCAACATAAATCGCACCTTCTGTACAAAAGTTGCTCAAACCTTGAGCGATTTCCGCTATAATTCGCGCCCCCTATTTTCGGCAGGCCCTGTGCGCGCTGTTAAACCAATGAAACTTATCGTCAAAGTCTTCCCAGAGATCACCATCAAGAGCCGGCCGGTGCGCAAGCGCTTCATCCGTCAGCTCAGCAAGAACATCCGCAACGTGCTCAAGGATCTCGATCCTGAGCTCGCGGTCGATGGTGTCTGGGACAATCTCGAAGTGGTCACCCGCATCGAGGACGAAAAGATCCAGCGCGAAATGATCGAGCGCCTGCGCTGCACCCCGGGCATCACTCACTTCCTGCAGGTGCAGGAGTACCCACTGGGCGACTTTGACGACATCGTCGAGAAGTGCAAGCAGCACTTCGGTCACTTGCTCGCCGGCAAGTACTTCGCCGTGCGCTGCAAGCGCGGCGGCCACCACGACTTCACCTCGATGGACGTCGACCGCTACGTCGGCAGCCAACTGCGCCAGCAATGCGGCGCTGCCGGCATCGAGCTGAAGAAGCCCGAAGTGCTGGTGCGCATCGAGATCCGCGATCAGCGCCTGTACGTGATCCACAATCAGCACAACGGCATCGGTGGTTATCCGCTGGGCGCCCTGGAGCAGACCCTGGTGCTGATGTCCGGTGGCTTCGACTCCACCGTGGCGGCCTACCAGATGATGCGTCGCGGCCTGATGACGCACTTCTGCTTCTTCAACCTCGGTGGCCGCGCCCACGAACTGGGCGTGATGGAAGTGGCCCACTTCCTGTGGAAGAAGTACGGCAGCAGCCAGCGCGTGCTGTTCATCAGCGTGCCGTTCGAGGAAGTGGTCGGCGAAATCCTCAACAAGGTCGACAACAGCTACATGGGTGTCACGCTAAAGCGCATGATGCTGCGCGCTGCCGCCCGCATGGCCGACCGCCTGCAGATTGATGCCCTGGTCACCGGCGAGGCGATTTCCCAAGTCTCCAGCCAGACGTTGCCGAACCTGTCGATTATCGATTCGGCCACCGACAAGCTGGTGCTGCGCCCGCTGTTGGCCAGCCATAAGCAGGACATCATCGACCAGGCCACCGAAATCGGCACCGCCGACTTCGCCAAGCACATGCCCGAGTACTGTGGCGTGATCTCGGTAAACCCGACCACCCATGCCAAGCGCCACCGCATGGAGCACGAAGAGAAGCAGTTCGAGATGGAAGTACTGGAGCGTGCCCTGGAGCGCGCCAAGTTCATTTCCATCGACCACGTGATCGATGAACTGGGCAAGGACATCGAAGTCGAGGAAGTGGCCGAGGCGCTGCCCGGTCAGATCGTCATCGACATTCGTCACCCTGATGCCCAGGAAGACGAACCCCTGGCGCTGGACGGTATCGAAGTCCAGGCCATGCCGTTCTACGCGATCAACAGCAAGTTCAAGCACCTGGACCCCACGCGCCAGTACCTGCTGTATTGCGACAAGGGTGTGATGAGCCGTCTGCACGCACACCACCTGCTCAGTGAGGGACATGCCAATGTGCGTGTTTATCGTCCGACATAAGACGCCAGGGCTGTATGGCGGCAGCATCCGCCATCGCCCTCCCGACCGCCGGGCCCGCTGAGCCTTAAACAGTACATATTGGCCGCCTACACTGGCGGCAACCGAATCCTCTGATCGAGATACAGTTGTGATCGAAAATCTGCGTAACATCGCCATCATCGCCCACGTTGACCATGGTAAAACCACCCTGGTCGACAAACTCCTGCGCCAGTCCGGCACCCTGGAGCGTAACGAGCTCAACGACGAGCGCGTCATGGACTCCAACGATCAGGAAAAAGAGCGCGGCATTACCATTCTGGCGAAGAACACCGCCATCAACTGGAACGGCTACCACATCAACATCGTCGACACCCCCGGCCACGCCGACTTCGGTGGCGAGGTCGAGCGTGTAATGTCGATGGTCGACTCCGTGCTGCTGCTGGTCGACGCCCAGGACGGCCCGATGCCGCAAACCCGCTTCGTGACCAAGAAGGCCTTCGAAGCCGGTCTGAAGCCGATCGTCGTGATCAACAAGGTCGACCGTCCGGGCGCGCGTCCTGACTGGGTTCTGGACCAGATCTTCGACCTGTTCGACAACCTCGGTGCTACCGACGAGCAGCTGGACTTCAAAGTTGTCTACGCCTCGGCCCTGAACGGCATCGCCGGCCTGGACCACACCGAAATGGGTGAGGACATGACCGCGCTGTACCAGTCGATCGTCGACAACGTACCCGCACCGTCGGTTGACCGTGACGGCCCGTTCCAGATGCAGATCTCCGCACTGGACTACAACAGCTTCCTCGGTGTTATCGGCGTTGGCCGTATCGCCCGTGGTCGCGTCAAGCCGAACACCCCGGTTGTTGCCATCGACACCGAAGGCAAGAAGCGCAACGGTCGTATCCTCAAGCTGATGGGCCACCACGGCCTGCACCGCGTCGACGTCGAAGAAGCCCAGGCTGGCGACATCGTCTGCATCAGCGGTTTCGACGAGCTGTTCATCTCCGACACCCTGTGCGCCCCGGATACCGTCGAGGCGATGAAGCCGCTGACCGTTGACGAGCCAACCGTTTCGATGACCTTCCAGGTCAACGACTCGCCGTTCTGCGGTAAAGAAGGCAAGTTCGTCACCAGCCGTAACATCAAGGACCGCCTGGACAAAGAGCTGCTGTACAACGTTGCCCTGCGCGTTCAGGAAACCGATTCCCCTGACAAGTTCAAGGTATCGGGCCGTGGCGAGCTGCACCTGTCGGTACTGATCGAAACCATGCGCCGTGAAGGCTTCGAGATGGCCGTGGGCCGTCCTGAAGTGATCATCCGCGAAGTCGACGGCGTCAAGCAGGAACCGTTCGAGAACGTCACCATCGACATCCCTGAAGAATCCCAGGGCAAGGTCATGGAAGAGATGGGTCTGCGTAAAGGCGACCTGACCAACATGGTTCCGGATGGCAAGGGCCGTGTTCGCCTGGAATACAACATTCCAGCCCGTGGCCTGATCGGTTTCCGTAACCAGTTCCTGACCCTGACCAACGGTGCAGGCATCCTGACCTCGATCTTCGATCGTTACGACACCATGAAGTCGGGCCAGATGTCCGGCCGCCTGAACGGTGTCCTGGTTTCGGTCGAGACCGGCAAGGCCCTGACCTACTCGCTGGAAACCCTGCAGGCTCGCGGCAAGCTGTTCGTTGAACACGGCCAGGAGATCTACAACGGTCAGATCATCGGCCTGAACAGCCGTGACAACGACCTGGGCGTGAACCCGACCAAAGGCAAGAAGCTCGACAACATGCGTGCTTCGGGCAAGGACGAAGTCATCGCCCTGGTTCCGCCGGTTCGCCACACTCTGGAGCAGGCCCTGGAATTCATCCAGGACGACGAGCTGTGCGAAGTGACGCCGAAGTCGATCCGTCTGCGCAAGAAGATCCTCGATGAAGGCGAGCGTACCCGCGCTGCCAAGAAAGCCAAGAACTGAGTCATTAGTTCAGGCTGAATGAAAACGCCCCCGGTCGAAAGGCCGGGGGCGTTTTTGTTTGCCTTGAGAAATTGGGGCCGCTTTGCAGCCCCGGGATTTCACAAGCAAAGCAGGATCAGCGGGTAGCCACCTTGGGCTTGTACGCACAATACCCCGGGCGCGGACCGATCTTGGGGTGATTGCGGCAGGTATCCGGGCGCTTGTCATAAATGGTGCACAGCCGGCTCTTGCGGTCCAGATAGAGGCAGTCGTCGTTGCTCATCCGGGTCAAGGTGAAGATCCCCGACTTCTGGTTGAAGCGTTCGATGATGCCGTCCTTCTGCAGGCGCTTGGCGATGTTCTTCGGCGGCTCGTCCTTCTCGAACTCGTCCACCACGCCGATACGGATCAGATCCTTGATCTTCACCTCCACCGGCAAGGTGCAGCAGGTCGAGTGGCAGCCACCGCACATGTGGCTGGCATAGCGCTGCCAGGTCTCCAGGCGGTCGACTTCGGCGGCGGCGATCAGGGTCGGTTTCATGGTTACGGTTTTATTCTTGCAAGGGAAATCACGGTTTTGGGGCGCGCGATGATACCGGAGTTGTTCAATTTGTGAACAACCTTTTGCCGGTTTCTCCAGCGGTGGATGAAAACCGCGAACCGTCGCTGTCGCTCCGTGTCAGAGCGTCTAGGCTGAACAATCTCCCTGCGCTTTCGCCCATTTGCCCGAGGATGCCCCATGTCCCAGGAAACCGAAGCCCGTGACGAAAAGCACCATAGTGCAGAGGTGGCGGCCTTTCGCGCCGCCGTGCTGGCCAAGCTGACCTACGCGGTCGGCAAGGATCCGGAACACGCCTTCGACCATGACTGGTTCGAGGCCATCGCCCTGGCCGCCCGCGACCACATGGTCGATCACTGGATGGACCATACCCGCCAGGCCTACAGGCGCAGCCAGAAGCGCGTCTACTACCTCTCCCTCGAGTTCCTCATCGGCCGCCTGCTGTACGACAGCCTGAGCAACCTCGGCTACCTGGAGATCGCCCGCGAGGCCCTCGAAGGTCTGAACGTGGACCTGGAGCGCATCCGCCTGCTCGAGCCCGACGCGGCGCTGGGCAACGGCGGCCTGGGTCGGTTGGCGGCGTGTTTCATGGAAAGCATGTCGACCCTGGGCATCGCCGCCCATGGCTACGGCATCCGCTACGAGCATGGTTTGTTCCGCCAGGCGGTGGTCGATGGCTGGCAGCAGGAGCAGACCGAAAACTGGCTGGATTTCGGCAACCCCTGGGAGTTCGAGCGCGCCGAGGTGATCTACCCGATCAGTTTCGGCGGCAGCGTTGAAACCGTGCACGAGGGCAACGGCCAGCAGCGCCAAGTCTGGTCACCGGGCGAAACGGTGCGGGCGGTGGCCTACGACACGCCGGTGGTCGGCTGGCGCGGTTCCAGCGTCAATACCCTGCGCCTGTGGCGGGCCCGGGCCCTGGAAGAGCTGCACCTGGAGCGCTTCAACGCTGGCGACCATCTGGGCGCGGTAGCCGAGGTGGCCCGCGCCGAGAGCATCTCGCGGGTGCTGTACCCGGCCGACAGCACCGAGGCCGGCCAGGAGCTGCGCCTGCGCCAGGAGTACTTCTTCGTCTCCGCCTCGCTGCAGGACCTGCTGCGCCGCCACCTGAACATGCACAAGGATCTGCTCAACCTGCCGGACGCCGCGGCGATCCAGCTCAACGACACCCATCCGTCGATCGCCGTGGCCGAACTGATGCGCCTGTTGGTGGACCAGCACGAAATCCCCTGGGACAAGGCCTGGGCGCTGACCGTCGGAACCTTGGCCTACACCAACCACACCCTGCTCCCCGAGGCCCTGGAAACCTGGCCGGTGGCGCTGATGGAGCGCATGCTGCCGCGGCACATGCAGATCATCTACCTGATCAACGCCTACCATATCGATGCCCTGCGGGCCAAAGGCCTGCATGACTTCGACGTGCTGCGCGCGGTGTCGCTGATCGAAGAGGACAATGGCCGGCGGGTGCGCATGGGCAACCTGGCGTTTCTCGGTTCGCACAGCGTCAACGGCGTGTCGGCGCTGCACAGCAAGCTGATGAAGAGCACGGTGTTCGCCGAACTGCACAAGCTCTACCCGCAGCGGATCAACAACAAGACCAACGGCATTACCTTCCGTCGCTGGCTGTACCAGTCCAACCCGCAGCTCACGGCGATGCTGATCGAGGCGCTGGGCCCCGAGGTACTGGACGATCCGGAAGGCAAGCTAAAGGGGCTGGCGCCGTTTGCCGACAACGCCACCTTCCGCAAGCAGTTCGCCGCCCAGCGCCTGCACAGCAAGCGCGCCCTGGCCAGCATCATCCAGGACCGGCTGGGGGTGACTGTCAATCCGGAGGCGCTGTTCGACGTCCAGGTCAAGCGTATCCATGAGTACAAGCGCCAGTTGCTCAACCTGCTGCACACGGTGGCGCTGTACCAGGCGATCCGCAATGACCCCAGCACCGACTGGGTGCCGCGGGTGAAGCTCTTTGCCGGCAAGGCGGCGGCCAGTTATCACCAGGCCAAGCTGATCATCAAGCTGGCCAACGACATCGCCCGGGTGGTCAACAACGACCCCACGGTGCGTGGCCTGCTCAAGGTGGTGTTCCTGCCCAACTACAACGTCAGCCTGGCCGAGAGCATCATCCCGGCGGCGGACCTGTCCGAGCAGATCTCCACCGCCGGCTACGAGGCGTCCGGTACCAGCAACATGAAGTTCGGACTCAATGGCGCGCTGACCATCGGCACCCTGGATGGCGCCAATGTCGAGATGTGCGAGCAGGTGGGCGCCGAGAACATGTTCATCTTCGGCCTGACCGCCCAGCAGGTGGAGGCACGCAAGCGCAGCGGCGATTTCGGCGCCGCCGCGGCGATCGCCGCCTCCCATCGCCTGGGTGATGTGCTGCAGGCGATCCGCAGCGGGGTGTTCTCGCCGGACGACCCGGCGCGCTATGCCGGATTGGTGGATGGATTGATCGCCTATGACCGCTTTCTGGTATGCGCCGACTTTGATGCCTACTGGGACGCCCAGCGACGGGTCGAGGAGCTGTGGCACGCCCCGCAGGACTGGTGGCGCATGGCGGTGCTCAATACCGCGCGGATGGGTTGGTTCTCGTCGGATCGGACCATCCGCGAGTATGCCACCGAGATCTGGAAGGCGTTGGATTGAGGTCCATCGCGGGGCAAGTCGGGCCGCCGCGATGGCTTAAACCGACCACCGGCCGGCAGCTTGCTGAACTCAACCCCGCCCGACGAGTCTCTTTGCTCGCTAGCCCGCCACTCTCCCTGTAAACTGCGGGGGTTTTCTCCCCCTATTCCTTTCGGAGCCATACATGTCCCGCGTTACCCTGAGTCGCTATCTGATTGAGCAGACCCGCAGCAACAATACCCCTGCCGATCTGCGCTTCCTGATCGAGGTGGTGGCGCGTGCGTGCAAGGAGATCAGTCACCACGTGTCCAAGGGCGCCCTGGGCGGCGTGCTGGGCAGCATGGGCACCGAAAACGTCCAGGGCGAAGTGCAGAAGAAGCTCGACGTGATCTCCAACGACATCCTGCTCGAGGCCAACGAGTGGGGCGGCCACCTGGCCGGCATGGCGTCCGAAGAGATGGACAACGCCTACCAGATCCCGGGCAAATACCCGAAAGGCGCCTACCTGCTGGTCTTCGACCCGCTGGACGGCTCGTCGAACATCGACGTCAACGTTTCGGTCGGCACCATCTTCTCGGTACTGCGTTGCCCTAACCAGTACCTGAGCCAGAACGAAAGCCTGAACGAGAATGCCTTCCTGCAGCCAGGCACCGAGCAGGTCGCCGCCGGTTACGCCATCTACGGCCCGCAGACCATGCTGATCCTGACCCTGGGCAACGGCGTCAAGGGCTTCACCCTGGACCGCGAACTGGGCAGCTTCGTCCTGACCCACGAGAACATCCGCGTACCGGAAACCACCGCCGAGTTCGCCATCAACATGTCCAACCAGCGTCACTGGGAAGCCCCGGTGCAGCGCTACGTGGGCGAGCTGCTGGCCGGCGAGACCGGTCCGCTGAAGAAGAACTACAACATGCGCTGGATCGCCTCGATGGTGGCTGACGTGCACCGTATCCTGACCCGTGGCGGCTTGTTCATGTACCCGCGCGACGCCCGCGAGCCGAGCAAGCCGGGCAAGCTGCGCCTGATGTACGAGGCCAATCCGATGTCGTTCATCATCGAACAGGCCGGTGGCGCGTCCACCAACGGTTACGAGCGCATCCTCGACATCAAGCCGCAGAGCCTGCACCAGCGCGTGTCGGTGATCCTCGGCTCGAAGGAAGAGGTCGAGCGCGTCACCGCTTACCACAAGGAGTAAGTCATGCTCGCACCTTGGCAGCCGTTGCTGGAATGGTGGTTCGGTTGGGGCACGAGTGCCCAGGCCGTGGCTGACGAGAAGAACACGCTGTGGTTCGGCAAGCATCACGACGCCGATGCCCAGGCGCTGTTCGGCGAGCTGGTCGAGCAAGCCCTGGCGGGCGGGCTCGACGAGTGGCAGCAGAGCCCCCAGGGCTGGCTCGGTCTGCTGCTGCTGCTGGATCAGCTGCCGCGCATGATCTATCGCGACACGCCGCGTGCCTTCGAGGGCGACCGGCGTGCCCAGGTGGTGGCCATGCAGGGTCTGCAGAAGGACTGGGACTATCAGCTGCTGCCGATCCAGCGGGTGTTCGTGCTGCTTGTGCTGGAGCATGCCGAGGTGCTGGACTGGCAGAACCTGTGCGTCGAGCGTTACCAGACCTTGCTGGACGAGCAGCCCGAGGCCAACCGCCGGTTGTTCGAAGGCTTCCTCGACTATGCCGAGCAGCATCAGCGGGTGATCGCCCGCTTCGGGCGCTTCCCGCACCGCAACCTGGTGCTGAACCGCCCGAGCACCAGCGAGGAGATGGACTTCTTGCTGGAGCCGGGTTCCCGCTTCTGAATAGCCGGGCCTGCTGCGCGGGCCTTTCGCGACACGAGGCCGCTCCTACAGGGAATCGCATCCCCCTGTAGGAGCGGCCTTGCACCGCGATGGGCCGCAAAGCGGCCCCCAGGGCCTTCGAATCAGATCCTGAAACTCCCCACCAGATGCTTCAACCGCTCGACCTGATGTTCCAGGTCGGTGCAGGCACGCAAGGTGCTCTGCAGGTTCTGCACCCCTTCCTGGTTCAGCGTATTGATCTCGGTGATGTCGACATTGATCGACTCGACCACGGCCGTCTGCTCTTCGGTGGCGGTGGCCACCGACTGGTTCATGCCGTCGATCTCGCCGATGCGCTGGGTGACGCTGCCAAGGCGTTCGCCGGCCTGGTTGGCGATGCCCACGCTGCGGTCGCTGTGCTGCTGGCTCTGGTTCATGGTGCTCACGGCCACCTGGGCGCCGGCCTGCAGCTCTTCGATCAGGCGCTGCACCTGTTGCGCCGAGTCCTGGGTCCGGTGGGCCAGGTTACGCACCTCGTCCGCCACCACCGCGAAGCCGCGCCCGGCCTCGCCGGCGCGGGCGGCCTCGATAGCGGCGTTGAGCGCCAGCAGGTTGGTCTGCTGCGAGATGCCACTGATCACATCGAGGATCTGGCCGATGTTCGCCGTATGGTTGTTCAGCGTCTCGATATTGCCGCTGGCGTCGCTGATGCGCGCCGACAGTTGGTTCATCACGTTGATGGTCTCGCCGACCACCTGCTGGCCTTCCTCGGCCAGGCCACGGGCGGCGCTGGAGTGCTGCGAGGCGAGGGCGGCGTTCTGGGCGATTTCCTGGGCGGCGGCACCCAGCTGGTTGATCGCCGCGGCCACGCTGCTGGTGCGGCTCGACTGCTGGTCGGCGTTGTGGATCGAGGCGTTGGAGGCGTTGACCACCTGGCTGGCCACGGCATTCACCTGGCCGGTGGCCGAGGCCACTTCGCGGATCGACTCATGGATCCGTTCGACGAAGCGGTTGAACGACTGCGCCAGGCTGCCGAACTCGTCCTGGGCGTGGATGTTCAGGCGTCGGGTCAGGTCGCCCTCGCCCTCGGCGATATCGCGCATGGCGCGGCCCATGACGTGCAGCGGCTCCATCAGCACGCGGATGAGCAGGCCGAGCAGGGCGATGATCACCACCACCGCGATCAGCGTCGCCACCAGCGCCGAGGTGCGCAGCTCGCCGAGCATGGCGAAGGCCGCGTCCTGGTCCAGCACCAGTGCCACGTACCAGTCCGCCGACGGCACGCCGTCGACATGGGTGAAGCTGATGAACTGCCGGCGGCCTTCGACCTCGACCTCTTTCAGGCCGCTGCCGATGCGCAGGTCGTTGCCGGGGTAGACATCGGCCAGGGTCTTGAGCGCCAGCTCGCCCTTGGGATGGATGAGCACCTTGCCCTCGCCGTTGACGATGAAGGCATGGCCGCGACCGCCGAAGTCCAGGGTGTTGATCAGGTTGCTGATGGTCTGCAAGTCGGTGTCGACACCGCTCACACCAATCATGCGCCCGCCCTGTTGCACCGGGGTGGCCAGGGTGATCACCAGCTTGCCGGCCGAGACCGAGATGTACGGCTCGGTGACGATGGTCTGGCCCGCCGCGCTGGCCGCCTTGTACCAGCCGCGCACGCGCGGGTCGTAGTCGGCGGCGCGGTTGCCCACCGGCACCGACTGCATGCTGCCGTCCTGGCCGCCGAAGTAGGTGAGGATGAAGTTGGCGCTGTACACCGGCAGCGCCAGGATGCGCTCAAGGCTGCCCTTGGCCGGGCCGTCGACGGCGATCTGCTGGGCCACCGAGTTCACCAGCTGGATGCGGCTGTCGAGCCAGGTTCGGATGTTGCCCGCGGTCAGGTTGCCCAGTGACTGCAACGTCGATTCGGTGTCGCTGCGTAGCGACTGGCGCTGCCGGTAGTCGTTGAACAGAACGAAACAGGTAAAGGCGACGGCCACCACGAGGGCGGCGGCCAGCAGGATCTTGTGGCTGAACTTGAGGTTCTTGGTCATTTTTCTTGGAATCTGCGCACGGGCACGAAGGGGAGGGGTGCGGCAAAAGGCCACACCACCGCTCTATGTCGACGCGCAGGAACAAAACATTAATCGTTTGCGCGCCAGGCGACTAACGGCGCACAACGAAACCTGGCCTGCCAGGGAACCACGGAGCCTTTTTCCCTTCTAAGCTCCCTGCAGGCCCTCGTACCTGCGTATCCACCTCCAGGAGTGTCCCTTCATGTCGTTGCGTTCCCTCGCCCTGTTGTCCTTGTGCGTCGTCCTGACCGCCTGCAGCAAGATCAACCAGGAAAACTATTCCAAGCTCAAGGCCGGCATGAACAAGGCTGAGGTCGAGCAACTGCTCGGTTCGCCCAAGGAGTGCTCCGGCTCGCTGGGCATGAGCAGTTGCACCTGGGGTGACGAGAAGAGCTTCATCAGCGTGCAGTACGCGGCGGACAAGGTCCTGATGTATTCCGGGCAGGGCCTCAAATGAGGCGTCTGCACCTGCTGCTGGGCGTGTGCCTGGTGATGCTGCTCGGTGGCTGCGCCACCTCGGCCACCGACCCGCTGGCGCCGAAGACCGCAGGTGCGGTCGACCTCAAGCGTTATCAGGGCAAATGGTTCGAACTGGCGCGTCTGCCGATGAAGTACCAAGATGGCTGCGCCCAATCCGAAGCCCACTACAACCTCAAGCCCGACGGCACGGTCGGCGTGCTCAACCGCTGCCGCACCCTGGGCGATGAGTGGCTGCGCGCCGAAGGCCATGCCACGCCGCAGGAGGCCGGGCACACCGACAAGCTGTGGGTGGAGTTCGACAATTGGTTCACCCGGCTGGTGCCCGGCGTGGCCAAGGGTGATTACTGGATTCTGTTCGTAGACGAACGCTACCGCACGACGATTGTCGGCAGCCCGGATCGCAAGTACCTGTGGATTCTTTCACGTACGCCTTCGCTGCCGGCCTGGGAGCGCGAGAACCTGTTGGCCAAGGCGAGGCAGCAGGGGTATGACACCAATCGGTTGATCTGGCGCACGCCTGACAAGCAGATTGTCGTCCGGCATTGAGCAGCAGACTGACGCGGTCCCTGCAGGAGCGGCCTTGTGTCGCGATAGGGTTGCGAAGCGCCCCCAGGATTTCAGTGTCAATGCACATATCGCCGGGGCCGCTATGCGGCCCTTTCCGACCGGCCCGACGCCTCGGCAAGGCCGCTACAGAGCCGGCGTTCAGGCTAGAAGCTGGCGCAGGGCTGCCGCAAACGCCACCGCGCTTTCCTCTTCCTGCCCATGACGCCCCTGGCGCACCACCCACTGCCCGTTGACCATCACATCGCGCACCTGGCGGTCGCCGCCGGCGAACAGCCAGCGGTTCAGGATCGCATCGCCTTCGGCCACGGCCAGGTATGGATCCTGCCCATCGAGCACCAGCCAGTCCGCGCGCTTGCCCACGGCAAGTTCGCCGATCGGCTGCCCCAGCGCCTGGGCGCCACCCGCCAGCGCGGCGTCGTAGAGGGTGCGGCCAACCATCGGCTGGTTGCTGCGATACAGCCGGTTGCGCCGCTGGTCGCGCAGGCGCTGGCCATACTCCAACCAGCGCAACTCCTCGACCACGCTGAGCGACACATGGCTGTCCGAGCCGATGCCCATGCGTCCGCCCTGGGCCAGGTAGTCCACCGCCGGGAAGATTCCATCGCCCAGGTTCGCCTCGGTGGTCAAGCAGAGCCCGGCCACCGCGCCGCTGCGGGCCATGGCGGCGACTTCGTCGGCTTCGGCGTGGGTGGCGTGGACCAGGCACCAGCGCTGATCCACCTCGACATGCTCGTATAGCCACTGCAGCGGACGGCGGCCACTCCAGGCCAGGCAGTCATCGACTTCCTTCTGCTGCTCGGCAATGTGGATATGAATAGGGCAGGCCGCATTGCTGGCGCCCAGCACATCGGCGATCTGGCCCGGCGTCACCGCGCGCAGGGAATGGAAGCACAGCCCCAGCGCTTGCGCCGGTTGTTGCGCCAGCAAGGGTGCAAGCTGCTGCTGCAGGCGCAGGTACTGCTCGGTGGAATTGATGAAACGTCGCTGACCGTCGTTGGGCGCCTGGCCACCGAAGCCGGAATGGCTGTACAGCACTGGTAGCAAGGTCAGGCCGATACCGCTGGCGCTGGCGGCGGCGCTGATGCGGCGCGACAGCTCGGCAGGGTCGGCATAGGCCTGGCCATTCTGGTCATGGTGCACGTAATGGAACTCGGCCACCGAGGTGTAGCCGGCCTTGAGCATCTCGATGTACAGCTGGCGGGCGATCACCTGCAACTGCTCCGGGGTGATCCGGCCGACCAGGCGGTACATCAGCTCGCGCCAGGTCCAGAAGCTGTCGTTGGGATTGCCGGCCACTTCCGCCAGCCCTGCCATGGCCCGCTGGAACGCGTGCGAGTGCAGGTTGGGCATGCCCGGCAGCAACGGCCCGGCCAGGCGCTCGGCGCCATCGGCGCTGGCATCGGCCTCGATCGAGGCCAGTCGGCCGTCGGCGGCGACCTCCAGGCGGACATTGCGGGCCCAGCCCGAGGGCAGCAGGGCGCGTTCGGCGAAGTAGGCGGACATCGGTGAAATCCTGTTATTGTTAGCTTGTATATACATATACAGCCGTTTGCCTGCCGGGTAAACTCCGGCAAGCTACCGTTCACTCCAACCGCACAAGGATTCAACGCCGTGCCGACACCTCCTGTCTCCGCGCTGGTTGCCCAGATGGGCGAAGGGCCGGCGCCGCTCTACGCCCGGGTGAAACAGATGATCATCCAGCAGATCGAGAGCGGCAGCTGGCCGCCTCATCACCGGGTGCCTTCCGAGAGCGAACTGGTCAGCGAGCTGGGCTTCAGCCGCATGACCATCAACCGCGCCCTGCGCGAACTGACCGCCGAAGGCCTGCTGGTGCGCATGCAGGGCGTCGGCACTTTCGTCGCCGAGCCCAAGAGCCGCTCGGCACTGTTCGAGGTCAACAACATCGCCGACGAGATCGCCGGCCGTGGCCACCAGCATAGCTGCCAGGTGATTACCCTGGCCGAGGAGGCCGCCGGTTCCGAGCGCGCCCTGGCCCTGGACATGCGCGAAGGCCAGCGGGTGTTCCATTCGCTGATCGTGCATTACGAGAACGGCGTGCCGGTGCAGATCGAGGACCGCTACGTCAACGCGGCCATCGCTCCGGATTACCTCAAGCAGGATTTCACCCTGCAGACGCCTTACGCCTATCTATCGCAGGTCGCGCCGCTTACCGAAGGCGAGCACGTGGTCGAGGCCATCCTCGCCGAGCCTGAAGAATGCACGCTGTTGCAGATCGAGCGGGGCGAACCTTGCCTGCTGATCCGCCGCCGCACCTGGTCGGGGCGCCAGCCGGTGACCGCCGCGCGCCTGATCCACCCCGGTTCCCGCCATCGCCTTGAAGGACGATTCAGCAAATGACTCAGTTGCAGTTGTTGCGCGCCCGGGATTATCCGCGCATGCCCTGGAAGAACGGTGGTGGCTTCACCGAAGAGATCACCCGCGATGCCGGCGACAGCCTGGACGGTTTTGGCTGGCGCTTGTCGATTGCCGATATCGAAGAGTCCGGTGGCTTTTCCAGCTTTGCCGGGTACCAGCGGATCATCACCGTGTTGCAAGGCGACGGCATGCGGTTGCTGGTCGATGGCCAGGCCAGCCGGCCGCTGCTGCCGTTCGATGCGTTTGCCTTCAGTGGCGAGAGCCAGGTCAGTTGCAAGCTGCTGGGCGGGGCGATTCGAGATTTCAATCTGATCTACGCGCCGCAGCGGTATCGGGCTCGGTTGCAGTGGTTCGATGGTGGCAACCGCGTGTTCAGTTCGGCGTCGACGCTGTTGCTGTTTGCCGCCGGCACTGATGTCGAGGTGAGGTTGGCTGGGGAAGAGACGCAGCAGCTTGGGCGGTATGACTGCCTGCGGATCGATGGCAACGAGGGGTTGCTGGAAATGGATATGCAGGGGCGATTCTGCCTGATCGAACTCACTTCGCGTTGAAATAACTGGGGCCGCAAAGCGGCCCCAGTTATTTCAGCCGCTCAGCGGATAGGTCTGATTTTTTTGGTTGTCCATGCTTGTACATACAAGTAAAGGTGTGTTTGTATATTGAGCACGACATACCCGCCCGCGGACGACCGCAGAGGACCTCTCCCGTGACTGACAACAACAAATACCGTGACGTAGAAATCCGTGCCCCGCGTGGCAACAAGCTGACCGCCAAGAGCTGGCTGACCGAAGCCCCGCTGCGCATGCTGATGAACAACCTCGACCCGCAGGTCGCCGAAAACCCGAAAGAGCTGGTGGTGTACGGCGGCATCGGCCGCGCCGCGCGCAACTGGGAGTGCTACGACAAGATCGTCGAGACCCTGACCCGCCTGGAAGACGACGAAACCCTGCTGGTGCAGTCGGGCAAGCCGGTCGGCGTGTTCAAGACCCACAGCAACGCCCCACGCGTGCTGATCGCCAACTCCAACCTGGTGCCGCACTGGGCCAACTGGGAACACTTCAACGAGCTGGATGCCAAGGGCCTGGCCATGTACGGCCAGATGACCGCCGGCAGCTGGATCTACATCGGCAGCCAGGGCATCGTCCAGGGTACCTACGAAACCTTCGTCGAAGCCGGCCGCCAGCACTACAACGGCAGCCTGAAAGGCAAGTGGGTACTGACCGCCGGCCTAGGTGGCATGGGCGGTGCCCAGCCACTGGCCGCCACCCTGGCCGGTGCCTGCTCGCTGAACATCGAGTGCCAGCAGAGCCGCATCGATTTCCGCCTGGAAACCCGCTACGTCGATGAGCAAGCCAAGGACCTCGATGACGCCCTGGCGCGCATCGCCAAGTACACCGCCGAAGGCAAGGCCATCTCCATCGCCCTGCACGGCAACGCCGCCGAAATCCTGCCGGAGCTGGTCAAGCGTGGCGTGCGCCCGGACATGGTCACCGACCAGACCAGCGCCCATGACCCGCTCAACGGCTACCTGCCGGCCGGCTGGACCTGGGAGCAATACCGCGACCGCGCGCAGACCGACCCGGCTGCGGTGGTCAAGGCCGCCAAGCAATCGATGGCCGTGCACGTCAAGGCCATGCTCGACTTCCAGAAGCAAGGCATCCCGACCTTCGACTACGGCAACAATATCCGTCAGATGGCCAAGGAAGAGGGCGTGGCCAACGCCTTCGATTTCCCGGGCTTCGTCCCGGCCTACATCCGCCCACTGTTCTGCCGCGGCGTCGGCCCGTTCCGCTGGGCCGCGCTGTCCGGCGACGCCGAGGACATCTACAAGACCGACGCCAAGGTCAAGGAACTGATCCCGGACGACGCCCACCTGCACCGCTGGCTGGACATGGCCCGCGAGCGCATCAGCTTCCAGGGCCTGCCGGCACGTATCTGCTGGGTCGGCCTGGGCCTGCGCGCCAAGCTTGGCCTGGCGTTCAACGAAATGGTGCGCAGCGGCGAGCTGTCGGCGCCAGTCGTCATCGGCCGTGACCACCTGGACTCGGGCTCGGTGTCCAGCCCCAACCGCGAGACCGAAGCCATGCGCGACGGCTCCGACGCGGTCTCCGACTGGCCGCTGCTCAACGCCCTGCTCAACACCGCGGGCGGCGCCACTTGGGTTTCGCTGCACCACGGCGGTGGCGTGGGCATGGGCTTCTCCCAGCACTCGGGCATGGTCATCGTCTGCGACGGTACCGATGAAGCCGCCGAGCGTATCGCCCGCGTGCTGACCAACGACCCGGGGACCGGCGTCATGCGCCACGCCGATGCCGGCTACCAGATCGCCATCGACTGCGCCAAGGAGCAGGGCCTGGACCTGCCGATGATCACCGGCTGATCGCCGCGCTTTGGATCGCACCCTGTACGGGTGATACTGAACAACAAGAAGGGGCCCTGCGTGGCCCCAAGCGATTGGAGTAGCGAAGTGACCGAATTGACCCTCAAGCCCGGCACCCTGACCCTGGCCCAACTGCGCGCCATCCACGCCGCCCCCGTGCGCCTGCAGCTGGACGCCAGCGCCGCACCGGCCATCGACGCCAGTGTCGCCTGCGTCGAGCAGATCATCGCCGAAGACCGCACCGCCTACGGCATCAACACCGGTTTTGGCCTGCTGGCCTCGACCCGCATCGCCAGCCACGACCTGGAGAACTTGCAGCGCTCGCTGGTGCTGTCCCACGCCGCCGGGATCGGCGCGCCGCTGGACGACGACCTGGTGCGGCTGATCATGGTGCTGAAGATCAACAGCCTCAGCCGTGGCTTCTCCGGCATTCGCCGTAAAGTCATCGACGCGCTGATCGCCCTGGTCAACGCAGAAGTCTATCCACACATTCCGCTCAAGGGCTCGGTCGGCGCTTCCGGCGACTTGGCCCCGCTGGCGCACATGTCGCTGGTGCTGCTGGGCGAGGGCAAGGCGCGCTACAAAGGGCAGTGGCTGTCTGCCACCGAAGCCCTGGCCGTTGCCGGCCTCGAGCCGCTTACCCTGGCCGCGAAGGAAGGCCTGGCCTTGCTCAATGGTACCCAGGCGTCCACCGCCTACGCCCTGCGCGGCCTGTTCCAGGCCGAAGACCTTTATGCTGCGGCCATCGCCTGTGGCGGCCTGACCGTGGAAGCGGCACTGGGCTCGCGTTCGCCGTTCGATGCGCGCATCCATGCCGTGCGTGGCCAACGTGGCCAGATCGACACCGCCGCCTGCTTCCGCGATCTGCTGGGCGACTCCAGTGAAGTGTCGCTGTCGCACAAGAACTGCGACAAGGTCCAGGACCCGTACTCCCTGCGCTGCCAACCACAGGTCATGGGCGCCTGCCTGACTCAGATCCGCCAGGCCGCTGAAGTCTTGGGCATCGAAGCCAACGCCGTATCGGACAACCCGCTGGTGTTCGCCGCCGAAGGTGATGTGATCTCCGGTGGCAACTTCCACGCCGAGCCCGTGGCCATGGCCGCCGACAATATTGCCCTGGCCATTGCCGAGATCGGTTCGCTGAGCGAGCGGCGCATCTCGCTGATGATGGACAAGCACATGTCCCAGCTGCCGCCGTTCCTGGTGGAAAACGGCGGGGTCAACTCCGGCTTCATGATCGCCCAGGTCACCGCCGCCGCGCTGGCCAGCGAGAACAAGGCGCTGTCGCACCCGCACAGCGTCGACAGCCTGCCGACCTCGGCCAACCAGGAAGACCACGTGTCGATGGCCCCGGCTGCCGGCAAGCGCCTGTGGGAAATGGCCGAGAACACCCGTGGCGTGCTGGCCATCGAATGGCTGGGCGCCTGCCAGGGCTTGGATCTGCGCAAGGGGCTAAAGACCTCGGTCAAGCTCGAACAAGCGCGCCAGGCGCTGCGCAAGGACGTGCCGCACTATGACCGCGACCGTTTCTTCGCGCCGGATATCGAAGTGGCGTCCGAGCTGCTGGCCAAAGGTACCTTGACCGGCCTGCTGCCGGCTGGGGTCCTGCCTAGCCTGTAATGCCGCTGGGGCCGCTGTGCGGCCCTTTCGCCGGCAAGCCGGCTCCCACGCAGGTGTGCCGCATGCACCCTGTGGGAGCCGGCTTGCCGGCGATGGGCTGCGCAGCAGCCCCCTCATTCTCACGACCAGAACAACAATAAGGACGTGACATGCAACAAGCTCAAGGTCTAAAGCGCGGGCTATCGGCCCGGCATATCCGTTTCATGGCGCTCGGTTCGGCAATCGGCACCGGGCTTTTCTACGGTTCGGCCTCGGCCATCCAGATGGCCGGCCCAGCCGTGCTGCTGGCCTACCTGATCGGCGGCGCTGCCGTGTTCATGGTCATGCGCGCCCTCGGCGAGATGGCCGTGCACAACCCGGTGGCCGGCTCCTTTGGCCACTACGCCAGCACCTACCTCGGCCCGATGGCCGGCTTCATCCTCGGCTGGACCTACGCCTTCGAGATGGTCATCGTCGCCATCGCCGATGTCACCGCCTTCGGTATCTACATGGGCTTCTGGTTCCCCGAGGTCGCCCGCTGGATCTGGGTGCTGGGTATCGTCTTCCTGATTGGCGGCCTGAACCTGTGCAACGTGCGGGTCTTCGGCGAGATGGAGTTCTGGCTGTCGCTGCTCAAGGTCGGCGCCATCGTCGCGATGATCCTCGCGGGCCTGGGCATCATGGCCTTTGGCTTCAGCCAGGTGGGCACCGGGCACGCGGTCGGGGTGAGCAATCTGTTCGACCATGGCGGCTTCATGCCCAATGGCGTCAGTGGCCTGATCGCCTCGTTCGCGGTGGTGATGTTCGCCTTCGGCGGCATTGAGATCATCGGCGTCACCGCCGGCGAGGCGAAAGATCCTCAGCGGGTCATCCCCAAGGCGATCAACGCCGTGCCGCTGCGCATCCTGCTGTTCTATGTGCTCACCCTGTTCGTGCTGATGTGCCTGTACCCGTGGCCGCAGATCGGCAGCCAGGGCAGCCCGTTCGTGCAGATCTTCAGCAACCTTGGGATCGGCTCGGCCGCGGCCGTGCTCAATATCGTGGTGATCTCGGCGGCGATCTCGGCAATCAACAGCGACATCTTCGGCGCCGGGCGCATGATGTATGGCCTGGCCCAGCACGGCCAGGCGCCGCGTGGCTTCGGCAAACTGTCGAAACACGGCGTACCGTGGATGACCGTGGTGGTGATGGGCGCGGCGCTGCTGATCGGCGTGCTGCTCAACTACCTGATCCCGGAAAACGTGTTCCTGCTGATCGCCTCGATCGCCACCTTTGCCACGGTATGGGTGTGGCTGATGATCCTGGTCACCCAGGTTGCCATGCGTCGCAGCATGAGCCGCGAGGAGGTCGCCCAGCTCAAGTTCCCGGTACCGTTCTGGCCCTATGGCCCGGCCCTGGCCATTGCCTTCATGGTGTTCATCTTCGGTGTGCTCGGCTACTTCCCTGACACCCAGGCGGCGTTGATCGTCGGCGTGATCTGGGTGGTGTTCCTGGTGGCGTCCTACCTGCTGTGGTGCAAGCCGCGCGCCGGTGGTGGCGAGCAGGTCCGGGAGCCTGCCGAGCTGCATCGCTGAATTAGAAAGGAGATCCTGATGAGAACCCTCTGGCAGCACTGCCACGCCGCGACCATGACCGATGGTCGCTACGCGGTCATCGAGGACGCGGCGATCGTCACCAGCGCTGGCCTGATCGAGTGGATCGGCCCCCGCGCTGACGTGCCTTCGGTCGCGGCCGACCGCGTCGTCGACCTGGGCGGCGCCTGGCTCACCCCCGGGCTGATCGACTGCCATACTCACGCGGTATTTGGCGGCAACCGCAGCGGCGAGTTCGAGCAGCGCCTGCAGGGCGTGAGCTATGCCGAGATCGCCGCCCAGGGTGGCGGTATCGCCAGCACCGTGCGGGCCACCCGCGCCGCCAGCGAGGACGAGCTGCTGGCCAGTGCCCGCCAGCGGGTGCAGGCGCTGATGCGCGACGGCGTGACCACGATCGAGATCAAGTCCGGCTATGGCCTGGACCTCGAGAACGAACGCAAGATGCTGCGCGTCGCCCGGCGCCTGGGCGAGGAGCTGCCGGTGACTGTACGCAGCACCTGCCTGGCTGCCCACGCCCTGCCGCCGGAATACGCGGGCAAGGCAGATGATTACATCGATCATATCTGCGAGCAGATGCTCCCGGCGCTGGCTGCCGAGGGGCTGGTGGACGCGGTGGACGCTTTCTGCGAGCACCTGGCGTTCTCCCCGGCTCAGGTCGAGCGCCTGTTCATCAAGGCGCGCGAGTTGGGGCTGCCGGTCAAGCTGCACGCCGAGCAGCTGTCTTCGCTGCACGGCTCGAGCCTGGCGGCGCGCTACCAGGCGCTGTCGGCCGACCACCTGGAGTTCATGACCGAGGAAGACGCCATCGCCATGGCCGAGGCCGGTACCGTTGCCGTGCTGTTGCCTGGGGCGTTCTACTTCCTGCGCGAAACCCAGCTACCACCGATGGACGCCCTGCGCCGGCACGGCGTGAAGATAGCCCTGGCCAGCGACCTCAATCCCGGGACTTCACCGGGGCTGTCGCTGCGCCTGATGCTGAACATGGGCTGCACCTGTTTCCGCATGACCCCGGAAGAAGCGCTGGCCGGTGTCACCGTTCACGCCGCCACGGCGCTGGGGCTGGGCGACAGCCACGGCTCGCTGGAAGTGGGCAAGGTGGCAGACTTCATCGCTTGGCAGATCGAACGCCCGGCCGACCTCAGCTACTGGCTCGGCGGCGACCTGCCCAAGCGTGTGGTGCGCCTGGGCCATGAGATATCCAATTGAGCGAGGCGACATGGACAAGGTATTGAGTTTCCACCAGGGCCGCCTGCCCCTGCTGATCAGCATGCCCCACGCCGGGCTGGGTCTGACGCCAGCCGTGCGTGAAGGCCTGGTTGACCAGGCACGCAGCCTGCCAGACACCGACTGGCACATTCCACGCCTGTACGACTTCGCCCGTGACCTGGGCGCCAGTGTGGTGGCGGCCGAATACTCGCGTTTCGTCATCGACCTGAACCGCCCGGATGACGACAAGCCGCTGTACGCCGGCGCCACCACCGGCCTGTATCCGGCGACATTGTTCGACGGCAAGCCATTGTTCAGGGAAGGCCAGGTGCCCTCCGTTGAGGAGCGGGCAACGTACCTGGAAGAGATCTGGCGCCCCTACCACGACATGATACGTCGCGAGCTGGACCGTCTGCGTGCCGAGTTCGGTTATGCACTGCTCTGGGATGCTCACTCGATCCGTTCACATATACCCCACCTGTTCGATGGCAAGTTGCCGGACTTCAACCTGGGTACTTTCAATGGTGCCAGTTGCCACCCGGAGCTGGCCGAGCGGTTGCAGACTGCATGTGCCCAAGCCAAAGGCTACAGCCATGTCCTCAATGGCCGTTTCAAGGGCGGGCACATTACCCGGCATTACGGCGACCCGGGTAACGATATTCATGCCGTGCAGTTGGAGCTGGCGCAGTGCAACTACATGAATGAAACCGAGCCATTTGCCTACCGCGAAGACCTGGCCCAACCGACGCAGAAGGTATTGACGCAGCTTTTGCAGGCCCTTCTGGATTGGGGCAATGAACGGTACAGGCGCTGAAGTTTTCCTGTGGAGTTGGCGACGCGCCGCGGGCCATGTGCGTCGCCAGTTCAAGCAGTTAATCAGTTGTTGATCTGCGCTATTGTGAGCTCACGCAACAGCTCCTGCTCCTCCAGATCCCTATCATTTTGCAATCTCTGTTGCAGGCTTAGCTCCTCCCCAAGCGAATGATCCTTGTTGGCCAGCTCAAGCACGTGCTGGCGGAAACGGGTTTCAATTTCAGCGAAGCGGTCGGCATGTTCGGCTCGCAGGCGTGCAACCCAGTCCGTATTTGCCAACATATAGTCGACCAGAGCATCGCTCAGTTCACTTTTGCGAACGTTTTCCAGCACTTGCGACAATTCATTAGGCGCCAGATTCGCGGCACTTCGAAAACGCATGCTGTCGGCAAGTGGAAGGTCAAGTTCCTTGGCCAGCTCCCGCCGGTAGGCCAGTCGCACCGAAACCCGGTCACCCGGGCCGGATCGCTGGCTGGCCAGTTTCTCCAGCTGTTCGATCCTGAACAGCTGCAATAGACGCCGGCGTAACGTTTGCAAGGTATCGCCAGCCTCGATGATCAGGCGCTGCCCCATCAGGTACAACTCGATATTGTTGAACTCCTGCAATGCGCCATCGTGGCAAGTCTGCGAGCCTGTTTCAGGGTCGGGCAATGCGGCTGCGGCAATATTTTCCATGAGCGGGCGCTCATCCTGGTTGCTTGCGGCTACCACCAGCATCATGCGCACGCGCTCGCAGAAGCTGGCTTGTGTGTTCGGGTCGACGTAGGGCGCAGCATTGCGCAAACGGCCTGCCAGGCGCAGCAGGTCGCTGCCTTCGAGCATGTCCCAGCAGTCGCGCAAGGCCTCGTTCTGCGCATCGTTGCCAAGCATCCAGTCTTCAAGCCTGGGTTTATCGTCGCCCAGTAGCGGGAAGTGAGGGTGATCCAGTGAGCCTTCGCTCGATGAGTCGTCAAGCATCAGGTTGTCCGGGATATCCAGGGCGAAGGAATAACTGTGCTGGCTGTCCGAGAGCGCACGCACCCGAAGAATGGTTTCCAGTGGCAAAGGGTTGTCGAACAAGGCAATCGAAGAAATAGGCATGGAGTTGCCCAGGTTCGAGAGGATGTGCTCTGGCAACTGGGTGATGCTGTTGGAACTCAAGTCCAGCAGCTCCAGCGGCAGCAAACTGTCGCACCAGCTGGGCCAGGCTTGCAGGTCCATGTTGGTCAGCGCGAGTGATTGCAGGTTGCTGGACAGCTGCGCGGGAACCTGCCTGATGGTCCCCACGCGGTTGCCTGAGAGGTCCAGCGAGGTCAGGTGCTCCAGCCCTGCGAAGGCCTCCAGCATCGCTTGATCGACTTCCAGGCCCATGTTGCGCATTTCCAGGTAGTTGAGTTGGGGAAGGTGTGCCAAGGCAGACGCCAGAGAAGAAGTGGCCGCCTGATGCGTATCAATGGTCAGCCGGGTGACGTTGGGGAAACGGCTGAGCAGATTAGCGACCTCTGAAGCGGCGCCGCTGGTGCGGGTCAGGAAGAGCGCCCGAACGCGTTCTTCAAAAAATGCCGGAAGCCGTCTGGGGAAGTGTTCGACAGCCACATCCTCCAATTGCAAGCGAAGGTATTGCTGGCCCTGTTCCTGCTGTTCCCAGAATCGGCCGATCGCTGCCTGGATACGCTGCCTGTCCGCCAACGCTGCGGGTGTCAGCGGGTTGCGCGAACTGGACGCCTGGGCCCAGCCGTCGATCGCGTCGCGCATCTGCTGGCGCTCATCGCGGATGCGTGCAAGCCGGTCGGTGAGCGCCGCGGACACATCCACGGTGATACCGGCTGTCCCGGCCCACTCGTTCAACAGCAAACGCTGCAAATGGGTTTCATTGATTGGGTTGTCTTCGAGTGCAATCACCGTCGGGCTTGGCAGGGCGTCTGCTTCATTGAGCAGGAACGATGGCAATGACCTGAGGTTGTTGTTGCGCAGGGACAGGTGGGTGATGCGTCTCAGGGCATCACTGCCAATCCCGATAGGCCACTGCGTCAGTTGCATGTTATCCAGGCCCAGGAAATCCAGAGACAGCTGATGGAAGCTAGGGCTGTTGTTCTGGGCCAGGCGGTTGCCACTCAGATTCAGGTACCTCAACTGGCGCAATGCTGCCAACTGATTGAGGTCGTTTTCGGAGAGCGCGATGTTCTGGTTGGTTAGCACCAGTCTTTGCAGCTCGGGCAAGCGCTCGGTGATGGAAGGGACAGCGAGAAGGAATAAGGACGGTGTAGCTCTGGGGTTGTACGGCCGGCTGATTTCAAGTGATTCGATCTGCGGCATCAACCTGAGCAGGCGTTGCAGCAAGCGTTCGTGCTGTGCCCAGCCGGCGAGGCTGCCTGACGGTAGATCGACCAGGCTCAAGCTGCGTATGCGACGGTAGAAGAAATCGGGCAAGGTCAGGGGGACATCGGCCAAGGAAACCCGCGTGATGCGGAGCTCAGCCGTGTGCTCGCCGCTTTCATCCAGAGCGGTGTCATACCAGTGTTGCATGATTGACTCGCGCAGGCGGCTGTAGTCCTGTGCAGCTTGCTCTGTCACGGGGGAAAAGGCCTCGCTCCAGTCAGCCAGCCTGCTTTGCAATTCATTGCGCTGCTCCAGCAGCACCTGCAGGTGTTCGAGCGTCTGCAATTGCGTACGTCCGCGATTGGCAAGCGAAAACAGTACCTGATCCGCCGAAAGCCCAGTGTGTGTGGCAAGGCCTGTTGCTTCGACAGCGTCGATCAGGCGCTGGTGGGTAATGCCTTGTGTTGCAGGGCCACCCCCGCTCAGCGGATAGCCCAGGCGCCCATCGGCCAGGCGCATGGGCGAACGGTAGCCAGGGAGCACTGGTTGCATGCCCAGAAACGTCCTCAAGGTCGAGCGGGGCAGCAAGGGGAGGGCCTGTACCAGGTGCTTTAATGCTTGCCGATCTGCGACACGCAACTGCGTCATGGCCTTTGGCAGCGCTTGATATATCGCTGAGTAAAGGTCAGCGTATGCCGTGAGCCCTGCACTCGGGCGGCTTTTATCGTGAACGATGTAGCCTGCCTCGGCATGAGTGATGGTCTGGTAGGGGCGCGTGTCCTGGGGGCCGATGCTCTGCGACTGGGCAGGCCAGGACATGCGCTGCAGCACTTGCAGTTTTGTCTCGGCCGGCCAGCCTGGCAGTCGCTCAAGCGTGTGCAGGATCAGTCGGTCACTGTCCCAGTTTGGCACCCCGGACAGGTACAGCCCTTCGCAGGCGCGGGCCAGGCGAATGTGTTGCAGGTAGACGCGGATTTCCTCTCCAAGGCGTATGGGTATCTTGCCGCTGCCAAGCATTTGCCGTTCGCTGGCGCTGGCGCCGCGTTCCAGCTCAGCGATTACGGGGACCGGCAGGTTCGGATACACCCGCTGTATGGTCTCGGCTCCCGGCGCCAGATTGCTCGGTAGGCGGGCGTAAGCTCTGGAATACTCCGTTGGCCAGGTGCTTGCGTCAGGTAGCTGGCGGATGGTTTCGTCAAGCTTGAAGCGTTGCATCGTGTCTTCCAGCAAGGCCGGCAGCCGCTGGTTCTCGGCCAAGACCCGGCGCAGTACGTCTTCGTGGGTGTCGCTTACGGCGAGTATCCGTTGTAGCGTTGGCTCGTCGAAGTGGTTGTTCAAATGACCGATACGGCGTAACAGGGCGCCGCCCGACCAGCTCAGTGGCTGATCGGTTACTTGCAACCAGGCCCCGGCCCCATTATGTCGTAGCGATGGCTGATAACCGCCAGCCTTGCTGGGGTGTTCGATGCTGTAGGTGCCTCTATCCACATTCCATTTGAGTGAAAATGCCTTGCCTTCAAGGCGTAACCAGATCTTCCCATCCTGGCGGTACAGCCCGAGCTCATCTGGTTTGGCCTGTGAGGGAAACGCGATGTCTTGTGCAAAGGGAGTCAGGTCCTTCTTCCACAAGCGCGTACTGCCATCCGGTAGCTCAACCTCCACCAGTTCCTCGATGAAGGAGGGCGTTGTCACAGCAATATGTTCTACCTCGGGCTCTTCCAGCGCGGCGCCTGTTTCGCCGACTTCTGTTCTCGTCGCTTTGGCTGCCGCGCTCAGTACGGCCATGATCGCCACGTTTTCGATCACATCGACCATGTAGGTGAAGGCTTTTTCGCGTTCGTCGTTTTTCCAGGCCTCGATGCCTTCGTATACCTCATGGGCTAGCTGGGTCACGCAGACGGCAAGCATCACCTCGCCCAGTCCGGGCACGAAGAAACCGGCGATGTTCAGGGCCGTCAGCACGCGGCCGGCGATCATTTTCCGGTGAGCCTGGGCGGTGCGCCGGTCGACGATTTCAGTCGGGATGGCGTTGAACAACGCATCTTTTTCATGGCGTTGGGCTTTCTGAAACGCCATGGCGCCTTGGAACGCGTGGCTGAAAGGCTCGGCAACCGGATACAGGGTGGCATGTGGGTCAGGGACACCCTCAAGTACCCCGCGGGCACTCCAGGTGATGGGCGTGAACCGGTCCTTGAGACGAGATATCGTCGACGCTTTGTCACGGTCGGCGATGTGTTTGTCCAGGTAGCTGATGTTGGCCTGGAGCCGGTCGCGCAAGTCGGCCTGCAGGGCCTCCAGGGTTGCAAATTCCTTGAGGGGCTCTGCGCTGTCCTCTGGGTTGTACAGGGCCACGGCCTGATGCCCTTTGGCCTGAAAGGTCATGAGCACAATCCCGGTCAGCTGCGTTTCCCACAGGTAGAGATAGCTGAACGTCACCTGCGAGGCTGCCGATAGCGGCTGGTCAAGCGGGACGGCAAGGGCTGCGGTGTACAGCGGTTCGCTGATATCGCCTTTGAGGCGGGCGAAATGTAAAGACTGCCGGAAGGCCGAGACCTCTGCTTGCCCCAGGGTCTGGTAAACGGACAGCTTGGCTTCATCGGCGCTGAGCTGCGTCGTGGCCGCAGGGTAATAGATCGCATGCACCAGTTGGTGATACTTGCCGCCGATGTCCAGCGTACGGCACAGGTCGGCGAAGTCTTCGGCGGCGATATCCACGGCATTGGTGATCGGCACGGTGCCCATGAAGCGCCGGTGATCGAGGATGACGGACTTCTTCAGCAGTGCCTTGGGCGCGTTCATCCCATGTTCGGCAGCGGTGTACTGGTCAAAGTTGTGCAGGGCACTTTGCAGCAACGAGCGGGTAGCCTGGTTCACGGCCATGCGCGCGTCGCTTGTATTGGTAGGGTCGATCAGGCGTGCATCGACCAAGTGTGTGTTGCGCACATCCAGGTCGAGCCCGAACCGCTGCTTGATGGCTTCAGTCAGTCGCTGGGCGGCGTAGGCTTGCAGGTCGGGTAGTTGTTCGAACAGTTTCTGCACCTGTGCCTGGTGTTCACGGTGGCGGGCATGTTCCTCCTGCCACGCTTTGGCAATTTCCGGTAGCCGCCGGATTGCTGCGGTCAGCCAAGCTGGGGCCTGCTGCCAGTTGCGCATGGCGCGATGGGTGTCTGGCGGGGCTTGCTTGAGCCAGGCGGGGATCTTGCGCTCGATGGCGGTGTAATGAGCGCTGGGCGAAGTTGTGGAGGGGGGTGGCATGGCGGGCCCTTGCTAGGTATGGGGCAAGGGACTATCGATGAGTTGGCTGGCGTGTTGGAGGTAAATGTATGTGCCCGGCTCGCGGTGGTGTCCGAGAGGACGGTGCTCAAAGCGCAATTCAGGTTTATGATGGCCCACGGCCGAACCAAACCTCACACGGAGTGCGCGATGCAGACCCTCTACCCGCAGATCAAACCCTACGCCCGGCACGATCTGGCCGTGGAAGCGCCGCATGTGCTGTATGTCGATGAGAGCGGCTCGCCGGAAGGTCTGCCCGTGGTGTTCATCCACGGCGGTCCGGGCGCGGGCTGTGATGCCCAGAGCCGTTGCTACTTCGACCCCAACCTGTACCGCATCGTCACCTTCGACCAGCGCGGCTGCGGTCGCTCCACGCCCCATGCGAGCCTGGAGAACAACACCACCTGGCACCTGGTCGAGGACCTGGAGCGCATCCGCGAGCACCTCGGCATCGAGAAATGGGTGCTGTTCGGCGGCTCCTGGGGCTCCACGCTGGCCCTGGCCTACGCCCAGAAGCACCCCGATCGCGTGCACGGCCTGATCCTGCGCGGCATCTTCCTGTGTCGCCCGCAGGAGATCACCTGGTTCTACCAGGAAGGCGCCAGCCGCCTGTTCCCCGACTATTGGCAGGACTACATCGCGCCGATCCCGGCAGAAGAGCGCGGCGACCTGGTCAAGGCCTTCCACAAGCGCCTGACCGGTAACGACCAGATCGCCCAGATGCATGCTGCCAAGGCCTGGTCGACCTGGGAGGGCCGCACCGCGACCCTGCGTCCGAACCCGCTGGTGGTCGACCGCTTCTCCGAGCCGCAGCGCGCCCTGTCGATTGCTCGCATCGAATGCCACTACTTCACCAACAACGCCTTCCTCGAGCAGGACCAACTGATTCGCGACATGCCGAAGATCGCCCACTTGCCGGCGGTGATCGTGCATGGTCGCTACGACGTGATCTGCCCGCTGGACAACGCCTGGGAGCTGCACCAGGCCTGGCCGAACAGCGAGCTGAAGGTGATCCGCGACGCCGGCCACGCCGCCTCCGAGCCCGGCATCACCGATGCCCTGGTGCGCGCCGCCGACCAGATGGCCCGACGCCTGCTCGACCTGCCCCTGGAAGAAGCATGAAGGGGCTGATCCAGCGCGTGCGCGGCGCCCGGGTTGAGGTGGCGGGGGAAATCGTCGGCGCCATCGACCAGGGGTTGCTGGCGCTGGTGGCGGTCGAGCCTGAAGATTCGCCTGAGCATGCCGACAAGCTGTTGCACAAACTGCTGAACTACCGGGTGTTCAGCGACGAACAGGGCAAGATGAACCGTTCGCTCAAGGATGTCGGTGGTGGCCTGCTGCTGGTGTCGCAGTTCACCCTGGCCGCCGACACCCGCAACGGCATGCGCCCGAGCTTTTCGACGGCTGCGCCACCGGCCCTCGGCGCCGAACTGTTCGACTATCTGCTGCGCCAGGCACAGGGTCAGCACCCGGTTGTGGCCAGTGGTCGCTTCGGTGCCGACATGCAGGTGCATCTGGTCAATGATGGCCCGGTAACATTTATGTTACAAATATGAGGTCAAAAAACCCTTTGTTTGTCGAAAAACAAGGGGTTTTGTACGATAAATAGTTTGTTCAGCCTGATGCGTTGTAACGCGACCTGCTGGATAATCGCGCGCTGCATGAACCTGCGTTCGCAGGTTCGTTTCACTTTGACTCGAGCATTGTCAGGATCCGTTTGGGGAATCATTAGGCCCTCACGGGGTCCGAACAGTGCTCGCCAACCCGGCATTGGTCGCTGGCCGTTGGTTTCATGATCTGTTTTCGGCGAGGATTGCTCGTGATTGTAAGCCCCTGTATTGCACCTAGAATCCCCGGTACCCGGCTGCGCAAGGCCATGCTGGCCGGCGTGGCGCTGGTCGGCCTGATGAGCGCGGGCCAGCTGTGGGCATTCAATCTGGACGATGTTGCAGCCAAGGCAAAGGATCTGGCCGGTCAGAAGTTCGAGGCACCGAAGAGCAACCTGCCGCCGGTGTTCCGCGACATGAAGTACGCCGACTACCAGAAGATCCGCTTCCTGCAGGAAAAGGCCGAGTGGGCCAAGGACAAGACGCCGTTCAAGCTCTCGTTCTACCACCAGGGCATGCATTTCGACACGCCGGTGACCATCAACGAGATCACCGCCAACAAGGTCAGGGAAATCAAGTACGACCCGAGCCGCTTCGAGTTCGGTGACGTGCCGCACGACGCCGACGCCACCAAGAACCTCGGCTACGCCGGTTTCCGCGTGCTCTACCCGATCAACAAGGCCGACAAGCAAGATGAGATCATGACTCTGCTTGGCGCCAGCTATTTCCGCGTGGTCGGCAAGGGCCACCGCTACGGCCTGTCGGCCCGTGGCCTGGCCATCGACACCGCGCTGCCGTCCGGCGAGGAGTTCCCGCGCTTTCGCGAGTTCTGGATCGAAAAACCCAAGCCGAATGACAAGCACCTGGTGATCTACGCACTGCTCGACTCGCCGCGCTCCACCGGCGCCTACAAGCTGACCCTGCGTCCGGGCGAGGATACCCTGGTCGACGTCAAGTCGCGGGTCTACCTGCGTGACAACGTCAGCCGCCTGGGCATCGCCCCGCTGACCAGCATGTACCTGTTCGGCCCCAACCAGCCGTCCAAGGTCATGAACTACCGTCCGGCCCTGCACGATTCCGAAGGCCTGTCGATTCACGCCGGCAACGGCGAATGGCTGTGGCGTCCGCTGAACAACCCCAAACACTTGGCCGTGAGCAACTTCAGTGTCGAGAACCCGCGTGGTTTCGGCCTGCTGCAGCGCCAGCGCGACTTCAGCGACTACGAAGACCTCGACGACGAATACGAGAAGCGCCCGAGCGCCTGGATCGAGCCGAAGGGTGACTGGGGCAAGGGCACTGTCGACCTGGTCGAGATCCCGACCGCCGACGAGACCAACGACAACATCGTGGCCTTCTGGAGTCCGGAAAAACTGCCGGAGGTAGGCAAGCCGTTCGAGTACGACTACCGCCTGCGCTGGACCATCAAGGAAGACCAGCTGCACTCGCCTGAGCTGGGCTGGGTCAAGCAGACCTTGCGTTCCACCGGCGACGTCAAGCAGTCCAACCTGATCCGTCAGCCCGATGGCACCATCGCCTTCCTGGTCGACTTCATCGGCCCGAACCTTGCCAGCCTGCCGGCCGACACCGCCGTGCGCAGTCAGGTCAGCGTTGGCGACAACGCCGAAGTGGTCGAGAACAACCTGCGTTACAACCCGGAAACCAAAGGCTGGCGCCTGACCCTGCGCCTGAAGGTGCAGGATCCGAAGAAATCCACCGAGATGCGTGCCGCGCTGCTGCGTGACGTTCCGGTCGAGCAGCCCGAGCCGGCCAAGGATGCCAAGCAGGACAAGGCCGCGGCCAAGCACGCTCACGCCAAGGCCGAGAAAGCCAAGGCCGAGAAGGCTGCCGAGCAACCCGCCGCCGATGCGGCATCCACCAACGGGACCCCGGCCACCACCGAGAAAGTGCTGACCGAGACCTGGAGCTATCAGTTGCCTGCCGATGAGTAACTCAAGCGCAAGGCCGGAATCGCTGAGCGAATACCTGGCCCACCTTCCCCTGAGCGACGAGCAGCGTGCGGAACTTGCCCGCTGCACCTCCTTCAGCGAGCTGCACCAACACCTGGCGGCCCAACCGGCCGCCGGCACCACCGAGGCCGCCCAGGCTTCGGTGGGCGCCCGTCTTACCGTCGGCAGCGCCGCCGAACTGGAAGACGCCGAGATGCTCGGCGTCGATGCCGGTGGGCGGCTGTGCCTGAAGATCGCCCCGCCGATCAAGCGTACCAAGGTCGTGCCCGAGCCTTGGCGCACCAACATCCTGATCCGCATGTGGCGCCGCATGACCGGCCGCACCAACGCCCCGCAGCCGCCCAAGCGCGAGCTGCCGCCGGCGCGCTGGCGCACGGTCGGTTCGATCCGCCGTTACATCCTGCTGACCCTGATGATCGGCCAGACCCTCGTCGCCGGCTGGTACATGAAGGGCATCCTGCCTTACCAGGGCTGGTCGTTCGTCGATCTCGACGAGATCCTCAACCAGCCGTTGTGGGACACGGTGGTGCAGGTGTGGCCGTATGCGCTGCAGACCTCCATCCTGGTCCTGTTCGGCATCCTGTTCTGCTGGGTGTCGGCGGGCTTCTGGACCGCCCTGATGGGCTTCCTCGAGCTGCTCACCGGGCGTGACAAGTACAAGATTTCCGGCAGCAGCGCCGGCAACGAGCCGATCGCGCCCGAGGCGCGCACCGCGCTGGTGATGCCGATCTGCAACGAAGACGTGCCACGGGTGTTCGCCGGCCTGCGCGCCACCTTCGAATCGGTGGCCGCCAGCGGCAACCTCGACCGCTTCGATTTCTTCGTGCTCAGCGACACCAACGACACCGATATCGCCGTCGCCGAGCAGCAGGCCTGGCTCGACGTGTGCCGTGAAACCAAGGGCTTCGGCCGCATCTTCTACCGCCGCCGCCGGCGCCGGGTGAAGCGCAAGAGCGGCAACCTCGACGACTTCTGCCGTCGCTGGGGCGGCGAATACAAGTACATGGTCGTGCTCGACGCCGACAGCGTCATGAGTGGCGAGTGCCTGAGCAGCCTGGTGCGCCTGATGGAGGCCAACCCGGACGCCGGTATCATCCAGACCGGGCCGAAAGCCTCGGGCATGGACACCCTGTATGCGCGCATGCAGCAGTTCGCCACCCGCGTGTACGGCCCGCTGTTCACCGCCGGCCTGCACTTCTGGCAGCTGGGCGAATCGCACTATTGGGGCCACAACGCGATCATCCGCATGAAGCCGTTCATCGAGCACTGCGCCCTGGCGCCGTTGCCGGGCAAAGGTGCGTTTGCTGGTGCGATCCTCTCCCACGACTTCGTCGAAGCCGCGCTGATGCGCCGTGCCGGTTGGGGCGTGTGGATCGCCTACGACCTGCCGGGCAGCTACGAAGAGCTGCCGCCGAACCTGCTCGACGAACTCAAGCGCGACCGCCGCTGGTGCCACGGCAACCTGATGAACTTCCGCCTGTTCCTGGTCAAGGGCATGCACCCGGTGCACCGCGCGGTGTTCCTCACCGGGGTGATGTCGTACCTGTCGGCGCCGCTGTGGTTCCTGTTCCTGGTGCTGTCGACGGCGCTGCTGGCGACCAACACCCTGATGGAGCCGCAGTACTTCATCGAGCCGTTCCAGCTTTACCCGCTGTGGCCGCAGTGGCACCCGGAGAAAGCCATCGCGCTGTTCTCCACCACCATCGTGCTGCTGTTCCTGCCCAAGCTGCTCAGCGTCATCCTGATCTGGGCCAAAGGCGCCACCGAATTTGGCGGGCGCATCAAGGTCACCCTGTCGATGCTGATGGAGATGCTGTTCTCCATGCTGCTGGCGCCGGTGCGGATGATCTTCCACACCCGCTTCGTGCTGGCCGCGTTCCTCGGCTGGGCCGCGACCTGGAACTCGCCGCAGCGTGACGACGACTCGACTCCGTGGAGCGAGGCGGTACGTCGCCATGGTCCGCAGACCCTGCTGGGCATCGCCTGGGCTGGCCTGGTGGCCTGGCTGAACCCGAGCTTCCTGTGGTGGCTGGCGCCGATCGTCGGCTCGCTGGTGCTGTCGATCCCGGTGTCGGTAATTTCCAGCCGCACGCGCCTGGGCCTGGCGGCCAAGGACGAGAAGCTGTTCCTCATCCCCGAGGAATATGCAACGCCGCAAGAGCTGCTGGCGACCGACCAGTACACCCACGAGAACCGCTGGCACGCCCTGCATGACGGTTTCGTCCGTGCCGTGGTCGACCCGCGCCAGAACGCCCTGGCCTGTGCCATGGCCACTGCGCGTCACGGCCAGGCGGCTCCGATCGATGCGCTGCGCGCCGAGCGCGTGGGCAAGGCACTGGAAGTCGGCCCGAAAGGCCTGGACCTGAACACCCGCCTGGCGCTGCTCAGCGATCCGGTGGCGCTATCGCGTCTGCACGAGCAGGTGTGGGCCGGGCACAACACGGCGTGGATCGATGTGTGGCGGGCGTCCATCGCCAACGATCCGCACTCGCCGCTGCTGCCGCTGCATCCGGAGAACGTGGCCCAGCCAGCCTTGGCCGGCGCCTGACCCTTCCTTGGGGCCGCTTCGCGGCCCGTTCGCCGGCAAGCCGGCTCCCACAGGTGCAACACTATCCTTGTGAGAGCCGGCTTGCCGGCGATACGAGGGCAAAGCCCTCGTTCTTCGCCATCTTTTGGCCAACAAAGTCCCCCCCGGCTCTAGGTCCTGCGCCGCGCATGCGTTAGCATCCGTCCCGATATTGCGCATCGGTCTGTCGGACCGTGCTTACAAGAAAAAATCTGCGTACTTCTTGCTAGGGGACTTGGTGATGATTAAGAAATACCTGTCGCGACTGCTGGTAGGTGCGACCGCCCTGATCGCGGTGACCGCCGCCCAGGCCGGCGCCATCGACGACGCGGTCAAGCGTGGCACCCTGCGCGTGGGCATGGACCCGACCTACATGCCGTTCGAAATGACCAACAAGCGCGGTGAGATCATCGGCTTCGAGGTCGACATCCTCAAGGCCATGGCCAAGTCCATGGGCGTCAAGCTGGAGATGGTTTCCACCGCCTACGACGGCATCATCCCGGCCCTGATGACCGACAAGTTCGACTTCATCGGCAGCGGCATGACCCTGACCCAGGAACGCAACCTGCGCCTGAACTTCAGCGAACCCTTCATCGTGGTTGGCCAGACCCTGCTGATCCGCAAGGAGCTGGCGGGCGAGATCAAGTCGTACAAGGACCTGAACAACGAGAAGTACCGCCTCACTTCCAAGCTTGGCACCACCGGCGAGATGGTCGCGAAGAAGCTGATCAGCAAGGCCAAGTACCACGGCTACGACAACGAGCAGGAAGGGGTGATGGACGTGGTCAACGGCAAGGCCGACGCCTTCGTCTACGACTCGCCCTACAACGTGGTGGCGGTGGAGAAGGCCGGCGCCGGCAAGCTGGTGTTCCTGGAAGAGCCTTTCACCTACGAGCCGCTGGCCTTCGGCCTGAAGAAAGGCGACTACGACAGCATCAACTACATCAACAACTTCCTGCACCAGATCAAGCATGACGGGACCTACGATCGTATTCACGACAAGTGGTTCAAGAGCAAGGACTGGCTGAAGGAAATGGAATAAGGCCCGGGCCAAAACCCCAGGCACTGACCTCGACGCGCAGGCAAGCCCTGCGCGTTTCGCTTTTACGGAAGTACCCCACGTGATCAAACACAAGAAAGCACAGTGGCCCTGGCATGGGCTGACCGCGCTGGTCCTGGTGGGCCTGGCGTTCAGCCTGTACCTGGCTACCTCGATGATTTCCTATGAGTGGCGCTGGAACCGCGTTCCGCAATACTTCGCCTACAAGGCCGAGGAAACCCAGCGTGCCACCAACCCAGGCACGGTCGAGGAAATCGTGGTGTCCGGCGACAATGCCCGGGTCACCCTGAAGGACGAGAACGGCGACAACCAGGTCGTCGAAGTGGCCAAGGACAGCATGCTGCTGGCCCGCGGCGACGACGTCGCCGAGGGCGATGCCATCGGCGTCACCCGCCACTGGGCCGCCGGCCCCTTGGCCTGGGGTCTGTGGACGACGCTGTGGATCTCGGTGATCTCCGGCGCCCTGGGCCTGGTGATCGGCCTGTTCGCCGGGCTGTGCCGGCTGTCGAACAACCCGACCTTGCGTGATCTTTCCACTGTCTATGTCGAGCTGGTGCGTGGCACGCCGCTGCTGGTGCAGATCTTCATCTTCTACTTCTTCATCGGTACCGTGCTCAACCTGTCCCGCGAGTTCGCCGGGGTGGCGGCGCTGGCGCTGTTCACCGGCGCCTACGTGGCCGAGATCGTCCGTGCCGGCGTGCAGTCGATCGCCAAGGGGCAGAACGAGGCGGCGCGATCGCTGGGCCTGAACGGCGCCCAGTCGATGCGTCACGTGATCCTGCCGCAGGCGTTCAAGCGCGTGCTGCCGCCGCTGGCCGGGCAGTTCATCAGCCTGGTCAAGGACACCTCGCTGGTGTCGGTGATCGCCATCACCGAGCTGACCAAGAGCGGCCGCGAGGCCATCACCACCTCGTTCTCGACCTTCGAGATCTGGTTCTGCGTGGCGGGCCTGTACCTGCTGATCAACCTGCCGCTGTCGCACATCGCCAGCCGGCTCGAGCGGAGGCTTGCGCAAAGTGATTGAAGTCCGTGACCTGCTGAAAGTCTTCGACACCCGGGGCCAGGTGGTGCGCGCGGTGGACAACGTCACCACCCAGGTCGCCAAGGGCGAGGTGGTGGTGGTGCTGGGGCCGTCGGGCTCGGGCAAGTCGACCTTCCTGCGCTGCCTGAACGGCCTGGAGCATTTCGACGAGGGCCATGTGTCCATCGGCGGTTTGCAGCTGGACGACCCGAAGACCGATATCAACGCCTATCGCCGAGAAGTCGGCATGGTGTTCCAGCATTTCAACCTGTTCCCGCACATGACCGTGCTGGAGAACCTGTGCCTGGCGCAGAAGGTGGTGCGCAAGCGCAACAAGGCCGAGCGCGAGGCCAAGGCCCGGGCGTTGCTGGAAAAGGTCGGTATCGCGCAGAAGGCCAACGAGTACCCGTCGCGGCTCTCCGGTGGCCAGCAGCAGCGGGTGGCCATCGCCCGGGCCCTGGCGATGGACCCGAAGGTGATGCTGTTCGACGAACCGACCTCGGCGCTCGATCCGGAAATGGTCGGGGAGGTGCTGGATGTGATGAAGACCCTTGCCCAGGAAGGCATGACCATGGTCTGCGTGACGCACGAGATGGGCTTTGCCCGGGAAGTGGCGGATCGGGTGTTGTTCTTTGACCACGGGAAGTTGCTGGAAGATTCGCCGCCGCAGGAATTCTTTGCCGCGCCGAAGGATTTGCGGGCGCAGGCGTTCTTGCGGCAAGTTTTGTGATTGTGTTTAGACCTGCGTAAACCGTGGGTGCAATGTATGTGATCAAAACTGTTCAGGCCTCTTGCTATATATTGGCGAGAGGCCTGACTGTCGAAATACCACCACCTTCCAATCAAAGAATGCTCATTTCTTGATCTTGATCTTGATCTTGATCTTGATCTTGATCTTGCTTCTAAGTGCGCGATAGTTCAGACGCCGCTAATTGCGACTTCAGGAGGCCGAGCGGAGTTCTTGCGGAGGGAGGTGACGGGCATGGATGCCCGTCA
This sequence comes from Pseudomonas sp. DrBHI1, assembly GCF_002205115.1. Lineage (NCBI taxonomy): Bacteria > Pseudomonadati > Pseudomonadota > Gammaproteobacteria > Pseudomonadales > Pseudomonadaceae > Pseudomonas > Pseudomonas sp. DrBHI1. Next base: position 318,895 of record NZ_NIBE01000059.1, read on the forward strand.
AGCGCTGCGCCCCAGGATGGGGCGTTCAGCGCGGTCCTCCCGGGAGCAAGAACGGAGCGAGGGGACCCCGGAGCGAAGCGTAGGGGCCGTATGAATGGAGCCAGCGGTTTTTGCCTACTTTTGCCCAAGAGCAAAAGTAGGTCGCCGTAAAGGCGAAAAGGTGACTATGCGTCGATATCGCAAATGAATGCGCATATAACTTTCAAAACACACTCTCTCAAAGTCAAAGTCAAAGTCAAAGTCAAAGTCAAAGTCAAAGTCAAAGTCAAAGTCAAAGTCAAAGACGGTCGGCGTCGGTTTCTATTGTTGTAAGCGCATTCATTTACGATATCGACGCATAGTCACCTTTTCGCCCTTACGGCGAGTCACTTTTTGTCAAACGCGACAAAAAGTAACCAAAAAACGCTGCGCTCCATTCATCCGGCCCTCCGCTGCGCTCCGGGTCCCCTCACTCCGGCCTTGCTCCCGGGAGGACCGCGCTGCAGGGCCCATCCTGGGCCCCAGCGCTTGACGGGCATCCATGCCCGTCACCTCCCTCCGCAAGTCCTGCGTTCGGCCTCCTGAAGTCGCGAAGGTACGGGCGGCGCCTGGGCTGACGCAGCTGTCGCTAGTGGGCTGTGGTGTTAATCTTCTGATCGCCAAAGCCAAAGCCAAAGCCAAAGCCAAAGCCAAAGCCAAAGCCAAAGCCAAAGCCAAAGCCAAAGCCGTCGGTCTGTTTTCAGGTCCTGGCGATCTGGGCGCGCCTGCAAGGCTTAGAGATTGAACCTTCCCACCATGCCCCGCAACTGCTGCCCCAACTGCTCCAACTCCCCACTCGAAACCGCAGTCTGTTCACTGGCCGCCCGCGTCTGTTCCGAAACATCACGTACATTGATCACGTTTCGGTTGATCTGCTCGGCCACCACGCTCTGCTGCTCACTGGCCGTGGCAATCTGCTGGTTCATCCCCTGGATCGTCGACACCGTCTCGGTAATCTGCCCCAGCGCAGCGCCAGCCTTGCGGCTGAGTTCGACGCTTTGCCCGGTCAGGCGCTTGCTGTCGTCCAGAAGGCCGGTCACCTCGTCGGTGCCGCGGTGCAGGCTGTCGATCAGCAGCTCGATCTCTTCGGTCGACTGCTGCGTGCGCTGGGCCAGGCCGCGCACCTCGCCGGCCACCACGGCGAAACCGCGCCCGGCCTCGCCGGCCCGGGCCGCCTCGATGGCGGCGTTGAGCGCCAGCAGGTTGGTCTGCTCGGACACCGACTTGATCACATCGAGAATCGAACCGATACGCTGGCTTTCACCGGCCAGGTGACCCATGGCCGTGAGGCAGTGGTCCATCTGCCTCGCCAACTGCTCGATGCGGGCAATCGCCTCGGCCACCACCTGATCACCCAGCTGTGCCTGGCGGTCGGCGGTGGTGGCCGCCTGGGAGGCCTGCTCGGCATTTTGCGCGACCTCCTGCACCGTGGCGCTCATCTGGTTCATGGCCGTGGCCACCTGGTCGGTCTCCTCGCGCTGCTGGCCGATGCGCTCGCGGGTGTCCACGCTGGCGCCGGCCAGCGCCGTCGCGGCTCTGGACAGTTGGCCGACACCCTGGTCGATGCCGCCGAGCAGCTCGCGCAGGCTCAAGGTCATCTCGCGCATGCTGGCCTGCAGCTGCCCCATCTCGTCGCGGCGCTGCACCGTCTGTACCTGGCTGAGGTCGCCACGGGCGATACGCGCGGCCTGGGCCAGCACCTGGCGCAGGGGCTGGGTGACCTGCCGGGTGATCAGCCAGGCAGCGAGGATGCCGAACACCAGTGCTAGCACAGCCACGCTGGTCAGCAGCGAACGGTCGGCCAGGGCCTCGTTGTCGCGCTGCTCGACTTTGCGCTCGCTCAGTTCAACGCTTACGGTCTGCAGCTCGTCACCCATTTTCTCCATGCCGTCCTGCAACTGCTCGACCTTGAGCGCGGCCTCGCGATATTGGTGCAGGACGTCGCGGTAGCGGTCCAGTTCCACCTGTGGGCGCTGGGTCAATGTGCCGGGTAGTTCCAGCGGGGTGATTGCCCGCAGCAACTGGCCAAGGCTGGCATTCGCCGCCTGCAGCGCGTCATCGCCCATGCTGGCAAAGCTGTCCCGGGGTGAGAAGGCATAGGCTGGCACCAGGCTTTGCTGGCTGGCGGACTCGATATGGCGGCCCAGAGTGTCCATGAGACCGACCACGCTGCTCTGCAAGCCGTCGCCCGACAGCTTCAGCAGGGCTTGGGTCTGCAGTTCGTCGATCACGGTTTCGAGCACGCCAGACTGCGCCTGCATCGCCGCGTGCAAGCCTTCGCGGCTGTCCACGGTACTTTGTAAGGTGGCGAAGTCGCCTTTCAGGCGCTGCAGCAACTGCAGCTTCTGGCTCAGCATCTGTCGCGACGAATCGAGGCCGCTGCGTTGCTGCAGCAGGGTCAGGCGGTCGTGCAACTGTTCCAGGATGGTCGCGATGCGTGTCCTGCTGACGTCGTCGGCGAGTACCCGGTAGGTGATGCGCTCGGCGCGCAGGTCACGGGTCAGATCGTTGAGTTGGCCGATGTCGCTCAGTTGTTCCGAGCGCTCGATGGCGCCGTCCAGCGCACGCCAGCCGCTGAGTGTGGTGGCCAGGGTGAGCAGCAGCACCACGGCGAAACCCAGGGTGAGCTTGAGCCCGACGCCGAGGTTGCCGAGTTGGCGGTCAAGGTATCCGAACATGGCAGGTCTCCGTCCGATTGAGAAAAGGCCATGGCAGCAGATTGCCGCCATGGCCTTTGCTCATCGGCCGGAAGTCCGTCGGACTGGACCTGCAAATTGAGTAGGAAAATTCTCTGAGGGCTGAAGGGTAGTACCTACAGCCCGCAAGCCGCGAATTAGAGCCTGAAACGCCCCACCAGGCCCTGCAGGTGCGTTCCCAGGCGGGCCAGCTCGACGCTGGAGCTGGCGGTCTCCTCGCTGGCTGCCGAGGTCTGGTCGGAGATGTCGCGCACGTTCATCACGCTGCGGTTGATCTCTTCGGCCACGGCGCTCTGCTGTTCGGCGGCGGTGGCGATCTGCTGGTTCATCGACTGGATCGACGACACGGTGCGGGTGATGGTGCCCAGCGAGTCGCCAGCGCGGCGGGTCAGCTCGACGCTGCTGTCGGTCAGGGCGCGGCTGCTGTCCATGACGCTGGCCACGCGCTCGGTGCCGTTCTGCAGGCTGGCGATCAGTTCCTCGATCTCCTCGGTGGACTGCTGGGTGCGCTGGGCCAGGCTGCGCACCTCGTCGGCGACCACGGCGAAGCCACGGCCCGCTTCGCCAGCGCGGGCGGCTTCGATGGCGGCGTTGAGCGCCAGCAGGTTGGTCTGCTGGGCCACCGACTTGATCACATCCAGCACGCTGCCGATCTTGTCGCTCTCGGCCTTGAGCTGGCTCATCGCTTCGCTGGAGTTGACCACCTCGCCGGCCAGGCGCTCGATCTGGCTGATCGCCTCGCCCACCACCTTGTCACCCTCGCGGGCCTGCTGGTCGGCCATCAGCGCCGCTTCCGAGGCTTGCTCGGCGTTGCGCGCCACTTCCTGGACGGTGGCGGCCATCTCGTTCATGGCAGTGGCGACCTGGTCGGTCTCGACCTTCTGGTTGTTGACCCCGGCGCTGGTCTGCTCGGTGACCGCCGACAGTTCCTCGGCGGCGCTGGCGATCTGCGTCACGCCGTCACCAATGCCCCCGATGAGCTCACGCAGGCCCTGGGTCATGCGCTGCATGCTGGCCTGCAGCTGGCCCAGTTCGTCGCGCCGATCGGCCTTGAGGTCCTGGCGCAGGTCGCCGCCGGCCACGCGCTCGGCGGCGGCGAGGGTCTGGCGCAGCGGCACGATGATCTGACGGGTGATGGCGAAGGCGGCCAGCACCCCCAGCAGCAGCGCCAGGGCGGTGGCGCCGGCCAGCAGGGTCTTGGCCTGCTGGGTGCCCTGGTCGCGCACGGTGGTTTGCGAGACGGTCATTTCCTGGCTGGCGGACAGCAGCACCTGGCCTTGCGCGGACATGCGCGCCAGCGCCTGCTCACTGGCCGTCTGGGCGTTGCCGAACTGGTTCACCGCGTCGCGGTACGCGGCCAGTGCGCTGGCCGCGTCGTCGAGGCTGGCGGCGAATTCGGCCGGAAGCTTGCCTGGCAGGGCCTTGAGTACGGTCATGGCCTGGTCGATGGCGCCGAGCGCGGTCTGCTGGAACTCGGCCTTGCCGCTGTAGGTGTAGCCGCGCACCTGGAAGCGTGCCTGCTGCAACAGGGCGGCGACCTGCACCACCTCCTGGTACTGCTGGATATCGCCGCCCTGCAGCAGGCGCTGCTGGACCTTGGCGATCAGCTCGGCGGCCTTGTCGGCGCTGTCGCCCAAAGTGGCGCGGCTGGCCTCGCGGCGCAGGCCGGCCTGCTTGAGTTCGGTGAAGGCCTGCTGGTACTGGCGCACGGCGTCCTGCTGCTTGTCCAGGCGCTGGCGGTCGGCGGGTAGCTCGATCTGGCCGAGCATGAACTGCACCTGGCGCTCGAGGTTGGCCAGGGCTTTTTCCAGTTCCGCCACGGCGACGTCGTCTCGGTTGCGCTCATAGCCCAGGCGGGCCAGGCGCAGGTCCTGGGTGTACTGGTGGATCACCGAGATGTTGCCGAGCTTGTCGCCACGGCTGGTGACGCTGTCGATGCCCAGCCAGCCGGTGAAGGTGATGCCGAGGGTGAGCAGCAGCACCAGGCCGAAGCCGATCCCCAACTTGCGATTGACGCTTACATTTCCCAGTGACTGGGCAAACCAACGGTACATAGACGACTCCCCGGCGCGTGGCAGTGCGGATTATTGTTCTGTTGCACAGGCCATCGGCGCGGGGCGGGGAAACTTGATGGCAAAAACTTGACTATTGCGTCAGAAAATTCGCGAGAGCAGGGCGGTGACCGCCGTTTCCACCCGCAGGATGCGATCGCCCAGCTGCACCGGGGCCAGGCCGGCCTTGCCGAGCAGCTCGACCTCGTAGGGGATCCAGCCGCCTTCGGGGCCGATCGCCAGGGTCACCGGGCCTTCCACGGCGCGCGGGCAGGCAGGGTAGGGGCCGGGGTGGCCGACCAGGCCCAAGGAGCCTTCGGCGATGGCGGGCAGGCGGTCTTCGACGAAGGGCTTGAAGCGCTTCTCGATGATCACTTCCGGCAGCACCGTGTCACGGGCTTGCTCCAGGCCGAGAATGAGGTTTTCGCGGATGGTCTCGGACTGCAGAAACGGCGTCTGCCAGAAACTCTTCTCGACCTTGTAGCTGTTGACCAGGATCAGCCGCGGCACGCCCAGGGTGGCGACCGTCTGGAACAGCCGACGCAACATCTTTGGCCGCGGCACGGCCAGCACCAGGGTCAGCGGCAGCTTGGCCGGCGGCGGCTGGTCGAAGGCCACCCGCAGTTCGGCCTCATGGCCTTCGAGGCGGATGACCTCGGCCTTGCCCATCAGGCCGCCGATGCGCCCGACGCGCAGGCTGTCGCCCACCGCCACGCGGTGGATCTCCTGCATGTGGGTGAAGCGGCGATCGGCCAGGACGACACGGTCCGCCGACACGAAGTCGGCCTCTTCAAGAAGCAACAAGTTCACGGTTGGGTCGCAGGTGGCTGGTCGTTGTGGTCGTTGCTCGCTTCGTCCGGCTCGTGGCTGCGCTTGCGGATCAGGCTGCCGCACAGCACGCCGACCTCGAACAGCATCCACATGGGCACGGCCAGCAGGGTCTGGGAGAAGATGTCCGGCGGGGTGAGGATCATGCCGACCACGAAGCAGCCGATGATCACGTACGGACGGATCTTCTTCAGGTACTGCACGTCGACCACGCCGATCCACACCAGCAGTACCACCGCCACCGGGATCTCGAAGGCGACGCCGAAGGCGAAGAACAGGG